>NZ_JAPEPX010000001.1:2685000-2985000 GCF_026339935.1 Streptomyces sp. NBC_01551
GGGAGCTGGTACTTCGCCGCCACCCGGTACTCGCCGGCCGCCGGCGCCAGCAGCTCCGTCCACACGTCGCCCTCGACGTCCGGGGCCGCCTTGAACAGGCACCCGGCCGTGTTCGGCTGCTTCGCCTGCGGCGGCGCCACCGGCTTCCCCGCGCCGTCCACCAGCCCCAGCCACGGCGAATGCGGGATCCGCACCAGCACCCGCCCGGGCTGCTTCACGTCGATGACCAGCCGGTCGGCGCTCGCCCGCACCACCGTCGCGGGCCCGGCGACCAGGTCCGTCGGCTCGTGGACCTTGAACAGCCGCCAGTTCCGGTCGCCCCACACCTGCTGGAGGTACGGGAGCCCCTCACCCACCAGCTTCGCCTCGTCCTCGCCGCCCGAGTCGGGTTTGTCGGCGGGCAGCACCACGTAGTGCACGGCCCAGCGGTCCAGCCAGGCCCGGTAGCTCGCGGCACTGAGGGAGTCGTCGTAGAAGATCGGGTTCCGCTCCAGGTCGGCCTGCCGGTTCCAGCCGCGCGCGAGGTTCACGTACGAGGGGAAGGCCGACGACTCGCGGTGGCTGCTGGCCGGGACCACCTCGACCCGGCCGCGGTCGGCGCCCGCCTTCTGGAGCTGGTCGACGAGCGGGGCGAGCTCGCGGTTCCATGCCGCCACCGGAGTGGTGCGGACGATGTCCGTGATGCTGTTGGACGTGATCCAGACGTTCAGGCCGACGAAGGCGAGCAGCAGCCCGTACCACTGCCGCGAGCGCGGCACGGCGTACGGGAGGGCCGCGAGGGCCACGGCCGCGCCGAACAGCATGATCATCCGGGTGACGTTGGAGCCGACCTGGGAGTCGATCAGCCAGGTCAGCAGTACCCCGAGCGCGTACACGCCCGAGGCGATGCGGACCGTCTTCCACCGCTTCGGCACCAGGACCAGGAGCGCCACCGCGAACACGAACGGCGGCGCGGCCGAGCCGATCTTCATCGGCTGCGTGCCGGAGAACGGGAACAGCCAGGCCGACAGCCCGACCACCGCCACCGGGGCCAGCCCCAGCGCGTAGGCGCCCGGGCGCCGCCCGCTCAGGAACAGCGCGGCCGCGATCACCCCGAGGAACAGCCCGGCGACCGGACTGGCGGCGGTCGCGAGACCGGCCAGCGGGGCCGCGACGGCGGCCTTGGCCCAACGGCGCTCGGCCCACTTGCGGGGCCAGCAGAACACGGCGGCGACCGCGCCGAGCGCGAACACCACGCCGAGCCCGAAGGTGACGCGGCCGGACATGGCGTTGCACAGCAGCCCGTACACCCCGGCGAGGGCCGGCCACAGCGGCTGCCGGACGACGCCCCGGCAGCGGGTCAGGATCAGCGCGAACAGCCCCGCCGAGAGGGTGCCGGCGATCATCATCGTGGTCCGGACGCCGATCATGTACATCACGTACGGCGAGACGACGCTGTACGAGACCGGGTGCATGCCGCCGTACCAGGCGAGGTTGTACGCCGAGTCGGGGTGGCGGCCGACGAACTCGGCCCACGCGTCCTGCGCGGCGAGGTCGCCGCCGCTGTTGGCGAAGCTGAAGAACCAGGCGATGTGCAAGGCCGCGGCGACGGCGGAGGCGACGGCCACCGGGTGCCGGTGGGCCCAGCCGAGGGCGCCGCGCGCACGGCCCCGTATGCCGGCGCCGTCGTCGGACACGGCGGAATCGGCCGGGACGCCCTTCGCCGGATCCCGGCGCGGGCCCGGCCCGGCCCCCTGCTCCTGCCTCTGCTGCTCAGCGGTGGTCACTGCCGACGCACACTCCCCAACACCTGACGACATACGACGACGACACCCTGGTCCCGGGTCCCGGGTCCCGGGTCCCGGGTCCGTAGACGCGCTCCGGCGCCCCGGGGTTGCCCGGGGCGCCGGTTCACGCGGTCACGCGGTCACCCGCTCTAGCCGACGCGGGTCAGCTTGCTGCCGATGCCCGGCGCGGCCAGGTCGCTCTTCAGCGCCACCGGCACCTTCACCTGGCTGGCGCCCTCACCGACGGTCAGCACGCCGACCTCGGTGCCGGCCCCGGCGGTCTGGGGAAGCTTGGTGCCGCCGCTGCCCAGCTTGACGTTGACGGTGAGGGTCGGCCAGCCGACCGCCTCCACGTCGGCGGTCGCGACGACCGGGGTGTGGCCGCCGAGGCCGTCGTCCACGTACCCGACGACATCGCCCTTCTTCACGACCGGCGCGTTCGTCAGCATCTTCTGCGTGGACAGCATGATCTGCCTGCTGGCGTCGATGGCGGTCCCCAGGATCGGTACGCCGTGCTGGCCGAGGACCGCGCCGACGATCAGCTGGTTGGTCTCGCCGACCTTCTTCTCCGCGGCGAAGAGCAGGTTGCCGCCGGCCTTCGTGGTGGAGCCGGTCTTGATGCCGAGCGAGCCGTTGAAGGGGATCAGGTCGTTGTAGTTCCGCCAGGACTTGCCGGACTGGTCGGTCCACTTGGGCAGCTTGGTGATCGCGATCAGCTCCGGCATCTCGACGATCTTGAGACCGAGCTTGACCTGGTCCTCGGCGGTGCTGACCGTGGTCGCGTCCAGACCCGAGGGGTCCGTGTACGTGGTGTTGGTCATGCCGAGTTCCTTGGCGGTGTCGTTCATCTTCTTGACGAACGCCTCCTGGTCACCGTTGCTGTCCCAGCGCGCGAGGAGCCGCGCGACGTTGTTGGCGGACGGGATCATGATCGCGGCGAGGGCGTCGTACTGCGAGATCTGCTCGCCCGCCTTGAGGGTGTTGACCGTCGACTCGCCCTCGGACTCCTTCTTGCCGTCGTCCACCGCGGTCTTGTCGATGTCGATCATCGCGCCCTTTTCCCCCTTCTTGAGGGGGTGGCCCTTGAGGATCACGTACGCGGTCATCGCCTTGGCGACACTGCCGATCGCGACGGGCTTCTGCTCGCCGAAGGTGCCGACGGTGCCGAGGCCGGCCGCCGCCATGTAGGCCTGACCCTCCTTCGGCCACGGCAGCGTCGGGGCGCCGCCGTCGAAGGTGTACGTGTTCTTCGCGGTCATCGTGAGCTTCGGCTCGGGCAGCGGGCGGACCAGCTGCACGACGGCGAGGATGACGGCCAGGAGGCCGACGATCGGCGCGTAGATCTTGAAGCGCCGGACGGTGGTGCGGAGCGGGCTCGGCGGCGGGGGCGGGTTGTTCGTCAGGTCCGCGAGCATGTCGAGCGGCGGCTTCGGCGGCAGCGGCTGCTGCGTGGTCCGCTCGCCGGGCTCCAGCGACACCGGCGGCGGCGCCGGGCGGGACGCGGCCGGGGGTTTCGGCGCGGCCGTACCCTCGCCGCGCAGCGGCACGAACGTACTGGACCCCGCGGGTCCGGAGCCGGGCTTCCTGGCGGCGTCGCCGCCCGGCTGGGCGGGCTTGCCCGCGTCCGGCTTCACCGGGGCCGGCTTCACCGCGCGGAACACGGCGGTCTTCTCACTGTCCGCCGGCTCACCGGCGTCGCCGGGCTTGGCGGGAGCCGGCGTCGGCTTCACGACACCGAAGGCGGTCGTCCGCCGGTCGGCCTCCGGCTTGGCGGGCTTGGCGTCATCCGCGGGCTTGGCATCATCCGCGGGCTTGGCAGCGTCGGCCGGCTTGGCAGCGTCGGCGGGCTTGGCAGCCTTAACGGCGTCCGCCGGCTTCACCGCGCGGAACACCGCGGTGCGCTCACTGTCCGCCGGCTCGCCCCCGTCGGCCGGCTTGGCCGGGGCGGGCTTGGCGACACCGAACGCGGTCCGCTGGTCGGTGCCCGGCTTGGCATCACCGGCGGGCTTCGCGGAGGCGGACGGGCTCGCGGGCTTGGCGGCGTCCGCCGGCTTCACCGCGCGGAACACCGCGGTGCGCTCACTGTCCGCCGGCTCGCCCCCGTCGGCCGGCTTGGCCGGGGCGGGCTTGGCCGGGGCGGGCTTGGCGACACCGAACGCGGTCTTCGGCTCATCGGCGGGCGCCGGCTTGGCGGAAGCGGAGTCCTCGGCCTTGGCCTTGGCCTTGTCCTCGGCGGGCTTCGGCATCCGGAACACGGCCGTGCGCTCGCTGTCCACCGGCTCGTCGGCAGCAGCCGGCTTCTCCGGGCTCGGCTTCACGACGCCGAAGGCGGTGGTCCGCTGGTCCGCGCCACCGGCGGGCTGCGCGGAAGCGGAACCCTCACCCTCGGCCGGCTTCGGCTTCACGACGCCGAAGGCCGTCGTCCGCTGATCGGCGTCCGGCTTGGCACCACCGGCGAGGCGCTCGGAAGCGGAACGGTCGGCATCGGCCGGCTTCGGCTTCACCACGCCGAAGGCGGTGGTCCGCTGGTCCGAACCACCGGCGGGCTGCGCGGAAGCGGAACCCTTGGCCTCAACCTCGGCGGGCTTCGGCGCGCGGAAGACGGCCGTGCGCTCGCTGTCCACCGGCTCATCGGCGGCAGCCGGCCGCGCAGAAGCGGAGCCGCGCTTCGCGGCGTCCGACGCCGTCACCCGGTCGTCCCCGGTCGGCTTCACCGGAGCGGAACCCTTGGCCTCGCTCGGCCGGTCGGCGGGGTCGGCGGAATCCGACCCGGCATCACCGGCCGGCCGTACGGAAGCGGAACCCTCGGCCGGATCCGTTTCCACCCGACCGGGCGACCCGGAACCGGACCCGGTGCCGGACGCGTCCCCGGATTTGGAGGCGGATGCGGACCCGGAGCCGGAGCCAGGGTCGGATTCAGAGTCGGAGTCGGAGTCGGAGTCGGAGTCGGCGTCGGAGGAGGATTCGGCGTCGGCGTCAGCACCGCCGGCGGCACCGGCACCGGCACCGTTCTCGGACTCCGAGGCGACCCACGCCGCCACCGCGTCCCGCAACGGGTCAACACCCTCCGGCTCCGGTTCGGGATCCCGCGGCCGGAACACCGACAGCCTCGGGTCGCGCCCCTCCCCCACCGCACCTTCATCTACCGACTTGTCGGGGGACTCGCCCGCCACCAGTTCCTCCTCGATCGCCGTCCGGCTGCTGTCCGAACCGTCTAACAGTGTCCCGTCTAGGGGGCATCGCCGACCCGCTAGACGAGAACGACATAGCTGCCGGTTCCCCCACAAAGCGGCCAGGCGCTCTCGACAGATGAATGTGAGAGGCGTCACCCTGTCACTCATCCACGCGGGGAGGCATGGATGGGCAGGAGCCGCAGAACAATTCCGGAGGAGCTTCTGCTGCTCGCCTTGGACCCGACCACGGGAACCACGGCGCAGCCGCAGTCGCTCGACCTCGGCCTGGCCGGGGCACAGCTAGTAGAGCTGGCTCTGGCAGGACGGATAGCCCCTGACGGGGATCGTATCGCCGTGGTGATGCCACGGCCGACAGGAGATCCGACTCTGGACTCCGCACTGGAACTGCTGCGCAGACGCGGCAGCCCGGTACGGGCCGTCCACTGGATCGGCGGACCCCGGCTGGGGCTCCGCCAGATTTACCTCGCGCACCTGGAGCGCTGCGGCATGGTCCATGCCGTCGCGGGACAGATGTGCGGGGTGCTGCCGACGACTCGCTACCAGGCGACCGACACGGCGATCAGCCGGGAGATCCGTGCCCGGCTCGACAGTGCGATCCGCACCGGCGTACCGCCGGACCCGCGGACCGCGGCGCTTGCCGCACTGGCCCACGCGGTCGGACTCGGCAAGCACCTGTACCCCGGCAACGAGGGGCGGTCGTCCAGGTCCCGGCTGCGGGACCTGATCCGGCACGACCCGATGGGCGGTCTGGTGGCGCACGCCGTCATGGACGTCCAGAACGGTGTGGCGGCGCAGCCACGCCGCGACCGCGCACCGGCGGCCCCGCCGCCCGCCCGGGCGACGGCGAACGGCGTTCCGCTCCAGCCGCGCCGGACGGGTGCGATGGCCCGCGCGGCCGCGCACTGATCCACGCGCCGCTGCGTCGGCGACACCCGCACAGCAGTGCCCGTACCGCCTGCCACACCCCTTGACCCACGGCAGGCATTCGTACGACCGCAACGCCATCACCGCGGCCGGCGTCCCCCAAAGACCCGGTTCCGGAACCGCCAGCGCGCGGGGTGGCGAGGCCGGTTCGCCGGCCCCGCCACCCCGCGCGTCTGTGTTTCCCGGCCGTTCTCCGGCGCCGCCGCGCCCTTCGGTGGCAGTCTGCTGAACGTCAGACACGCAGAGAGAACAGAACAGAACCGACAGAACGAGAAGAAGGCGGAGGTGCCGTTCAAGTGGCGTCCAATGTCAATCCCACCGTCCGACGCCGCCGACTGGGCATGGAGTTGCGCAAGCTCCGCGAAGACAAGGGCATGACGGCCGAGCAGGTCGCCGAGCGCCTCCTCGTCTCCCAGTCGAAGATCAGCCGACTCGAGAACGGCCGCCGTTCCATCAGCCAGCGCGATGTCCGCGACCTGTGCGACGTGTACGAGGTGGAGGACCGCAGGCTCGTCGACTCCCTCATGCAGATGGCCAAGGACTCCCGTCAGCAGGGCTGGTGGCACGCCTTCGGCGACATCCCGTACAGCGTGTACATCGGCCTGGAGACGGACGCCGCCAGCCTGCGCACGTACGAGCCCCTGGTGATCCCCGGTCTGCTCCAGACCCCGGAGTACGCCCAGGCCCTGGTCCGCGGCGCGTGGCCGGAGACCGCCCCCGCCGACGTGGACAAGCGCGTCCAGGTCCGCATGCACCGCCAGAAGCGGCTCTCGGAGACCGACAACAACAACCCGGAGCTCGGGCCGCTGCGCCTTTGGGCGGTCATCGACGAGGCGGCGCTGCGCCGGTACGTGGGTGACGCCCAGTTGATGACCCGGCAGCTGGAGTACTTGATAGAGCAGTCGGAGAAGCCGCACGTCACGGTCCAGGTGATGCCCTTCACGATGGGTGCGCACCCCGGCGTGAACGGCCAGTACGCGATTTTGGAATTCCCGGACGCCTCGGACTCGACCGTCGTCTACATCGAGGGCGTGACGAGCGATCTGTACCTGGAGAAGGCCAACGACGTTCAGAAATACAGCGTGATGTACGAGCATCTGCGCGCCCAGGCCCTCAATGTCGATCAGACCCGGCAGTTCATCTCGGGAATCATCGACCACTATGCGGGCAAGGAGCAGTAAATCCGGAGGAATCCGGCCAGGTCGCGAGGCGGGCCCGTACGGTACACCGTCGATCCCCAGCCACAGAAGACCTGAATGGAATATGCCACTCGGTCGGGTGAACGCCCTCTTCACCCGCCGAGTGCGGCGGGTAGCGTCGATCACGTCGGCCGGGGAAATGGCCGGCAGTCACCGGAACTACTCGCTGAACCGGAGAGAAACATGGCTATTCGTCAGGGCGCCACGGAAAACTGGACCAAGTCCTCCTACTCCGCGAACGGCGCCTGCGTCGAGGTCAAGTCCCCCGTCACGGAAGCGATCGCGGTGCGCGACTCGAAGGCGACGGACGGTCCGTCCCTCACCTTCGCGCCGGGATCCTGGACCTCGTTCGTCGCCGACGTCACCGAGGGCCGGCTGGGACGTCTCGCCTGAACGTCGAGGCGCACATCCCAGCCACCGCTCCACGAACGATCAGCGCCACCAGCACCACAGGAACGACACGCACCACCCGCAGTACTGACTGGAGCCCTCTCGTCCGGCCCGCCGTCCTGGCCGAGGGGGCTCGGCCATGCCCGGCGTGTCGCACCGGCCGCGGCTACCGCCGCAACCGGTCCACGTACCGGTCCGTCCCCGGCACGGTCGGGATGAACGGAGCCACCAGCTCCACCCGGCCCAGCCCAGCCCCTGCGACCTCCGTGTCCAGCCCCTCGAAGCGGTCCCAGCAGGTACGCGGATCCGCCTCCAGGAACCACAGCAGGGTCAGCCGGGTGTCGATCCCCTCGACCTGCTTCACGTAGGTCATCCGGTCCCCCGGCAGCGGCGTCGGCCGGAACACCGTCACCATCGCCGCCGGGGACCCCGCCAGCCGCCGCGGCAGGGCCCGCGAGCGCAGCCACTCCAGCAGCTCGGCCCGCTGTGCGGGCCCCTCGGCGTCGACGACCTGCACCACGAGCCCCGCGTACGGGTGGTCGAGGGCGTGGAAGTCCCGGGGGCCGGTGGCCCCGTCGCGGTAGACCGTCGCCACGTGGTCCTGGAAGGCCGTGAAGACGTGCGTGCGGTCCTGGTAGACGCGGCCGTCTCGGTTCAGCCGCTTGTTGATCCCGACGGTCCACTTCATGTGCTCGTCGTAGCGGCCCTCGGTCACCCAGTACGTGGAGATGTAACACCCCGCGGTGACCGGCTGGGCGACCGCCGACTTCTCCGGGTAGCGCAGCTCCTGCAGCTCCCGGGTCGCCACCCAGCGGCGCCCGGCGTACATCCAGGGCATGGCCATCGCCCCGGCGTAGTAGTGGTCGTCCTCGTACCAGCGGTTGTAGGCGTACTCGTGGCCCGGGTGCGGTTCGACCATGGTGATCAGCGCGTGTCCGGGCCTGACCCCGTACGGCCCCACGGCCGCGAGCTCGGCGTACGCGTCGACCCGGGTGTCGTCCTGCCCGGCGGCCTGTCCTGCCGCCCGTCCTGCTGCCTGTCCTGCTGCCTGTCCTGCTCCCAGCCCTGCTGTCTCTTCGGTCGTCATGGGACCGGTGTATCTGATGGAGCATCAGTTGGGGAGATGTCCGACCCCTCCTCCTTCCGGCCGGCGGCCCGGCGCTAATCTGCCTCGCACATCACCATCAGGGGGGAAGCGCTCACACATGCGCACTGCACTTCTGCGCGGGCTGGCCACAGGGCTCGGCCTCGCGATCGGCGGCCTGGGTCTGGCCGCCACCACGGCGGCGCCCGCCCAGGCCGCCCCGGCCAAGTACGAGAACTGCCCGACCGGCTACTTCTGCGCCTGGACGAACGACGCCGCGACCGGGCCGATGCTCAAGGTCAACACGGACCAGCCGACCCTCGGCGCGTTCGACAACAAGATGTGGGCCACGAGCAACCGCACCGACAAGATCGCCTGCCTGTACTCGGAGCCCAACTACGGGTTCGGCTCCTACTGGGCGGACCGGCCGAACGGGCCCGGCGGCGGCTCGTCCGGCCCGGCCGAGTCCGACAAGAGCTCGATCAAGTTCGTGCTCACCGACCGCGAGTGCGGCCTCAACGCCTACCCGCGCTGGTACGCCGAGACCTCGCCGGTCAAGACCGGCTTCGGCGACCTCGACAACGACCGGCGCTCCGACGTCCTCGTCCGCGACGAGGCCGGCCGGCTGTGGTTCCTGCCCGGCGACGGCACGGGCAAGAAGGTCGGCAGCGGCGGCTGGAACGGCATGAGCGCCCTGACCCGGCACGGCGACTTCACCGGCGACGGCAAGGAGGACGTCGTCGCGCGCGAGGCGTCCACCGGCAAGCTGTGGCTGTACCCGGGCGAGGGCAACGGCTGGCTCGGCGACCGCAAGCTCATCGGCAGCGGCGGCTGGAACGGCATGTCGCTGATCACCGCGTTCGGCGACCACACGGGCGACGGCCGCAGCGACGTGGTCGCGCGCGAGACCTCCACCGGCAAGCTCTGGCTCTACCCGGGCACCGCCTCGGGCCTGGCCGACCGGGTCCTGATCGGGCGCAGCGGCTGGGGCGTCATGAACGCGCTCGTCGGCGCGGGCGACATGAACGGCGACGGACGTCCCGACCTGGTCGCGCGCGAGACCTCGACCGGGAAGCTCTGGCTCTACCCGGGCACCGCCTCGGGCCTGGCCGACCGGGTGCTGATCGGCCGCAGCGGCTGGAACGTCATGGAGACGTTCCTGGCGGTCGGCGACTACTCGGGCGACGGTCTGGTCGACCTCGCGACGGTCACCAACGACAAGTACACGGCCGACGGCTGGTCGGTGTCGGGCCACCCGGGCTGGCTCCTGTCCTACACGGGCCGGGGCAACGGGCTCGTGAACGACCGCGTGCAGGTGGACGGCGACTGGTACCGCCTGAACGGCTCCTTCTAGCAGCACCCGCACGACCCGCGCGGCCCGCGTTCGCCACCCAGGCGGACGCGGGCCGCTGCGCGTCCCCCTTCCCTCCTCCGCCACCACCCCCTACCCTGACGCCCCGTCAGATATGGCCCAGCCGCCCCCGGAGGACCCGTCATGCCGTTGTTGCGAGGGAAGACCGTCATCGTCTCCGGCGTCGGGGCCGGGCTCGGGCACCAGGTGGCCGCCGCCGTCGTGCGCGACGGGGGGAACGCCGTGCTCGGGGCGCGGACCGAGGCGAATCTGGCCAAGGCCGCCGCCGAGATCGACCCGGACGGCGCCCACACCGCGTACCGGCCCACCGACATCACCGACGAGGCGCAGTGCGAGGCCCTCGCCGCCTTGGCGCAGGAGCGCTTCGGCGGGGTCGACGCCGTCGTGCACGTCGCCGCCTGGGACTCCTACTTCGGCGGGATCGAGGACGCCGATTTCGGGACCTGGCAGCAGATCGTCGACGTCAACCTGCTCGGCACGCTGAGGATGACCCGCGCGTGTCTGCCCGCGCTCAAGGAGGCCGGCGGCGGCTCCGTCGTCATCATCGGCACCCAGTCCGCCGTGGCGGCCCCCAACGAGGTGCAGCAGGCCGCCTACGCCGCCTCCAAGGGGGCTCTGACCTCAGCCATGTACTCCATGGCCCGCGAGCTCGGCCCCCACCGGATCCGGGTCAACACCGTGCTCCCCGGCTGGATGTGGGGACCTCCGGTGCAGGCGTTCGTCACCTTCACCGCCCACACCGAGGGCGTTCCCGAGGCCGAGGTGCACGCCCGCCTCACCGAGCGGATGGCGCTTCCGGACCTCGCCACCGACGGGGACGTGGCCGACGCCGCCGTCTTCCTCGCCTCCGACCGGGCCAGGGCGATAACCGGCCAGTCGCTGCTGGTCAACGCCGGTGAGGTGATGCGGTGACGCCCTCCACCACCGTACGGACGGATCGTATGCTCGGGCCATGACCACTCCGAGTGACGCTCCGACCGACAACGCGATGCGCCGCGCGCTCCGGCGGGCCCGCGACGGCGTCGCGCTCGACGCGACCGAGGCGGCCGTACTCCTCCAGGCGCGCGGCGAGGCCCTCACCGACCTCGCCGCCTCAGCCGCCCGGGTCCGCGACGCCGGCCTCGCCGCCGCCGGGCGGCCGGGCGTCATCACGTACTCGCGCAAGGTCTTCATCCCGCTGACGCGCCTGTGTCGTGACAAGTGCCACTACTGCACCTTCGTCACCGTCCCCGGCAAGCTCCGCAAGGCCGGCCACGGCATGTACCTCTCCCCCGACGAGGTCCTCGACATCGCCCGCCAGGGCGCGGCCATGGGCTGCAAGGAGGCCCTGTTCACCCTCGGCGACCGCCCCGAGGACCGCTGGCCGGAGGCCCGCGAGTGGCTCGACGCGCACGGCTACGACGACACCCTCGCCTACGTACGGGCCATGGCGATCCGCGTCCTGGAGGAGACGGGGCTGCTCCCCCACCTCAACCCCGGGGTCCTGTCCTGGTCCGAGCTCCAGCGCCTCAAGCCCGTCGCGCCGTCCATGGGCATGATGCTGGAGACCACCGCCACCCGCCTGTGGTCCGAGCCCGGCGGCCCCCACCACGGCTCCCCCGACAAGGACCCCGCCGTCCGGCTGCGCGTCCTGGAGGACGCGGGCCGCTCCAACGTGCCGTTCACCACCGGGGTCCTGATCGGCATCGGCGAGTCCTACGAGGAGCGCGCCGACGCGTTCTTCGAGCTCCGCCGGATCCAGCGCAGCTACCACGGCATCCAGGAAGTCATCGTCCAGAACTTCCGGGCCAAGCCCGACACCGCCATGCGCGGCATGCCCGACGCCGAGCTGGAGGAGCTCGCCGCCGCCATCGCGGTGGCCCGCCACATCCTCGGCCCGTCGGCCCGCATCCAGGCCCCGCCGAACCTGGTCGACGCCGAGTACGCCCTGCTGATCGGCGCCGGCATCGACGACTGGGGCGGCGTCTCGCCGCTCACCCCCGACCACGTCAACCCCGAGCGGCCCTGGCCGCACATCGAGGAGCTGGCGGAGCGCACCGCCGCCGCGGGCTTCGCGCTGCGCGAGCGGCTCACCGTCTACCCGGAGTTCCTCCAGCGCGGCGAGCCCTGGCTGGACCCCCGCCTGCTGCCGCACGTACGGGCGCTGGCCGACGGGGAGACCGGGCTGGCGGACGAGTCGGCGGCCGTGGAGGGCCGGCCGTGGCAGGAGCCCGACGAGGGCTTCACCGCGTACGGGCGCACCGACCTGCACACCTCGATCGACACCGAGGGCCGCACCGGCGACCGCCGCGAGGACTTCGACCACGTCTACGGCGACTGGGAGGCGCTGCGCGAGGCCGCGGCCCCCGGGATGGTGCCCCAGCGCATCGACACCGACGTACGGGCGGCCCTCGCGCAGGCGGCCGACGATCCGACGAACCTCACCGACGACCAGGCCCTCGCCCTGCTGCACGCGGACGGCCCGGCGCTGGACGCGCTGTGCCGGATCGCGGACGACCTGCGCAAGTCGGTGGTGGGCGACGAGGTCACGTACATCGTCACCCGGAACATCAACTTCACCAACGTCTGCTACACCGGCTGCCGGTTCTGCGCGTTCGCGCAGCGCCGTACGGACGCCGACGCGTACACCCTCTCCCTGGACCAGGTCGCGGACCGCGCGGCCCAGGCCTGGGACGTGGGCGCGGTCGAGGTCTGCATGCAGGGCGGCATCCACCCGGACCTGCCGGGCACGGCGTACTTCGACATCGCGCGGGCGGTGAAGGAGCGGGTCCCGGGCATGCACGTGCACGCGTTCTCGCCGATGGAGGTCGTCAACGGCGCGACGCGCACGGGCATGTCGGTACGGGACTGGCTGACGGCGGCCAAGGAGGCCGGGCTGGACTCCATCCCGGGCACGGCGGCGGAGATCCTGGACGACGAGGTCCGCTGGGTGCTCACCAAGGGCAAGCTGCCCACGGCGGACTGGATCGACGTCATCACCACGGCGCACGAGCTGGGCATCCGCTCCTCCTCCACCATGATGTACGGGCACGTGGACCAGCCCCGCCACTGGCTCGGCCACTTGCGCACCCTGGCCCGGATCCAGCAGCGGACCGGTGGCTTCACGGAGTTCGTGACGCTCCCGTTCATCCACACCAACGCCCCCGTGTACCTCGCGGGCATCGCCCGCCCGGGCCCGACGGTCCGCGACAACCGGGCGGTGACGGCGATGGCCCGGATCCTGCTGCACCCGCACATCACCAACATCCAGACGAGCTGGGTGAAGCTGGGCGCGGAGGGCGCGGCCGAAATGCTGCGGTCGGGCGCGAACGACCTCGGCGGGACGCTGATGGAGGAGACCATCTCGCGGATGGCCGGATCGAGTTACGGCTCGTACAAGTCGGTACGGGACCTGATCGCGGTCGCGGAGGCGGCCGGCCGTCCCGCGAAGGCCCGTACGACGCTGTACGGGGAAGTGCCGCGGGAACGTCAGCGGGCGGCCGCGGCCTCGGACGGGCACCTGCCGGAGCTGCTGCCCGTCCTGGACTGACGCCCGTCCTGGACCGACGCCGGGGTGACGCGTACGGGAAGAGCCCGGCCGGGACAGCCGGCCGGGCTCTTGTCCCGTGTCGAGCGGTGTCAGCCGACGAGCAGGTCCCGCTTCAGTTCCTTGAGCTCGCGGGCGTCGACCCCGAGCCCGTTCTTCAGGTAGCGGTCGAAGGTGCCGTACTCCGCCTTGACCTCGTCGTAGCCGGAGTTCAGGTACTCGGGGCGGACGTCGAGGAGCGGCTTGTACACGGCGGCCTGGGCGGCCGGGAGGTGCGAGAGGATCGCGTCGTTGGCGGCCTTGCGGTAGTCGTTGCTGGCCAGGTAGTCGGCCATCACCGTCTCCTGCGGGACGCCGAGGGCGGTCAGCAGGGTGGCGTTCGCCCAGCCCGTGCGGTCCTTGCCGGCGGTGCAGTGGAAGAGGGCGGAGCGGCCGCGGTCGTTCTGGACGCCCTCGAAGACCTGCGTGTAGGCCTTCTTGCCGCCGTCGCCGCTGACCATGGCCTTCTCGGCGTCGATCATGCTCTTGACGGCCTCGTCCGGGGACTTCGGCATGGTCTGGAAGGACGGGGAGCCCGCGAACACGTCGGCGACGACGTACGCGGCGCCGGCCGGGACCTTGTCGGCGTCCTTGGTGCGCTCGTCCTGCATGCGCAGGTCGAAGACGGTCTTGACGCGCAGCCGCTGGAGCTTGGCGAGGTCGTTCGCGGTGAGCTTGTGCAGGGCGTCCGAGCGGTAGATCTCGCCCATCTTGACCCACTGGCCGTTGGTGGTGCGGTAGCCGCCCGCGTCACGGAAGTTGGCGGTGCCCTCCAGCGTGATCAGCCGGTCGGCCAGGCGCAGGCCCTCGCCGCGCTCCGGCTTGAAGTCGAACCACTGGCGGTCGGCGGCGGGCAGGCCCTTGACCACGGCCTGGCCCTGGGCGCCGCCCTTGGCGACGACCTTGCCGTTCGCCTTGATCTCGACGCGCTTGATGCCCTTGGCGGTCCACTTCAGCGTGTAGGAGCCGTCGGCTCCGGCGGTGACGGTGGCCTCGGTGAACGGGATGGCGGGCTGGTTGTGCCGGTGGCCGTCGTTCCAGGGGAAGTCCCAGCCGGAGGCGGAGGCGGCGGGGGCCACGACCAGGGATGCGGTGAGCGCGGAGGCGACGACGGTCGCGGCGAGGAGTGCCTTCTTCATGCCCTTGAGGCTGGGCGCCCGCGGGAAACCTCACATGAACGGGGAGTGGCCGAAAACAGCCGGCCCGACGGACAGTGGCAAAACGTGCCACATGATCAATTCATGCCGTGAACACTTCGCTTTCCGGCCGTTCTCCGGTCACTTACGGGCTGTCCGACTCTCCGCTTCCGGTTTCGACCGGACATGTCCACTACAGTGCGCGCCAGAGCCAGCGGGGGGAATCGGCATGGACACGACGGCTACGACGGCCGCCACGGAAACGGGCACATCGGCGACGGCGACGGGAGTGACCGCGACCGCCCTGTGGGGCCGCGCCGAGCAGCAGGACTTCCGCAGCCGTGTCCGCGGCGCCCTCCTCGGCTCCGCCATCGGCGACGCCCTCGGCGCCCCCGTCGCCGGCCTCACCCTCACCGGCATCCGCGAGACCCACGGCCCCCGGGGCCTGACCGAACTCGCCCCCGCCTACGGCCGCCGGGGCGCCGTCACCGCCTCCACCCAGCTCACCCTCTTCACCGTCGACGGCCTGATCCGCGCCCACGTACGCCGCGACACCGGCGCCTGGCACCCGCCGACCGACATCCACCGCGCCCACCGCCGCTGGCTGGCGACCCAGCACGACTGGGGCCCCGACGAGCGGCGCAAGGACAACGGCTGGCTGGCCCGGGAGGAGTGGCTCTACGCCCGCCGGGCCCCCGACCGGGCCTGCATGACCGGCTTCGCCGACGACGTCCTCGGCACCCCCGACCGGCCGAAGAACCCGACCGCGCGCACCGCGGCCGCCGCCGCCCGCTCGGCGCCGTTCGGGCTGCTGGTGGGCTGGGAGCCCGCGCTGGTGTTCCAGCTCGCCGTGGAATGCGCCGCGCAGAGCCACGGGCATCCTTGCGCGTACCTCTCCGCCGGGGCCTTCGCCGTGATCGTCCACGGCCTGACCCGGGGCGAGCCGCTGCACGCCGCCGTCCAGCGCGCCCTCGCCCTGCTCGCCACCCGCCCCGCGCACGAGCCCGTCACGGACGCCCTGCAGCGCGCGCTCGCCGCCGTCACCGGCGCCGCGCCCGGACCCGAGGTCGTCGCGTCCCTCTCCCCGGGCGACGGCCGCGACGGCCATGCCGCCGAGGACGCCCTCGCCGTCGCCGTTTACAGCGCCCTCGTCGCCGAGGACATCCCGCACGGCCTGCGCCTCGCCGTCAACCACGCCGGCGACTCCGCCGCCACCGGCGCGCTCTGCGGGGCGCTGCTCGGCGCCCTGCACGGCGAGACCGCCCTGCCGCCCGGCTGGCTCACCGACCTCCAGGGCCGCGCCACCCTCCTGGAGGCGGCCGACGACTTCGCCCTGGAGATGACCCAGGGCCCGGCCCTCCACGGCCCGACCACCCCGGCCCCCTCCTGGCTCACCCGCTACCCCCGCGACTGACCGCACGCCTACGGCCGCCCACTCGGGGCCGACGGATCACGCGGGCCACCCGGGCACGGGCGGCAGGTCACGCGCGCCACACGGCCCGGCTCACGGAACACGCGGGCCACCCGGGCACGGGGCGGCAGGTCACGCGCGCCCACCCGGGCACGGCCCGCGCCCGGCTGCCCCTCGGTCGTCCGGGCGGCTAGCCCCGCGGCACCACCCACAGCGCCTCGCCCACCGCGCAGAGTTCCCCGGCCGCGGTGGCGAGCGCCGTGCCCACCGTGTACTTGCGGCCGCCGCTCTCCCGCATCCAGGCGTACGAGACCAGCCCCGCCCCCGCGAGGACCGGCACCGGCCGCAGCAGCCGCGCCGTCAGCGCCGCCGTCACCGCCCCGGCCGGCCGCCCGTCGAGCAGCCGCCCGGCCGCGTTCCCCGGGCAGTCCAGCGCGCCCCACACCAGCTCGTCCGGCAGCGTCCCCGCCCCTGCGGCGAGTTCGGGTCCCGGCGTCCACGCGGCGGCGACCACGTCCCGCCCGGCCACCCGCCCGCAGTGCAGCCGCAGCC
This sequence comes from Streptomyces sp. NBC_01551, assembly GCF_026339935.1. NCBI lineage: Bacteria > Bacillati > Actinomycetota > Actinomycetes > Kitasatosporales > Streptomycetaceae > Streptomyces > Streptomyces sp. NBC_01551. Next base: position 2,701,594 of record NZ_JAPEPX010000001.1, read on the forward strand.
CCGTCCCCGGCGTCCGGTCCAGCCCGCAGCCGAAGCAGTCGACCTGCCCCTCCGGCGGCGCCGCCCGGTACGCCTCGGCCGCCGCCGACGCCTGCGCCCAGGACGGCACCGGCGGCAGCTCCCCGGCCTCCCACGGCACCGGGAGCGCGGCCGCCAGCAGCAGCTCCCCGTCCATCAGCGCGCTGCCGCCGTCCGGGGCCTCGGCGAAGGACACCGCCGTCCCGACCGGCACGGGCCGCCGGAAGTCGACCCGTACCGCCTCCGCACCCACCCGGGCCGCCAGGACGCCCGCCACGTACCCGCCGAACGCCACCCCCGGATACCCGTGCAGCCGCTCCGGCACCGTGATCGTCTTCGCGTCCGTTCCGTCACCCATGCCCGCCACTTCCTCACTCGCCCCCTGCCGCGTTCGCACGGAACGCCGTACGTTGGCCGCCCCACGTATCGGAGGTGCCATCACTCATGCGGATCGCCGCGACCATCTTCCTCACCGACCGCACCGTCTCCCCCACCAGCCTCGCCCGGACGCTCGAAGAGCGCGGCTTCTCCGGCCTCTACCTCCCGGAGCACACCCACATCCCCGTCGCCCGCGACACCGCCGCGCCCATGGGCGGCGAACTCCCGGAGATGTACGGACGCACCCTCGACCCGTTCGTCGCCCTCGGGCAGGCCGCCGCCGTGACCGAGCGGCTGCACCTGGGCACCGGCATCACCCTGGTGGCCCAGCACGACCCGATCGGCCTCGCGAAGCAGGCGGCCACCCTGGACCACCTCTCCGGCGGCCGCCTCACGCTCGGCATCGGCTACGGATGGAACGTCGAGGAGGCCGCCGACCACGGCGTCGAGTGGCGCACCCGCCGCGAACTGGTCCGGGACAAGATGGCGCTGATGCGCGCGCTGTGGGCGCCGCAGCCGACCGCGTACGTCGGCCAGTTCTGCTCCGTCGAGGCCAGCGCGGCGTACCCCAAGCCGGTCCAGGCCCCCCGCGACCTCGGCGGCGGCCAGCCCCTGTACGGCCCCCGCACACTGCTCGGCGGCTCGGCCGGCCCGAAGCTGTTCGCAGCGATCGCCGACCACGGCGACGGCTGGATGCCGATCGGCGGACGCGGCCTGACCGAGTCCCTGCCGGTGCTGCGGGAGGTCTGGGAGACGGCGGGCCGGGACCCGAAGTCGCTCCGGATCGTCCCGTACGCGATCCAACCGAGCCCGGGCAAGCTGGCCCACTACGCCGACCTGGGCATCGACGAGGTCGTCGTCCAGCTCCCGTCGGCCACGGAGGCGGAACTCCTGCCAGTACTGGACGAGTTCGCGCAGTACCTCTGACGCCCCTGAGACCAGGGGGCCGTCGTCCGGGAGGGCTTCGGCCCGGAGGAGTTCACGAAGAGCGGCGCGATGCCGACGCCGCCCCTGAAGACGCCGGTCCTGCCGAAGCCCTGAGGCTGAGCTCGGCCCACACCGTCTTGCCGACGACGCGGTCGCAGACGCCCCAGCCGACGGCGACCGCGTCGACGAGCCGCAGCCCGTACCCGGACTCGGCCTGGTACGCGTGCGGGGCGACCTCCGGCCGCCGGTCCCGCCGCGCGTCGGAGACCTCGATGCGGAGCACCCCCTCCAGCAGCACCATCCGCAACTCGAAGCCCCGACCCGGAACCAGGCCGTGGACAACGGCGTTGGCGGCGAGCTCGGCGACGAGGAGCCCGGCGTCGTCGGAGACCCGGGTGCGCTCGGGAATCCCCCAGTCGTGCAGCTGGACGAGCGCCAGCTGCCGGGCGAGCCGGGCGCCCCGGCGGGTGGCGCTGAAACGCTGAGTGAACACGCGTACGAGGGTCCGGGCGGGGCCGGAAGGTGCGGTCATGGCGACCAACGTCCCGCCCGGCCTGGCGAGTTACCAGCGCTTCAACTACTACTTTTGAACTGTACGAGTTCACTCCCTGGACAGTGGGGGTTACGGTCCGTGAACATTTCGTTCGGGGAGGTGACCGCCATGGTGAGCGACGACGACAGCGGTGACTACGAGGGCAAATCCGATGCCAACCTGCGGAACTTCGGCGCAACGGTCAAGGCGTTCCGCAAGCGGGCTGGGTTAACACAGGAGCAACTAGCGCCGCTGGTCGGCTACTCGGTGCAGTACGTGGGATCGGTCGAGCAGGGCCGACGACATCCCTCCAGGAGGTTCGTCGACCGGGCAGAGGTGGCGCTCGACGCTTTCGGCGTGATCGAGATCGCAGCCAGGGAGCTGAGCCGACGCCGGGGCATCGCGTCCTGGTTCCACAGGTGGGCGGAGCTGGAAGAGGAAGCCGTCACGCTCAACACGTACGAGTGCCGATCGATCCCAGGCCTCCTTCAAACGGAGCGCTACGCACGCACGTTGATCGAGGACGTCCCACCCGTTCCCTCGCAGGAAGAGGTGGAGGCCCGTGTTTCAGCCCGCATGGAGCGCCAGGAAATACTCCGCCGCACGCCTCTCACGACCTTCAGCTTCATCATCGAGCTATCCGTGATCGAACGGCAGACAGGCGGGCCGGAGGTAACCAAGGAGCTGATCGACCACCTGCTGGAGTGCGCGGCGCTGCCCAATGTCGACATCCAGATCATGCCGACGATCCAGCCTCACCACTCGGGCACAGGCGGCCCCTTCTGCACGCTCGAAACCAGTGAGCATCAGTGGGTGGGCTACAGCGAAGGTCCGAAGTCAGGACGGGTAATCTCCGACCCGAAAGAGGTCAGCGCACTCAACCAGCGGTATGCCAAACTTCGCATCCAGGCCCTCAACCCTGCGGACAGCGTGGGCCTGTTGATGCGAATGCGAGGAAGACTGTGAACAGCTCCCAGTTGCGGTGGTTCAAGAGCAGCTACAGCAGCAGCGAGGGCGACAACTGCGTCGAGGTAGCCCTCTCCTGGCACAAGTCCACGTACAGCGGCAGCGAGGGTGACGACTGCGTCGAGGTCGCCTCCTGCGCCGACACCGTGCACATCCGCGACTCCAAGCTCACCGCGAGCCCCGAGCTGGCCGTCGGGCCCGCCTCCTGGACCGCGTTCCTGAGCGACGTCACCCGCTAGGGCGGCGGAATCGGTCCCGGGGCGGCGACGCCCGCCGCGGGGCGCCAAAAGCGCCCGTCGGGCAAGGCCTGACGGGCGCCGAGGAAGTAGTCGACATCGCGCTGGAACGCGAGGCCCGGGACGGCCCGGCACAGGTGGGGCCAGATGCTCGGCGCCACGTGGTACTCGCCGGCCACCATCCAGGGGTCGTCGCCCAGCACGAACAGGTGCCGGATCTCCAGGAACTGGTCCCGGGACAACGAGACGGACTGCGCTATCTCCTCGTCCGCGCCGAAGCCGGTCAGGTCCCAGACGAGGTTGTACCCGTCGGCGAATGGATAGTCGCTGCTCACGGCCTCAAGCTAGGCCGCCCCCACCCGCACCCGCACCTGCTTTTCGGCCCGCCGGCGACTACGACGCCGGCCAGAACTGGGCCAGCGCAGCCTCCTTGTACGGGGCCGGGGTGACGCTCAGCTCGCCCGCGAAGGGACGGTCCAGGACCATCACCAGCAGCAGGCTGAAGCCGATCAGCCCGGCCACCGCCGACACGAACACCAGCTGCATCTTCAGGCTCCGCAGCCCGAACAGGAACGTCAGCGGCAGGATCACCAGCGCGCCCCCGTACACCAGCACCTGCATCAGCGCCGGCAGGGACGTTTCGGCCATCGTGATGCGGGCCCGGCGCTGCGCCGCGACGTCGTTGAGGTGACTGGCGGCCTCCTGGTAGAAGGTCTCGCTGCGCGTGCCGACGGGTTCGTACGCCTGGAGCGCGGTGTACATGGCGTGCGTCTGCTGAGCGGTGGCGTCGTAGCTTGGCCGGCCCTCGCGCATCAGCGGCCACTGCACCTCGACGACGGCGTGGGCGTAGTCCCCGACGGCCCTCTCGACGCGCGCTCGTTCGGCGGGCGGGAAGGCCTCGGCGCTGCGGACGACGAGGGCCAGGTCGGTGGCTTCCGTCGCCACGATGGTCTGGGTGTTCTCCAACTGCGTCCAGAGGGTGACGACGACGAACGCGAGGATGATCCCGTAGATCGCGCCGAACATGCCGAGGGCGACGCCGACCATCTCGTTGTGCTCGCCGCCCGCGAGGTGCGGGAAGCGGCGGCGCGCGGCGAGGCTGCCGCCGACGGCTAGGGCGACGAAGCCGCCGACGAGGACGACGCCGAGCGAGAAGGTGCTGAGGTGGTTGAGCAACCAGAGGATCATGCGCTGTTCAACGACCGCCCCCGCCCGAGGACCCGCCCGCCTCCTGGGCGTCGATCAGCTCGTCCCAGTGTTCCCGGGTCCAGTCGCAGGCAGCGTCCAGCGGGCCGAGCAGGCCGCGGCCGAGCGGGGTGAGGGCGTAGTCGACGCGGCGCTCGGGGGTTTCGTACGCGGTGCGGGTGACGAAGCCGTCGCGCTCCAGCCCGCGCAGGGACTGCGTCAGGGACTTGGAGGTGATGCCGCGGATCGGGACCTTGAGCTCGGAGAAGCGGCGCGGGCCGGCCTCCAGGCAGCGCAGGATCAGGGTGGCCCACTTGTCGCCGACACGGAACGGGACGAGCGGCGACGGGCACACGGGGTCGAACATCTCCGGGTCCAGGGGCGGCGGTGTCGTCATGATCGACACCGTAGGCCGGTATCCGATCGGTAACCAGCCCCTTCCCTACGCTCGCCCGCATGACGAAGAAGCAGACGCATCCGAAGCAGCGGAAGATCATCGTGTTCGGCGCCGGCGGTCGGGTCGGGCGGGCCGCGGTCGCGCGGGCGCGGGCACTGGGGTACGAGGTCACACCGGCGGGCCGGGCCGACGGGGACGTGACCTCGGCGGCGGACGTTGCCCGGCTGGCGGCGGGCCACGACGCGGCCGTGGCCGCGGTGTACGACGCCCAGGCGGCACCCGGGGTGTTCTTCCCGGCGGTGGCGCGGGCGCTGGCCGAGGGGCTCCCGCGGGCGGGGGTGCGGCGGCTCGTGTCGGTCGGGCTGGCCTCCGTCCTGCCCACCGCGTCCGGGACCCTGCTGATGGACACCGCCGGGTATCCGCAGGAGTGGCGGGAGTTCTACGTCGGCCACGCGGCCGGTACCGAGGCCTTGCGGGCGGCCGCTCCGACGGGGCTGGACTGGGCGGTCCTGAGCCCGGCGGGCGACTTCGACCACGCGGGCGGGGCGGGCGGCGGATACGCGCTCGCCCCGGCCGACGCCGACGCCCGCGTCTCCCAGGCGGCCTTCGCGCGGGCCCTGCTGGCCGAGATCGAGGCGCCGTCGCTGCACGGCACGCACGCGGGGGTGGTCGCGGCGTGACGGCGACGGAATCCGTGACGGACAGCCCGAACGCGTGGGTCGCGGAGCACATCCGCCGCTTCGAGGAGACCGGCGGCCGCCCGCGGCCCGGGATCTCGGACCTGCTGCTGACCACCCGGGGCCGCCGCTCGGGGCTGCTGCGCCGCACGGCGCTGGCATACGTACGACACGGGGACGCCTACGTCCTGACGGCCTCGAACGCGGGCGCGGACCGTCACCCGGCCTGGTACCTGAACCTGGCCGCCGACCCGGCCGTGACCCTGCGGGTCGGCGCGGAGGAGTTCCCGGCGGCGGCCCGCCGCGCGAGCCCGGCCGAGGCGGAGCGGCTGTGGCCGGCGGTGGTGGCCGCGATGCCCTCGTACGCGGCGTACCGGGAGGCGACGGCGCGCGAGATCCCGCTGGTGCTGGTCACCCGTACGGAGTCCGGCTAGCCGACCTTCGGGGCGTGCGGGAGGCCGGACTTGAGGGCCGGTCCGGCGCCCGAGAGGGAGCCCTCCGTCGCCTGCGTGGTGGACCCGACGGCCGTCGCGGCCGCACCGACGGCCGTCTTCGTGTCCCGGACGGTCGACCCGGGGTGGTCGACGATCTCGCCGACGCGCTGCGTGATCGGCGGCCCCTTGATCTCGGGCCCCTCCGCGTGCGCGGCAACGGGCGTCAGGGCCAGCGCGGCCCCACCGGACAGAACCAGAGCGGCAAGGCCGCGCTTCATGAATGCCATGCCCTCCCCAACGACCCGCCACCCCAGGGGTCACCGCCCCACGCGGACGGCCCCGGATCGGGGGGTCCGGGGCCGTGGGACGACTCGGGTGGGGTGGGGTCAGTCTTCGACCACCAGGGCCGGGGTGGACTTCGTCAGGACCTGGCCGCGGAAGAAGGCGGGGCTGCGGCGCTCCGTGACGAACATGATCACCAGGCCGAGGGCCAGCAGGCCGACGCCGATGACGAAGACGCTGCCGACGCCGAGGACGGTGGAGCCGGAGCCGTACGACGGATTCCACATGTCGATCAGGGTCTTGAAGAAGACCGAGGCGAGGAGGAGGCCGCCCAGCACCGGGAAGACGCCCTTGAAGAACAGGTCGCGGGCGGAGCGGCGCAGCTCGCCGCGGAAGTACCAGGCGCAGGCGAAGGCCGTCAGCGAGTAGTAGAAGCAGATCATCAGGCCGAGCGCGAAGATCGTGTCGGTGAGGACGTTCTCGCTGAGCAGGGTCATCACGGTGTAGAAGACGCCGGTCGCGACGCCCGCCATGACGGTGGCGCGGCCGGGGGTCTTGAAGCGCGGGTGGACCTTGGCGTAGGAGGGCGGCAGCGCCTCGTACGTGGACATGGCCAGGACCGTGCGGGCGACCGGGATGAAGGTGGTCTGGAGCGACGCGGCCGCGGAGGCGAGCACGGCGACGAAGAGCAGGATGCCGAGCACCGGGCCCATCACCGGGCCGGCGAGGGCGGCGAAGACGTTGTCGGAGGTCTCCGGGTTGCCGAGGCCGAGGCCCTGGTCGCCGGAGCCGACGGCCATCTGCGCGGCGATGCCGGTGGCCAGGTACGAGCCGACCAGGACGACCATCGCGATGAGCGAGGCGCGGCCGGGGGTCTTGGCGGAGCCGGTGGTCTCCTCGTTGGTGGCCAGGCAGGCGTCCCAGCCCCAGTACATGAAGATCGAGAGCGAGAGTCCGGCGGTGAAGGCCGCCATGGACTCGACCGCGAAGGGGTTCATCCACTGCCAGGAGAAGTCCAGGCCGGTGTCGAAGGTGCCGGCCGAGGCCTTCTGGAAGGCCATCGCGACGAAGATGGCGAGCACCGCGAGCTGGAGGCCGACCAGCGCGTACTGGACGCCCTTGGTGGCGGTCATGCCGCGGTAGCTGATGGCGGTCGCGACGGCGATCAGGGTCAGGCAGGTGGCGATGTGGACGAGTTTGTTGTCGTCCAGGGCGGCGATCGACGGGTTGTTCGTGATCTCGCCGGCCAGCAACCAGAAGTAGGAGGTGGCGACGCCGGCCAGGTTGGACAGGACGATGATCGTGGCGATCACCAGGCCCCAGCCGCACATCCAGCCGATCCGCGGGCCGAAGGCCTTGACGGTCCAGGTGAAGGAGGTGCCGCAGTCGGGCACGGCCTTGTTGAGCTCGCGGTAGGCGAAGGCGACCAGGAGCATCGGGAGGAAGCCGGCGAGGAAGACCGCCGGCATCTGGAGTCCGACCTCGCCGGCGGTGGAGCCGAGGGTCGAGGTCAGGCAGTAGACGGGGGCGACGGTGGAGATGCCGATGACCGCGCTTCCCACCAGGCCGACGGACCCCTTGCCGAGGCCCTTGCCGCGCACGTCGCCCTCGCCGCAGGCGACGCCGCTTACCGTGTCTCCGACCTGAGGCCGAACGTCCAGCTGTGTCATGGGTCAGGACGGTAGACGGTGCGGTTTCCACATCCGGATGTTTTGGGTCCGTATCACCACACGGCTGGATGCCTTGAATCTTGAGGCCGAGAGAGTTCGCATTCACGCAATGCAAGGTTCACTTCGACATCCGGCCGCGATTCGCGAGGCACCGGACAGGCCGTTCCGTTATGCGGAAACCGCACTCATGTCCGTTTTGGGCGTTTCCAAACTTTCCCGTGTCAATTTTGGGCAATCTTGCCGCGGACATGACGATCACCCTAGAGTCGCGGCCGTTCAAGGTCATTCACCAAGGGGGATCAACAGCCTCATGCGCATCAAGCCGCTCCTCGCCATCACCGCGACGCTCCTCGCCATCACCGCCTGCGGAAGCGGGGACAGCGGCGTCGGCAGCATCGGTGGCAACCTCGCCGAGGGCGGCGCCGGCGCGGGCGCGGCCCAGCCCGGCAAGGGGCCGGAGCCCCAGGGCTTGATCAAGGCGGGCTCCATGGCCGAGGCCGGCCGCATCGTGGGCAGGTACGCCGAATGCGCCAGGGTCTCCACGACCAAGGAGGGCTCCGCCCCGGGCACGGGCCCGAACGACAAGTACGGCGCCTCGTACTCCGTCACCGAGCGCGGATACTGCAACGACAGCGACGGAACCTCCATCCTCCTCTTCAAGGACGCGAAGGCCTTCCAGACCGCGGTCAAGGCCGACGCCGACAAGGAGTACGCCGAGAACCGGGACGGGCAGCGCAACATGGGCGTGGTCATCGGCCAGGACTTCGCCACCGGCTCCGAGAGCACGGACGTGATGGCGTCCATGCTGAGCGCCAAGAGCGGGATGCTCGTGCTGAACTGCCACCCGGCCTTCAATCCTCCGAGCGGCTACCGCAAGGACCCGGCCCTGGTGAAGGGCTGCGTCCTCACGAACTACCTCTCGGAGGAGTGACGCGCCCGGGAGCGGGTCCGGGGCCGATCGTCCGCGCCCGCTCCCCGCGTCTCAGCCCGCCACAGCCCGTCTCAGCCCGGCCAGACGATCGACTGGATCTCGCTGTACGCGTGCAGCGCGTACGAGCCCACGTCCCGGCCGACCCCGGAGCGCTTGAAGCCGCCGAACGGCGCCTCCATGTTCCGGCCGATCGTGTTGATCCCGACCCCGCCCGCCCGCAGCCGCCGCGCCACCCGGAAGGCACGCGCCGAGTCCCCGGACCAGACGTAGCTCAGCAGGCCGAAGTCGCTGTCGTTGGCGAGCCCGACGGCCTCCTCCTCGCCCGCGTCCCCGTCACCGTCGAAGGGGACCACCACGACCACCGGGCCGAAGATCTCCTCCCGGACCACGCGCATGTCGTTCGTACAGTCCACGAGCAGCGTCGGGGCGACGTAGAACCCCTTGCCCGCCTCCCCCACGACCGGGCGCTCCCCGCCGTACGCGATCCGCGCGCCCTCCTTGCGCCCCAGCTCGACGTACGACTCCACACGGTCCCGGTGCGCCGCCGAGATCACCGGGCCGACCACCGTGCCGCGCACCGCCGGGTCCCCGACCTTCATGAAGGCCAGGTAGCCGGTCAGCTTCTCCACCAGCCGCTCGTACACCGCCCGGTGGACGATCACCCGGGTCGGGGCCGTGCAGATCTGGCCGCTGTAGAAGGAGAAGGTGGTCCCGATCCCCATCACCGCCGCGTCCAGGTCGGCGTCCTCGAAGACGATCGCCGCGCCCTTGCCGCCCAGCTCCATCAGCTGCCGCTTCATCGTCCGGCCGCAGACTTCGGCGATGCGCTGGCCGACGCCCGTCGAGCCGGTGAACGACACCATGTCCACGTACGGGGAGTCGACGGCCGCCTCCCCCACCTCCACCGAGGTGCCGGAGACCACGTTGACCACGCCCGCCGGGACGCCCGCCTCGTGCAGCGCCTGCGCCATCCGGAACACCGACAGCGGGTCCTGCGGGGCCGGCTTGACCACCACCGTGTTGCCCATGGCCAGCGCCGGGGCCACCTTGCCCGCCGGGTTCGCCCACGGGTTGTTGTACGAGGTGATGCAGGTGACCACGCCGACCGGCTGGCGCACCTCCAGCGCGCCCAGGATGCTCGCCTTCCCCATCGGGCCGGCCTCGGTGACCTGCGGCGCGAGCCCCCGCTCCACCGGCTCCAGGGCGCCCTTCGCGTAGCGCCGGAACCGGGACACCCCGACGCCGACCTGCATCCCCCGGGCGATGCCCGTCGGGGCGCCCGTCTCGGCCTGGGCCAGGGCGGCCCACGGCTCGAACTCGCGCTGCATGACGTCGGCGGCCCGGTCCAGGATCGCGGCCCGCGCCTCGGGGCTCGTACGGGACCAGCCCTCGAACGCCTCGGCGGCGGCGCGGGCGGCCTGCGCCACCTGGTCGCGGGAGGCCTCGGGGGCGAGGCCCACCACCGATTCGTCCGCCGGGTTGACCACCTCGTAGTGGCCTCCGGCGGGCTCCACCCACTCCCCGCCGATGTACAGCTGCTGCGGTCCTCGCAAGGTCATCGCGTGCTCACCGTCCTCGTGTCCCGGCCCGAGCGGAGCACGATCCCGGGGATCGCGCCGGTCACCTCGTCGTCGCGGACGGTCTCCACGCCGTTGACGCGGACGGAGACGATGCCGATCGCCCGCGCGTCCAGCCGGGGGCTGTCCCCGGGCAGGTCGTGCACGAGCGTCGCGGGGCCCGCCTCGATCCGCTCCGGGTCGAAGAGCACCAGGTCCGCGTGGAACCCCTCGGCGATGCGGCCGCGCTCGCGCAGGCCGAACAGCTGCGCCGGATCGTCGGTGAGCATCCGTACCGCCTGCTCCAGCGGCACCAGCTTGCGGCCGCGCAGGCAGTCCCCGAGGAAGCGGGTCGTGTACGGGGCGCCGCACATGCGGTCCAGGTGCGCGCCGGCGTCGGAGCCGCCGAGCATCACGTCCTCGTGCTGCCAGGTCTCGGCGCGCAGCGCCCAGGTCGCGGGGTCGTTGTCGGTCGGCATGGGCCACAGGACGGTGCGCAGGTCGTCGTTGGCGCAGATCTCGACGAGGCACTGAAAGGCGTCCTGGCCGCGCTCGGCGGCGATGTCGCCCACGACGCGGCCGGAGAGGCCCTCGTTCTCCTTGCTGTACGTGTCCCCGATGACGTAGCGCCCGAAGCCGGCCAGGCGGCGGAACACGCCGGCCTCCTTGCTGTCGGCGCGGCGCAGCATCTCGGCCCGGGTGACGGGGTCGCGGAGCTTCGCGATCCGCTCGGGGACGGGGAGCGCGAGGATCTCGCCCCAGCCGGGGATGAGGTTGAGCGCGCAGAACGTGCCGAGGGACATGTTCATGGGGGTCAGGATCGGCATGGTCAGCGCGACGATCCGGCCGCCGGACTTGCGGGCGCGCTCGCTCGGCATCAGTTGGCGGGGGACCCGTTCGGGGACGGCGGCGTCGATGGTCAGGACGTTCCAGTTCAGGGGGCGCCCGGCGGCGGCGCTCATCTCGACGAAGAGGTCGATCTCGGCGTCGGAGAACTGGTCGAGGCAGCCGGCGACGATGGCTTCGAGCTGGGTGCCGTCGTGTTCGCCGACGGCTCTCGACAGCGCGAGGAGCTCCGCCGGTTCGGCGTGGCGGGAGGCGACGGGGGCGCCGGCGCCGTCGGAGTGGGTGGAGGACTGGGTGGTGGACAGCCCCCAGGCGCCGGCGTCCATGGCGTCGTGGAGCAGCCCGAGCATCTGCTCCATCTGCTCGGGCGTGGGCCGGCCGCCGACGGCCTCCTCCCCCATCACGTACCTTCGGAGCGCGCAATGCCCGACCATGAACCCGGCGTTGACGGCGATCCGCCCTTCGAGCGCGTCCAGGTACTCCGCGAAGGTGGACCAGGTCCAGTCGACGCCCTCCTCCAGGGCCTTGAGGGCCATGCCCTCGACCTTGCTCATCATGCGGCGGGTGTAGTCGGCGTCCTGCGGGCGGGCCGGGTTGAGGGGCGCGAGAGTGAAACCGCAGTTGCCGCCGGCGACGGTGGTGACGCCGTGGTTCATGGACGGGGTGGCGTAGGGGTCCCAGAACAGCTGGGCGTCGTAGTGCGTGTGGGGGTCGATGAACCCGGGGGTCAGGACGAGCCCGGTGGCGTCCTCGGCGGTCCGGGCCTCCTCCGTTATGGTGCCGGGCCCGGCGATGACGGCGATCCGCCCGTCCCGGATCCCGACGTCGGCGACGTACCCGGCCGCGCCGGTCCCGTCCACGACGGTGGCTCCCTTGATCAGGTGGTCGAGCATGACGTCCCTTCCTCGGTGGACCGCTGCCGTTGCGCTGCCGCTTCTGTTACGGGGACTCCGCCGGCCCCGGCCGACCGGTTCCACCCGGCCCGGCGGCAATTCCGGCCTCAAACGCCGACGAGGCTGATTCCCCCGAGGTCCGGCCGGAGGGGGCGCTGGCCGCTGCCGTGTGCCTCCGGCCGGATCCGGGTGGGGGCCGGGGCCCCCGGGGCGGCGGTCCGGGAAACCGCCGCCCCCGTTCCCCCGCCGGCTCAGACGGCCTGGCGGAAGCGGGTCGTGCGGTGGACCGGGTCCGTGTCTATCTCCGGGATGACGTGCTCACCGATCAGCTTGATCGTCGTCATCGTGTCCTCGTACGAGACCCCCGTCGGCAGGCCGAAGGAGAGCTGGTCCGCGCCCGCCTGCTCCCAGCGCTTGCACTGGGCCTTGACCTCAGAGGGGTCACCGCAGATCAGCAGCTCCTCCGCGATGAGGAGTTCGATGATCTCCGCGTTGTACTCCGGCAGGGTCTCCGGCCACTGCGGGATCGCCTCCGGCCGCGGGAACGTGTCGTGGTAGCGGAACACCAGCGATTGGAAGCGGTTCATGTTCGCGTTGACCGCGATCTCCACCGCCTTGTCGTGCGTCTCCGCACAGATCGCCGTGGAGGTGACCATCACGTTGTCGTTCACGAAGGCCCCGATCGCCTTCGCCTCCTGGATCGCCGTCTTGTACTGCTCCAGCACCCACTCCATGTCGGAGACCTTCTGGACGCTGAACCCGAGGACGCCGAGGCCCTTCTTCGCCGCCATCGCGTACGAGGAGGGCGACCCGGCGGCGTACCACATGGCCGGGTGCGCCTTGCCGTACGGCTTCGGGAAGATCTTGCGGGGCGGGAGCGACCAGTGCTTGCCCTGGAACCCCTCGTATTCCTCCTGGAGGAACATCTTGGGGAACTCCGCGATGGTCTCCTCCCAGATCTCCTTGGTGGCGTTCATGTCCGTGATGCCGGGCAGGAACCCGAGGATCTCGTGGCTGCCGGCACCGCGCCCGGTGCCGAACTCGAAGCGCCCCTTGGAGAGGTGGTCGAGCATGGTGACCTTCTCGGCCACCTTCACCGGGTGGTTGACCGGGGCCAGCGGGTTGAAGATGCCGGAGCCGAGGTGGATGCGCTCGGTGGCGTGGGCGAGGTACGCGAGGAACACCTCGTTCGCCGACAGGTGCGAGTACTCCTCCAGGAAGTGGTGCTCGGAGGCCCAGGCGTACTTGAAGCCGGACTTGTCGGCCTGGATGACGTACTCGGTCTCCTCGACCAGCGCCTTGTGCTCTGCCTCGGGGTCGACCTTGGACCGCGCCTCAGGCACGTATCCCTGCACGAAGAGCCCGAATTCCAAGGGGTTCACCGTCCTTAAGTTTCTGACGTGTCGTCAGATTTGATGTCCCGACTGTTCCACCGCCGAGGCGGGAGCGTCAATACCTGACGCTTCATCAGATGCGCTCAGAGGATGCTGACGCCCGCCATCCAGCCACCGTCGATCACGAACGGCTGGCCGGTGATGTACGAGGAGTCCTCGCTGGTCAGGAAGAGGGCGAGGCGGGCGATCTCCTCCGGCTGCCCGACCCGGCCCATCGGCACGACCCGCTTGTAGAGCTCCGCCATGGCGTCCCTGGCCTCGTCCGTCATCCCGGCCGGATCCAGCAGCCCCGGGTTGGCCATCGGGGTGTCCACGGCCCCCGGGCACATCGCGTTGACCCGGATGCCCCGCGCGGCCAGCTCCAGCGCGGCGACCCGGGTCAGGCCGAGGATCGCCGCCTTGGTGGCCGCGTACGTGCCGACGTAGGCCATGCCCGTCAGGCCGGTGTAGGAGGAGGTGTTGACGATGGTCCCGCCGCCCGCCTCCGCGATCTCGGGGGCAACGGACTTGATGCCGAGGAAGGCGCCGACCTGGTTGACCTGGACCACCTGCTGGAACTCCTCCAGCGGCGTCGCCGTCAGCTCGTTGAAGCGGAGGATGCCGGCGTTGTTGACCAGGCCGTTCACCGGACCGAAGGCCTCCTTCGCGGTGGCGATCGCGGCGGCCCAGTCCTCCTCCCGGCTCACGTCCAGCCGCACGTAGCGGGCGCGGTCCGCTCCGGCCTCCTTGGCTATGTCCTGCGCGACGGCGGCGCCCTGCTCGTCCAGTACGTCGCCGAGCAGCACCGAGGCCCCCTCGGCGGCGAAGAGGCGGGCCTCCTGCTCGCCCTGGCCGCGCGCCGCACCGGTGATGATGACGACGCGCCCGTCCAGCTTGCCCATGCCCGTACCCCTGTTCGCTAGTCGTTGAGGAGCGGGGCGACCCCGTCCCCGAAAGCGGTGATCTGATCGGTGAGTTCGGCGCGGTCGCGGCTGCGGAAGCGGACCTGGATCTGGTCCACGCCGAGCGCCTTGTACGCGCGGAGGGACTCGGCGAGCACCTCCGGCTTTCCGGTGAGCGCCCGCCGGCCGGTGTCCCAGCCGGGCTCGCCCACGTAGAGCGGCTCGGTGATGGCGCCGATCTCGATGGGGGTGGTGACGCCCGCCGCCTGCCGCAGTTCCCCGATACGGGCGATCTGCGCCGGGATCTTGTCCCTCGGGTCGCCCTGCGGGAGCCAGCCGTCACCGCGGACGGCGGCCCGGCGCACGGCGGCGGGCGAGGAGCCGCCGACCCAGACGGGGATCCGTTCCTGGGCGGGGCGGGGCAGCTGCCCGAGGTCCTTGAACGCGAACAGCTCGCCCTCGAACTCCGGGTACTCCTCGGGACCGAGGGCGGCGCGCAGCGCGTCGAGGGTCTCGTCGAGGACGGCCCCGCGGCGGGCGAAGCCGACGCCGAGGGCCTCGAACTCCTCCTGGACGTGCCCGGCGCCTACGCCGAGGATCAGGCGTCCGCCGCAGAGGTGGTCGAGGGTGGCGTACTGCTTGGCGCTGATCAGCGGGTGGCGCAGGCCGACGATGGCGACGTGGCTCAGCAGCCGGACGCGTTCGGTGATCCCGGCCAGGAAGGAGAGGGTGGCGACGGGGTCGTACCAGACGGTGCTCATGGGGCCGGCGAGCCGGCGCGGGATGGCCACGTGGTCGCAGGTGGCCAGGTATCCGAACCCGGCCAGGTCGGCGGCCCGGGCCACCGCGGCGAGGTCGGCGGCGGTGGCCGTCGCCTCCCAGGGCTCGGCGTAGATGGTGCTCTGCGACTGGATCGGGAGCTGCATCCCGTACGCCAGCCGGCCTTCCGCAAACACGCGCGCCATGCCGTCCCCGCCTCGCCTTCGCCTGCGTCTGCCGATTCGTCCCATCGGCGCCGGGGGTCATCGTCGTAGCTGACGGTCCGTCAGGCAAGGGTTTCGACAGCGCCACCCGACCACACGGCCCTACGCTGGGCCGGCGCGCCGACGGCTGAACAGCGGCGGTACCCAGAGGGGGAGCTGGACCGGCGGTTGGCCGGAGGGTGAGGAAGGTCGGGCGTGGAGCTGTTTCTGACGCTGGTCAGCGGAGTGGCGTGGACCGTGGTGTACGTCGAGGCGATCCGGGTCGGGCTGCGGGACCGGACGTACGCGATGCCGGTCGCCGCGCTCGCGCTGAACTTCGCCTGGGAGTCGATCTACGCCGTCAACGAGGTCACGGCCGGGGTGTCCGCGCAGGGCGTCGTCAACGTGGTGTGGGCCGTCGCCGACATCGCCATCATCGGCACCTACCTGCGCTTCGGGCGGGCCGAGCTGCCCGGGTTCGTGACGCGGCCGCTGTTCGCGGGGTGGAGCGGGCTCGTGTTCGCCAGTGCCTTCGCCGTGCAGTGGCTCTTCCTCGCGCACTTCGGGACGCACGACGCGACCCGCTACTCCGCGTTCCTGCAGAACCTGCTGATGTCCGGGCTGTTCATCGCCCTCTACGCCGGACGGCAGGGCCCGCGCGGACAGTCGCTCGTCATCGCGGTGGCGAAGTGGCTGGGGACGCTCGCGCCGACCCTGCTGTTCGGGGTCATCGAGGACTCGCCGTTCATCCTCGGGCTCGGAGTCCTGTGCTCCGTGTTCGACCTGGCGTACATCGGGCTGCTGGTGGGCGGGCGGCGGGGCCTCGGTGCGAGCACGGCCGGCCCCACCGGTGCGGCGGACGGTCCTGGGCCGCTCAGAAGCCGGCCGGGCCCATCGCGATGACCGGGTGGGCGGCCGGGTCCAGGGTCTGCAGGAGCGTCCGCATCGCCTCCTTCGAGATGCCGACGCAGCCCCGCGAGGGGCCGTCGTGGTCCACGTGGAGCCAGATGTTGCCGCCCTTGTCCTCGCCGTCCGGCTGCCTCGGGTCGAGCGGGGACACACCGCGCTCGCGGTTGAAGTCGATCGCGACGACGTAGTCGAAGGCGCCGGCCAGGGACTCTCCGTTCACGCCCTCCCCCGTCGGGACGAAGAGGCGGCTGCGGTCGTACGGGAACCTGGTGCCCGGCGGCTTCGGCAGCAGGCCGCCCGCGTCCGTCAGGGTGAACAAGCCCACCGGCGAGGTCAGGTCCCCCTGCTCCCGCTCGGCCGCCGGGGACCAGCCGTTGGCCCCGTTGCGGGCCGGCCAGGTCACGGCCGGGGTCCAGTCGGCACCCGGCCCGGGCCGGTCGTACAGGGTCACGGTGGACTCCGAGGAGTCCTCCGCCTTTCCGGTGACCAGGACCAGCTGGCGGGCGTCCGCCGGGATGCCGGCCAGGGTCGCCTCGCTGATGCCGGTCAGGCCCTGGAGGGGGTCCCGGTGCGTCACGCGCCCGGCGCGGTCGGCCGCCGCCACGGCCGCCGCGGCCGCCGTCGGGCGGTCGTCGAGCGACGCCCGGGCGGGCCGCGCACCGTCCGGCCTGTCGTGGACGGCGTTGGCCCAGGCAGCCGTGGCGGTCAGCAGGCCGAGCGCGGCCGCGACGGCGACGCGCTTCGACGTACGGGAGCGGGAGCGGACTCGGACGTGCTTGCTCATTGTTCCGACCGTACACAGCGGAGCCTCAGGAGCCGGGGAAGCGGACCCGGATCGTCAGCCCGCCGCCGGGTGCCGGGTTCGCCTCGGCGCGCAGTTTCGCGCCGTGCGCCCGCGCGATCGAGGCCACGATCGACAGGCCCAGCCCGGCGCCCTCGCCCGCGGTGTGCCGGCGCTCGGCGCGCCGCCGGAACGGCTCCAGCAGCCGCGGGACGTCGCCCGGCGCGATCACCGGGCCGGTGTTGGACACCGTCAGCACCCCGTCGCGGGAGGTGGCCAGCGCGATCTCGCCGCCCGGGCTGTTGTGACGTACCGCGTTGACCAGCAGGTTCCGTACCAGATGGCCCAGCAGCGTGCCGTCGCCGGTCACGGTCAGCGGCGCGAGGGCCCGTACGACGGTGAGGCCCGCCGACGCCCGCGCGTCCGCCTCGACCGCGGCCAGCTCGGCCTCCGCGAGGGCAGCGAGATCCACCGGTCGGGCGGATTCCAGCCCCTCCTCCGACACGGCGAGCAGCAGCAGCGACTCGATGAGGTGCTCGCTGGAGTCGGCGACGCCGATCAGCTTGTCGCGGATCCGGGCGACCCGCTCCGGCGGCGGGTCGCCCGCCAGCCCGATCTCGGCGGCCGCCCGCTGGACGGCCAGCGGGGTGCGCAGCTCGTGCGCGGCGTTGGCGGCGAACCGCCGCTGCGCGCCGAGGAGGTCCTCCATCCGGTCGAGCATGCCGTCGAAGGTGTCGGCGAGCCGCTTGAGCTCGCCGGGCGGGGCCTTGAGGCCGATCCGCTCGTGCAGGTTCTCCCCCGACAGGCGGCGCGCCGTCTCGGTGATGACGCCGACGGGGCGCAGCACGCGGCCGGCCATCCACCAGGCCAGCCAGATCGACAGCACGGCGAAGACGGCGAGGGCGATGAGCGAGACGATCAGGAGTTCGTGGAGGGTGGCCGCCTCGACGGCGGTGGAGAGGTTGCGGGTGACGGCCCACTGCTGGAGCTGCTCCTGCGAGGGGGTGGCGGCGCCGGAGGGGGCCCGCTCGGCGGGTGTCGCGGGGATGGCCGGGGCCGCCGTCTGCCCTTCGCGGGCGGCGCGCTCGAAGGCGGTACCGGGGACGACGGTGGTGACGGCGCCGCTGATGCGGGTGTAGAGGGCGCCCCGGAGCAGGAGGTTGATGAGCGCGATCAGGCCGCCGCCCGCGAGGACGAGGAGCGAGCCGTAGAGCACGGTGAGACGGGTGCGCTCGGATTGGATCAGTGCTCTCATCGGATCAGTGCTCTCATCGTGGACCGGTGATCCGGTAGCCCGCCCCCGGGACCGTCTCGATCAGCGCGGGCTCCCCCAGCTTCGCGCGCAGCTTGCTCAGCGTGACCCGTACGGCGTTCGTGCTGTACGAGGTGTCCTCCTCCCACACCTGCTCGATCAGGTCGTCGCTGCTGAGCACGGCCCCGCCGGCCCGCAGCAGCGCCTCCAGGACGGCGAACTCCTTGCGGGACAGCGCCAGCCGGTGCCCGTCGCGGGTCGCGGTGCGCCGCGCGGTGTCGACGGCGACCCCGGCCCGTTCCAGGACGGGCGGCAGCGCGGGCCGGGCGCGCCGGCCCAGGGCCAGGACGCGGGCGAGGAGCTCGTCGTAGGCGAAGGGCTTGGTGAGGTAGTCGTCGGCGCCCAGGCCGAGGCCCTCGACGCGGTCCCGTACGGTCCCGGACGCGGTCAGCATCAGCACCCGGGTCAGCAGCCGCTCGCGCACGACCTGGCGGCAGACCTCGTCGCCGTGCAGGCCGGGCAGATCGCGGTCGAGGACGAGGACGTCGTACGCGCCCAGGCGCAGCCGGCGCAGGGCTTCCAGGCCGTCGCCCGCCTCGTCGACGGCCAGCGCGTCGCGGCGCAGGCCCTCGGCGATCATCTCCCGGAGGAATTCCTCGTCCTCCACCACCAGAACTCGCATGCCGTCCTCTCTACCGGAAGAGGACATTTCCTCGCTGTAAGCGTGGGCGGAGAGAGAAGCGAAACGCGCTCTTCGCGCACGCTCGGCCGCATGAACCGATCCATGACCATGACCATGGCAGCGGCCCTGACCGGGCTGACCCTCTTCGTCACCGCGTGCACGGGCGGCGGCTCCTCGGACGGGAAGAAGGACGGCAAGGACGACGGGAAGACGTCGAACGCGTCGAGCGGGACAGGGAAGGGCTCCGGCACGAGCGGCGCCGACGCCGACAAGGCCCTCAAGACGCGCAAGTGCCTGCGCGAGCACGGCATAGACGCGCCCGACCCGGAGCCGGGCCAGGACCCGCGCGGGATGACGCTCGGCAGCGGCAGCGAGGACCCGGAGGCCCTGAAGAAGGCCTTCGAGGCGTGCGGGATGCAGGCTCCCGGCTCGGGCGAGATGTCGCAGGCCGACAAGGACAAGGCCCTGAAGTGGGCCAAGTGCATGCGGGACAACGGCGTCAACATCCCGGACCCGACCTTCAACGGGAGCGCGATGAGCGCGACGCAGATCCCCGAGGGCCAGGAGAAGGCCTTCGAGGAGGCCCAGAAGAAGTGCGAAGCCGCGTGAGGCGGCGCGGCAGGTGGCTGCTGGGCTCGCTGGCCGTGGTCCTCGCGGTCACGGGCGGCGGGTACGCGGTGACGGCGCGGCCTGGGGCGGCCTCCGACGGGTCGAAGGACCGGCGGGCGGACGGGCTGCCGCCGCAGACCTCGCCGGTGCGGCGCGGGGACCTGAGCTCCGGGCTCAAGGTCGAGGGCACCCTCGGGTACGCGAAGGAGCGCAAGCTGGGCGCGGGCGCGGCCGGGGTCCTGACCTGGGTGGCGGCCGAGGGTGCGGCGATCGAGCGGGACGGGAGGCTGTACGAGGTCAACGGCCGGCCGGTGCGGCTGATGTACGGCTCCACGCCGACGTACCGGACGATGAAGGCGGGGGACAAGGGCGAGGACGTCAAGCAGCTGAAGCGGAACCTGCAGGCGCTCGGCTACGGCGTCGGGCTCGACGCCTCCGACGGCACCTTCACGGCGGGCACGGCCACGGGCGTCAAGCGCTGGCAGAAGTCGCACGGCATGAAGCAGACGGGCGAGGTCGGCAAGGAGGACGTCGCGTTCGCGTCGGGGCCGCAGCGGGTGCAGCGGGCCGACGCGGCGGTCGGCGACGAGCCGGCGCCGGGCAAGGCGGTGCTGACCCTGACGGGGACCGAGCGGATGGTCCGCTTCCAGATGGACGTGGCCAAGGCGGCGGCGTCCGCGAAGCCCGGTGACAAGGTGACGGTCGGCCTGCCGGGCGGCGGGACGGCCACCGGGAAGATCGAGTCGGTGGGATCCACCGCCAACCCGGAGGACCAGGGCGGTCCCGGCGGGGGCGGAGGCGGCGGAGGCGGAGGCGGAGGCGACAAGAAGCCGAAGGTCGAGGTGACCGTCGCCCTCGACGACGCGGACGGGGTCAAGGGCCCCGACCAGTCACCGGTGACCGTCAGCCTGACCGGCGAAACCCGCAAGGGCGTGCTCTCCGTACCCGTGAACGCGCTGCTCGCGCTCTCCGGCGGCGGCTTCGGCGTCCAGGTCGTGGAGAACGGCAGGGTGCGCGAAGTCCCCGTCGAACTCGGCATGTTCGGGCAGGGCCGGGTCGAGGTGAAGGGCGACGGCCTCAAGGAAGGCGCCCAGGTGGGGGTCCCGGCATCGTGACCTCCGAGGACGTGACCCTGCCGAGGGATCCGAGTACGCACGGCCGCGCCGTCGTCGAGCTGACCGGGGTGACGAAGGATTACCCCGGCGGGGTCGCGGCCCTGCGCGGCGTCGACCTGACCGTCATGAGCGGCGAACTCCTGTCCATCGTCGGCCCGTCGGGCTCCGGCAAGTCCACGCTGCTGCACATCGTCGGCACCCTGGACCGGCCGAGCGCCGGCCGGGTCGCCATCGCCGGACACGACATCGCGACCCTGTCCGACCGGGCGCTGTCGGCGCTGCGCTCGCGCCACGTCGGGTTCGTCTTCCAGTCCTTCCACCTGGTGCCGGGCATCAGCGCCAAGGCCAACGTCGCCGAGGGCCTGCTCTACTCCGGGCTCTCCCGGGCCGAGCGCGGCCGCCGGGCGGCGCGGGCGCTGGAGCGGGTCGGCCTCGGCGACCGCATGGACCACCGGCCGCACGAGCTGTCGGGCGGGCAGAAGCAGCGCGTGGCGATCGCGCGGGCGGTCGCGGGCGAGCCGGACCTGCTGCTCGCCGACGAGCCGACGGGCGCGCTGGACACGGCGTCCGGGGAGTCGGTGATGGAGCTGCTGCGCGAACTGAACCGGGACGGGGCCACCATCGCCGTGATCACCCACGACAACGAGATCGCGGCGAGCCTGCCGCGCCAGGTCCGCATCCGCGACGGCGAGATCGTCGCGGACGTCTGGAACGCCGGGCCCATGTCGCACGCGGGGGCCCTCTGATGGCTCGTACGAGGAAGGGGCTGACGCCCCCGCGCCTGACTCCCCGGGACGTCCTGCACGTCGGGTCGGCCGGGCTGCGCTCGCGGCCCATGCGGGTGTTCCTGTCGGCGCTGGGCATCGCCATCGGCATCGCGACGATGATCGCGGTCGTCGGCGTCTCGGCGTCCAGCCAGGCCAAGCTGCTGCGGGAGCTCGACAAGCTGGGTACGAACATGCTGGTCGCGACCCCGGGTCAGTCGATGTTCGCGGGCCAGGACACCAAGCTGCCGAAGGAGGCCCCGGGGATGGTCTCCCGCATCGAGGGCGTCGAGTCGGTCGGCACGACGGGTGACGTGCCGGTGTCGGTACGTCGGTCGGAGAACATCCCGAAGGAGGAGACGGGCGGCATCGCGGTCAAGGCGGCCAAGGACGACCTCCTCAAGACGCTGCGGGCCCGGATGGGCAGCGGCACCTGGCTGAACGCCGCGACGGGCGGCTACCCCTCGGTGGTGCTCGGCAACGTCTCCGCCGCCCGGCTCGGCATCACCGCGCCGGGGCAGCAGGTGTTCATCGCCGGCCAGTACTTCACGGTGATCGGCATCCTGGACCCGATCCCGCTGGCGCCGGAGATCGAGCGCTCGGCGCTGGTCGGCTGGGACGCGGCGGAGCGGCTGCTCGGCTTCGACGGGCACCCCACGGCGGTGTACGAGCGCTCGTCGGACGACCGCGTGGCGGCGGTCCGGGAGCTGATCGCGCGGACGGCCAACCCGCAGACGCCGAGCGCGGTCTCGGTGACCGACCCCTCGGCGGCGCTCCAGGCGAAGGCCGCCACGGAGGGCGCCTTCAGCACCCTCCTGTTGGGGCTGGGCGGCATCGCCCTGCTGGTGGGCGGGGTCGGGGTGGCCAACACCATGATCATCTCGGTGCTGGAGCGGCGCCACGAGATCGGCCTGCGCCGGTCGCTGGGCGCGACCAAGGGACAGGTCCGGATCCAGTTCGTGACGGAGTCCCTGCTCCTGTCGGGCCTCGGCGGCCTGGCCGGCCTGGCCCTCGGCGCGACGGCCACGGCCCTCTACGCCCACGCGGGCGACCTCCCCTGGGTGGTCCCCCTCTGGTCCCTGACGGGGGGCTTCGCCTCCACCCTGGCCATCGGCACCCTGGCGGGCCTCTACCCGGCCACGCGCGCGGCCCGCTTGTCCCCAACCCTGGCCTTGCGGGCGGGGTAGGCGGCGGGGCCCTCGGGGGGCGGGCGGTGCCGGGGGCGGGGTGCCCGTCGGGCCGGCCCGGACCGGAAGGACGGTGAGACTGACGGGAAGCCCCCGCCCCTGTCCGAGTCCGCTCCGCGGAAACTCCAACCCGCCGCCCGCACGCCCGCCGTAGGCTGCTCTGATGCGACCCGGATTCCTCCGCCCCCGTGCCCGAAAGCCCCGTCAGGCAGCGCGACTTGTCGTGCTGGCGCCCAGTGGGGCCGTGTTCCTCTTCCGGGAGGACAACGTCGAGGTCGGCATCCACTGGCTGCCGCCCGGCGGGGGCATCGACCCCGGCGAGAGTCCCGAGGACTGCGTGCGGCGGGAGTTGTGGGAGGAGACCGGGTGGACGGATCTCGCCCCGCAGCGGCTGCTGTGCACGTGGGAGCACGACTTCACCCACCTCGGGGTTCCCGTCCGCCAGCACGAGCACATCTACGTCACCACCGGCCCCGAGCGCGACCCCGTACCGGAGTCCCCGGACGCCCATTGGCGCTGGCTCTCCCCCGACGCGCTCGCCGCGCTCGGCGAACCGCTCTGGCCCCCGCGCCTTCCGGACCTGCTCGCCGACCCTCCAGCGGAGCCGGTCCACCTGGGGCTCCTGGCATAGTTGGCACCCCGTCAGGAGATGGCTTCGCCGTCGTGGGAGCCGCCCACGCAGGTCCATCCGCCTCTAGTCGCGTCGTACTGCGCGCCTCCGCCCTCGGCCTGACACGTCTGCACGTCGACACGGGGCACGGCGGCCTCCACGCCGGGGGCCACCACTCCGAGGGTGGCCAGAATCACCGCAGCGGCAAAGGCCAGAAGTCGTGTGCGCATGGTTCTCTCCTCTGGGACCGAGCCATGGGTTAAGACCAGTTCACCTCACACCGCGCCAAGTCGCACGCCCACGAGCGCCGACCCGGGTTCGGCGTCAGACTGAAGTCATGGCGAACACGCCCGTAGTGGCCGTGGGACGGCCAGACGCTCTCGGCTTGCGGAAAGTCGCGATCGACGGTAAGACCGTCGGCAAGGTGCGCTCCACGAAGGAACTGCAAACGCTCCTGCGCCATGCCGGTCTGGCATTCGGGCCCAATAT
The DNA here is from genome assembly GCF_026339935.1 of Streptomyces sp. NBC_01551. Classification (NCBI taxonomy): domain Bacteria; kingdom Bacillati; phylum Actinomycetota; class Actinomycetes; order Kitasatosporales; family Streptomycetaceae; genus Streptomyces; species Streptomyces sp. NBC_01551. The sequence goes on from NZ_JAPEPX010000001.1 coordinate 2,725,157, forward strand.
CCATTGGTCCGGCGGAGGCCCAGACGTCTGGCCGGACCGCTCGTGGCGGCGGTGCCGGCGGTGGGCGACGGGCGCACTCATGGCGGTCGGCCTCCTGCTGACGGCGTACGCACTCAGCAAGATCGGATTCGTGGACGCTTTCGACGCCCTGTCCTTTGCCGGGCGCATCACGGGATTCATCTTCCTCGCCGCCACCGTGGTGGAAGTGCTCGCCGCGGCAGCCACGCTCGACTACTGGCGCAAGCGGGACATACCCTACTCGGGAACGATCATCCTGATCGGCGTCTCGGTCTCCTTCGCCTTCAATTGCCTCCTGCTCTTCGTGCAGATCATCGGCGGGGTTTACACACCGTACCTTTGGCTGTGGATCACCCTCACCCTCTGGGGCGCATGGGCCCTGTGGACACTCATCCGGGGCCGCGCTTGGAACGGACTTCTCAATCCCAGGCGAGTCGCGATCGGGGCGGTCTTCTCCGCCGTCCTCGCCGTCACCAATCTGACCTATTCGCAGGTGTACGTCCCCCACATGACGTCCCCGCTGGTGGAGAGTGCGGCCGAAGTCGGAACGCCAAGCTTCAGCCGGGACCGGACGAGGATGTACCTGCCCGTCCATGTGCACGTAAAGAACTCCGGCGAGATTCCCGTGTACATCATCGGCAGCATCTACTTGATCGACGGCCGACTCTCGGACCGATGCAAGGGTAATGCGGGATATGAGCTGATCGATGCCCGCGAGTTCGTCCAGCCTGCGGGGCGATCACTGGATCCGGGGGAAGAGATCTCAGAAGACGAGGTCCATGAGATGGATTTCCCCCGCCGCTGCACCTCCAAGGACAAGAAAGCAAATCCCACCCAGGACAGATTCGACGCCATCCGGGCCCGGACAGAGGTGCGCGTGGTCAGGAAGGACCGGATGACACTGAACGCCAGCTACGAGCTGTCCAAAAAGACCATCGGGGCACTCACCAAGGAAGGCAAAGCAGATGATCCGGAGGGTCCGAGCGGGCAGTACTTCCGGTATCAGGCCGAGATCTCGAACAGCAATGAGATCCTCAATGTGACCCGAGGTCGACAACGCGTCACGGTGTGGTGGGTATACGACCCCAAGCAGCCGTTCATCTATGTGGACGTGGCGGCACCCGGCCGCCGGAAGGCCTTCGACCCCCATCACCCCACCGCGAACGACGAGGCCAACGACCGGTACGGCCTGGAGGCCGTACCCGGCTCCATGACCCAGAGGCCCTACATGGAGCTCCTGGAGGCGGCCGAAGCCGAGCAGCCCGGCGACGGGGAGCAGAAGACTCCCGACACCGGGCAGTCCCCCGACGCCTCACCCCCGCCCGCCGGCTGACCGGCCGTCACCCACGACGGGAGCCCGCCACCGCCTTCGCGTACAGCTCGGCGGCGTACGGGCCGAAGACCGGGCTCGTCGAGACGTCGTCCGTGTCGCCGCCCGTGAGGACGCCGATTATCTTGCCGTCCCCGGCTATCCACGCGCTGCCGCTGGTGCCGCCCGGGAAGTCCGCGCAGTCGAAGCGCTGCTCCGCCGTCCCCTGGCGCACCGCGGCCGCCGTGCAGGTGCGGGAGACCTTGCGGTCGGCGGGGTAGCCGGTGACCGTGACCTTCTCGCCCGCGCGGCCCGAGGCGTCGAGCTCGGCGCCGCCGGTGAGGTCCTCGATCTCGCGGCCCGAGGCGTCGGGGGCGAGGCGGGCGAACGCCAGGTCGTAGGCCTTGTCGCCGCCGGAGGACCAGCGGGCGTCCTCGTAGACCTCCTCCAGCTTCCACGTGCCGTACGGGGCCTGCCCGTTCGCGTACGCGGGTGCGAAGACGGCCCCGCCGGCGCCTGAGGTTCCGGCCAGCAGGCAGTGTCCGGCGGTGACGATCAGGTTGCGCCCGGGGCTGCGCACGACCGTGGCCGTGCAGAAGTGATCGCCGTCCAGGCCGCCCGCGAACAGCGCGCCGGTGAAGGTCGCGGCGCCGCCCGGGGCGGGCGTGGTCGCCGGCGCCGGAGCCGGTGATCCCGTGCCCGGGGAGGCACCCGGCGTACCGGACAGCTGGGGCTCCTTTGGTGCTTGCGACCGCGAAGGAGACTTCGTCGCGGCACCCCCCGTCGCCCCGGCCTTCGGCTGGGCCGACACCTTGCCCTCCGCCGGCGGCACCACCTTCGTCATCGCCGCCGACGCCCCCAGCGCCGCCGCCACGCACAACACCGCGGTCACCACGGTCCGCTTGTCCATCACAGACACCCCCTCCAGCTTTGCTCTGGCGAAGCATGCCTTGGCGGCACTTCCCCCGCAAGGCGGAGGCGGTCGACAGCGGGCGCCGGCCGCCGGATTCCCGCCACCTCACCCTCCACGCACACCCGTTGACAGGAGGCGACCCCCACCCGACAATAAACCGCATACACCGGACACAGTTTTGGGGGAAACAATGATCGGCACCGTCCTCGCCACCGCCGCCACCGCCGCGGGCGCCCTCGCCCTCCCCGGCGCCGGCCTGCTCGGGCACCGGGCGCTGCGCCGGTCGCGGAACGCGGGGCTGATGCGGATCGACTCCCCCCGCGGCATCGACGAGCAGGGCTTCGTCCGGATCGGCGGCATCGACCAGTGGGTCTCGGTGCGCGGCGAGGACCGGGCCAACCCGGTGATCGTGGAGGTCCACGGCGGCCCCGGCGCCACCAACTCGCCGTACGGCATACGCACCCGCTCCTGGGAGCGGCACTTCACGATCGTCCGCTGGGACATGCGCGGCGCCGGCAAGACCTTCGGCCGCGGCGGAGCCGAGGGGCAGGGCGAGACCACCTTCGAGCGGCTCTACGAGGACGCCCTGGAGGTCACGCGCCACGCGTGCGAGCGGCTCGGCGTGGAGCGGGTCCTGCTGCTCGCGAACTCCTTCGGCACCACCTTCGGGCTGCGCCTGGCCCGCAACCACCCCGAGCTGTACTCGGCGTACGTCGGCACCGACCAGAACGTCCACGACGGCGGCCGCGACACCAGCGGCTACCGGGCGCTGCTGGAGCGGCTGCGCGCGGCCGGCCGGTCGAAGGACGTCAAGACGGTCGAGGCGATGGGCTCCGACCGGCACCGCTGGACGGCGAAGCAGCGGGCGGCGTACGACAAGCTCTGCACGGCGAGCGACCCGCTGACGCTGGACACCCTCAAGAAGGTGGTCCTGGGTTCGATGTGGCTGTCGCCACTGCACTCGCTGCGGGACCTCAGGGACTTCTTCAAGGGGCAGGCCTTCTCGGAGCGCATCACCCCGGCCACCGCCGCGTTCGACGACTGGGCGGACGGCACCGTCTTCGAGGTGCCGTTCTTCCTCTTCCAGGGCGACAGTGACGTGATCACCCCGACGGAGCGCGCCCGGGCCTACTTCGACGACGTGAAGGCCCCGGTCAAGGAGTTCGCCCTGATCGAGAACGCCAGCCACTGGGCGGGCTTCCGCCACCCGGACGCCTTCCTGCACCTCCTCCTGACCCGGGTCCGCCCGGTCATCACCGCCCCGACCCACCCCACGACGGCCTGACGGTCGCCGCGGGGCTCGCCGCAGGGCTCTCGCCGCGGGGCTCGCCGCGATCACGCCGTAGCCGCCGCTACGCCCCCGCCCACAGTCCCTCCTGGGTCAGCCCCAGGAGGTCGATGGCGTTGCCCCGGACGATGCGGTCGATCACGTCCGGGGGCAGGTGGCCCATCTGGGCCTCGCCCACCTCGCGGGATTTCGGCCACGTCGAGTCCGAGTGCGGGTAGTCCGTCTCGTAGAGGACGTTGCCGACGCCGATCGCGTCCAGGTTGCGCAGCCCGAAGGCGTCGTCGAAGAAGCAGCCGAAGACGTGCTCGGCGAAGAGTTCCGACGGCGGGCGCAGCACCTTGTCCGCGACGCCGCCCCAGCCGCGGTTCTCCTCCCAGACCACGTTCGCCCGCTCCAGGATGTACGGGATCCAGCCGATCTGGCCCTCCGCGTACATGATCTTCAGGTTCGGGTAGCGCTCGAACTTGCCGCTCATCAGCCAGTCGACCATCGAGAAGCAGCAGTTGGCGAAGGTGATGGTGGAGCCGACGGCCGGCGGGGCGTCCGCCGAGGTGGACGGCATGCGCGACGAGGAGCCGATGTGCATGGCGATGACCGTGCCGGTCTCGTCGCAGGCCTGTAGGAAGGGGTCCCACTCGTCCGTGTGGATCGAGGGCAGCCCCAGGTGCGGCGGGATCTCCGAGAAGGCGACCGCGCGCACGCCGCGCGCCGCGTTGCGGCGGACCTCGGCGGCGGCCAGCCGGGCGTCCCAGAGCGGGATCAGGGTGAGCGGGATCAGCCGCCCCGCCGCGTCGGGGCCGCACCACTCCTCCACCATCCAGTCGTTGTAGGCGCGCACGCCGAGCAGTCCCAGCTCGCGGTCCCGGGCCTCGGTGAAGGTCTGGCCGCAAAAGCGCGGGAAGGTCGGGAAGCAGAGGGCCGACTGGACGTGGTTGACGTCCATGTCCGCGAGCCGCTCGGGAACCGAGAAGGACCCGGGGCGCATCTGCTCGTACGTGATGACCTCCAGCTTGATCTCGTCGCGGTCGTATCCCACCGCGGTGTCCAGCCGGGTGAGCGGCCGGTGCAGGTCTTCGTAGACCCACCAGTCGCCGATCGGTCCGTCGTCGCCCTTGGCCCCCATCACGGGGGCGAACTTGCCGCCGAGGAAGGTCATTTCCTTCAAGGGGGCGCGGACGACGCGCGGGCCGGTGTCCCGGTACTTGGACGGGAGCCGGTCCCGCCAGACGTGGGGGGGCTCAACCGTGTGGTCGTCCACCGAGATGATCTTCGGGAAGGTCTCCATGTGGTCCACGGTAGCGTTGATCTGACGAACCGTCAGCTACTTGGGAACGGATCGCTCCGCCACGGGCTGACGTGTACGCGCAAGACAGGGCAGACTGACCCTTACACCGACGGAAGGCAGGGGGGATCACAGATGGACGGCATACCGGCCATCCCGCACCAGCGGAACCACCCCGAGACAGCCCCCCGGGCAGCACGCGCAGACACCCCCGGACAGTTCACCGAACCGGCTCCCGGCGGCGCCCGGTTCGCCGTCCTCGGCCCCATCCGCGCCTGGCGCGGCCGTGAGGCGCTGCCCTCCGGCAGCCCCCAGCAGCGCGCCCTGCTCGCCGTGCTGCTGCTCCGCAACGGCCGTACCGCCACCGCGCCCGAGCTCATCGACGCGATCTGGGGCGAGGACCCGCCCCAGCAGGCCCTCGCCACCATCCGCACCTACGCCTCCCGCCTGCGCAAGGTCCTCGACCCCGGGCTGCTCGTCAGCGAGTCCGGCGGATACGCCATCCGGCTGCGCCACATGGAGGCCCTCGACCTCGGCGTGGCCCGCGCCCTGGCCGCCGACGCCGAGAAGGCCCGCGCCGGCGGGGACCGCACCCTCGCCCGTACGCTGCTCGCCCGCACCCTCGACCTCTGGGACGGCGAACCCCTCGCCGGAGTCCCCGGCCCGCACGCCGAGACCGAACGCACCCGTCTCGCCGAGTGGCGCGTCCAGCTGCTGGAGACCCGCCTGGACCTCGACCTGGAGGTCGGCCACCACGCCGAGGCCGTCTCCGAGCTCACCGCGCTGACCGCTGCTCACCCCCTGCGCGAACGGCTGCGCGAGCTGCTGATGCTCGCCCTCTACCGCAGCGGCCGCCAGGCCGAGGCCCTCGCCGTCTACGCCGACACCCGCCGGCTCCTCGCCGAGGAACTCGGCGTCGACCCGCGCCCCGAGCTCTCCGCCCTCCAGCAGCGCATCCTGCGCGCCGACGCCGAACTGGCCCGCGCCGAAGACCCCGCACCGGCCGCCGCCGCCGTCCACGTGAGGCCCGCCCAATTGCCCGCCACCGTGCCGGACTTCACCGGCCGCACCCCCTTCGTCACCGAGCTCGGCCAGATCCTTTCGGGCGCCGAGGGCCAGGTCATGGCCGTCTCCGCGCTCGCGGGCATCGGCGGCGTCGGCAAGACCACCCTCGCCGTGCACGTCGCGCACGCCGCCCGCCCGCACTTCCCCGACGGCCAGCTCTACGTGGACCTCCAGGGCACCGAACCCCGCCCCGCCGAGCCCGAGGCCGTCCTCGGCTCCTTCCTGCGGGCCCTCGGCACCCCCGACACCGCGATCCCCGACTCCCCCGCCGAACGGGCCGCGCTCTACCGCTCCACCCTCGACGGCCGCCGCGTCCTGGTCCTGCTCGACAACGCCCGCGACGCCGCCCAGGTACGGCCGCTGCTGCCGGGCACCGCGGGCTGCGCCGCCCTCGTCACCAGCCGGGTCCGCATGTCGGGCCTCGCCGGGGCCCATCTCGTCGACCTCGACGTGATGAGCCCCGAGGAGGCCCTGCAGCTGTTCACCCGGATCGTGGGCGTCGAGCGCGTCGCCGCCGAACGCCAGGCCGCCCTCGACGTCGTCGGCGCCTGCGGGTTCCTGCCGCTCGCCATCCGCATCGCCGCCTCCCGGCTCGCCGCCCGCCGCACCTGGACCGTCTCGGTCCTGGCCGCCAAGCTCGCCGACGAACGCCGCCGCCTCGACGAGCTCCAGTCCGGCGACCTCGCCGTCAAAGCCACCTTCGAACTCGGCTACGGGCAGCTGGAGCCCGCCCAGCAGCGCGCGTTCCGCCTCCTCGGGCTCGCCGACGGACCCGACATCTCCCTCGCCGCCGCGGCCGCCGTCCTGGACCGGGCCGAGCACGACACCGAGGACCTCCTGGAGGCCCTCGTCGACTGCTCCCTCATCGAATCCGCCGCACCCGGCCGCTACCGCTTCCACGACCTCGTACGCCTCTACGCGCGTGCCTGCGCCGAACGCGACGAACAGCCGCCCAGCGAGCGCGACACCGCCCTGTCCCGACTGCTGGACTTCTACCTCGCCACCGCCTCCCGCGTGTACGCCCTGGAGCGCCCCGGCGACCGTACGGTGGACCACCTGCCGCCCACCGACCGCGCCGGGCTCGTCTTCACCGGCCGCCCCGCCGCCCTCGACTGGCTCTACGGCGAGGCCGACTGCCTCCTGGCCTGCGTCCAGCAGTCCGTGGGCCGGGGCCGGCTCGACCGGTCCGTCGGCCTGCTGATGGCCGCCAAGGACCTCGCCGAGTCCGGGGCCAGCTCCCGGATGTACGAGAACGCCGCCGTCATGGTCCGCGACGCCGCCCGCTCCCTGGGCAACGCCCGCGCCGAGGGCAGGGCCCGTACGACGCTGGCGCAGGCGCAGATCACCGCCGGCCGCTTCGACGCGGCCGTCACCGAGGCCACCACCGCCCTGGAGCTGGGACGGGTCGCCGACGACCCCTGGACCTGCGGCAACGCCCCCAACGAGCGGGGCATCATCGCGATCTACCGCAAGGAGCACGCCGCCGGCGAGGAGGCCCTGAGCCAGGCCCGGGACGCCTTCCGCGCCGACGGGAACCGCCCCGGCGAGGCCAGCGCCCTGTGCAACCTGTCGCGGATCCACCTCGCCCAGGACCGCACCGGCAGCGCCGTCGAGCTCGCCCGCCAGGGCATCGAGATCTACGCCGAACTCGGCCTGGAACTGCGGCTCGCCAACGGGCGCTACGCGCTGGGCCTGGCGCTGAGCCAGGCCGGCCGGTTCCCGGAGGCGCTGGCCCAGTTCACACAGGCGCTGGAGATCTTCCACGACAACCGCCAGCCGCTGTGGGAGGGCGTGACACACTTCCGGCTGGCCGAGGTGCACCTGGCCGCCGGCCGGGCCACGCTCGCCGCCTCGCACGCCGAACAGGCCATCGCGCTGCGCGGCATCGGCGGCGTCTGGAGGCGCGGCACCGTCCTGCAGGTCCTCGGCAAGGCGCTGACGGAGCTGGGGCAGCCGGACCGGGCGAGTGCCTGCTGGCGCGAGGCGCTGGCGATCTACGAGGGACTGGGGTCGCCGGAAGCGTCCGAGGTCAGGATGCTGCTGGCGCTCGCCGCCGCCTCCTGAACGGACGCGTTCATCATTCGTTTATCGCCGGACGGCACTCTGTAGTTGTCGATCCGGCGGACACGGCGGGTGGACGGCTCGACAACAGGAGGGCACCTCCCAGGTGCCGAATCCGCGCAGATCCGTCCGGCGGCCCTCGGGGGAGTCGCCGGGCGGGTCCGCCGGACGACGAACCACATACGTTCAGGAGTGCGCCATGACTGATGCGATCACGCCACAGACGCCGAAGAAGCCGGTGAAGCCGCTCGACAGCCACGCCTCGGGTGCGGAAGCCGCCGCGGACATCCAGACGATGGACAGCCACGCCTCGGGCGAGCCGATCGACCGCCCGGTCCCGCCGGTGAAGCCGCAGGACAGCCACGCGTCCTCCGAGCCGGTGCAGAGCATGGACAGCCACGCCTCCAGCGAGCCGTTCAAGCCGTAACCAGGACTGGCCGCGCGGCGACGGGGGTTCGGCCGCGCGGCCGACAGACCAACGGGGGAAGCGCCTCGGGTCCTACGGGGGGACCGACGGGATCTTGAGGCGACGGGGGAAGACGACGACCGCGGTGGCCCGGAGGGGGAGCCACCGCGGCCGTCGTATCCGCGTGTCCGGACACGGGAGCGCCTAGGCTGAAGGGGTGTTCACCTCCCAGGGGCCCAGTGTCCGCGAGCTGGCCGTGCAGGCCCTCTCCTCCGTCGAGCGGGGCTACGACCTGCTCTCGCCCAAGTTCGACCAGACGCCCTTCCGCACCCCGGACCGGATCCTCGACGCCGTCGAGGAGACCCTGGCGCAGCGGGAGGGCTCCTTCGGCGCCGGGCTGGACCTGTGCTGCGGCACCGGCGCCGGGCTGGGCATGCTGCGCCGGCTGTGCCGGGACCGGGTGACCGGGGTGGACGTCAGCGCCGGGATGCTGGCCGAGGCCGCGCGGGCGCACCCCGACGGGGTGGACTTCGTACGGGCCGACGCGCGGGCGCTGCCGCCCGCGCTGGCGGATTCGTACGACCTGGCGGTCAGCTTCGGGGCCTTCGGGCACTTCCTGCCGGCCGAGCGGCCCGCCCTCTTCGCCGGGGTCCACGCGGCGCTGCGCCCCGGCGGGCTGTTCGCGTTCCCGATCGGGGCGCCGATCCCGACGGGCTCCGGGCTGTGGTGGATGCTGACGGGCTTCGACGCGGCGATGCGGGTGCGCAACGCGGTGTGGCGGCCGCCGTTCGTCATGTACTACCGGACGTTCCCGCTGAGCGGCGTCCGCGCCGACCTGCGCGCGGCCGGGTTCACGGTGGAGACAGCGCCGCTGGAGCACTTCGGGCGCCGGGAGGACGGCAGTCCGCACTGGCGGCTGGTCCTGGCCCGGCGCCCCTGACCGCATCGGACGCTGCGGCGGCGAAGTCGGCTCAGCGCGAGCGGAGTTCCCGCTTCAGCACCTTGCCACTGGCGTTGCGCGGCAGCTCCCCGACGAACTCCACCTCGCGGGGAACCTTGTAGTTGGCCATCTCCCGGCGCGACCAGGCGATCAGGTCGTCGGCGGTGAGGGTGGCGCCGGGGCGCCGCACCGCGTACGCCTTGCCGACCTCGCCGAGCCGCGCGTCGGGGACGCCGACGACCGCGACGTCCGCGATGTCCGGGTGCAGGCCGAGGAGCTGCTCTATCTCGGCGGGGTAGGCGTTGAAGCCGCCGACGATGAACATGTCCTTGATCCGGTCGGTGATGCGCAGGTTGCCGTCCGCGTCGAGGACCCCGACGTCGCCGGTGCGCAGCCAGCCCTCGGGGGTGATGGCCTTCGCGGTCTCGTCCGGGTCCTCGAAGTAGCCCCGCATGACATGGTGGCCGCGCACCCACACCTCGCCCGCCTGCCCGGCCGGCAGTGCCCGGCCGTCGGTGTCCGCGACGATCACCTCGGTGTCGGGGACGGCCCGCCCGGAGGTCTCGGCGATGACCTCGGCCGAGTCGCCGCGCCGGCACATGGTGACGATGCCGCTGGCCTCGGACAGTCCGTACGCGGTGAGCACGGTGGCGATCCGCAGCTCGCCGCGCAGCCGTTCGACCAGGCGCAGCGGGACGACGGCCGCGCCGGTGACGACCAGGCGCAGCGCCGACAGGTCGTGGTGGTCGCGCTGCGGGTGGTCCAGGAGCGACTGGTGCAGGGTGGGCGGCCCGGGGAGTACGGAGATCCGCTCGGCGGCGACGTTGGCGAGGACGGTGTCCACGTTGAAGACGGGCTGCGGGACCATCGTCGCGCCGCGCGTCAGGCAGGCGATGATCCCGGCCTTGTAGCCGAAGGTGTGGAAGAAGGGGTTCACGATCAGGTAGCGGTCGCCCTCGCGCAGTCCGGCCAGCTCGCTCCACACGTCGTAGCAGCGCAGGGTCTGGGCGTGGGTGATGACGGCGCCCTTGGGGCTGCCGGTGGTGCCGGAGGTGAAGACGATGTCGGAGGGGGCGTCGGGGCGGATCGCGTCGGCGCGCTCGCGGACGGCCCCGGCCGCCACGGCGTCCCCGCCGGCCAGGAAGTCCTTCCAGGTGCGGAAGGACTCCGGGGCGTCCTCGGCGAGGACGACGACCTGCTCCAGGTGTTCCAGCCCGGGCAGCGGCCCGGTGCCGGGGCCTTCGGCCGCGGCGCGGCGCAGGGAGGCGACGTAGGAGGTGCCGAGGAAGGTGCCGGTGACGAAGAGGAGCCTGGCGCGGCTGCGCTGGAGGACGTACGCGGCTTCGGCGCCCTTGAAACGGGTGTTGAGGGGGACGAGGACGGCGCCCGCGGAGACGGCGCCGAGGGCGCAGACGATCCACTCCAGGGTGTTGGGCGCCCAGACGGCGACCCGGTCGCCCGGCTCCACCCCGGCGGCCATGCAGGCGGCCGCGGCGCGCTCGACGCGCTCGCCGAGCTGGGCGTAGTCGATCCGGACGCGGCCGTCGACGACGGCCTCGCGGTCGGCGTACCGCAGCGCCGCCTCGCGCACCAGCCCCGCGATGCTGCCCCAGCGCAGATCGCCCCGCGCGTCTTCGGTCATCGCACTCCCCTCCCAGTAGCTGACTATCCGTCAGATTAGCTGTAGCCTTCGCGGCTGTCAGTACTGGCGCAGCCCCGGAGGTGGCGATGGCCATAACACTCAAGGACGCTACGGCGATAGTCGGGATCGGGCAGACGGCCTTTGCCAAACGGCTCCCGCAGTCCGAGAAGGAATTGGCGTGCCGTGCGATTCTGGCCGCCCTCGCGGACGCCGGCATCGCCCCCTCCGAGGTCGACGCCTTCGCCTCGTACACGATGGAGGAGACCGACGAGGTCGAGGTCGCCAAGGCCATCGGCGCCGGCGACGTCACCTTCTTCTCCAAGGTCGGCTACGGCGGCGGCGGCTCCTGCGCCACCGTCGGCCACCTCGCGGCCGCCGTCGCCACCGGGCAGGCGAGCGTGGGCGTCGCCTGGCGCTCCCGCAAACGCGGCTCGGGGCCGCGCCCCTGGAAGAACACCGCCGTACAGCTGCCCACCCCCGGCCAGTGGACCCGCCCGTTCGGGCTGCTGCGGCCGGCCGACGAGATCGGCATGCTGGCCCGGCGCTACATGCACGAGTACGGGGCCACCCGCGAGCACCTGTTCAACGTCGCGATGGCCTGCCGCAACCGGGCCAACGAGAACCCGGCCGCGATGATGTACGAGCGACCGCTGACCCGCGAGATGTACATGACCGCCCGCATGATCAGCGAGCCGCTCTGCCTCTTCGACAACTGTCTGGAGACGGACGGGGCGCTGGCCTGCGTGATCGTCTCCGCCGAGCGGGCCCGGGACTGCCGGCAGAAGCCGGTGTACGTGCACTCCGTGGCCCAGGGGCTGCCCGCCCAGCACCACGGGATGGTCAACTACTGGAACGACGACCCGCTGTCCGGGCCGGCCTGGACCGCCGCCCGGCACCTGTGGAAGCAGGCCGACTTCGGGCCGCAGGACGTGGACGTGGCCCAGATCTACGACGCGTTCACCCCGCTGATCCCGCTGTCCCTGGAGGGCTACGGCTTCTGCGGGCGCGGCGAGGGCGCCGCGTTCACCGAGGGCGGGGCGCTGGAGATGGGCGGCCGGCTGCCCGTCAACACGGGCGGCGGCGGACTCAGCGAGGCCTACGTACACGGCTTCAACCTGATCAACGAGGGCGTCAAGCAACTGCGCGGCATCTCCACCGCACAGGTGCCGGACGCCGCGACCTGCCTGGTGACGGCGGGCGAGGGCGTCCCGACGTCCGCGATCCTGCTGCGAGCCTGAGGAGCGAGCGACGATGACGACGACCCCGGCCGCCGACGCGGCCACTGCTGCCACTGCTGCCACTGCTTCCGCTTCCGCTTCCGCCTCCGCCTCCGCCTCCGCCTCCGCCGACGAGCTGCTGCTTCCCGTCCCGGACGAGGACGGCGCGCCCTTCTGGGAGTACGCCGCCCGGGGCGAGCTGCGGATCCAGGCCTGCGCCTCCTGCGGCAGACTCCGCTTCCCGCCCAGACCGTGCTGCCCGCATTGCCAGTCGTTCGACTCCGAGTGGCGCCTGATGAGCGGACGCGGGCGTATCTGGTCGTACGTCCGGCCGCACCCGCCCCTGCTGCCCGCCTACGCGGCGCAGGCCCCGTACAACGTGATCCTCGTGGAGCTCGCCGACGCGCCGGGGATCCGGCTCGCCGGGAACCTGGTGGCCTCCCCCGACGCCCCGCTCGACTCGGTGGACCCGGGGCGGCTGCGCATCGGCGCCCGGGTCCAGGTCGCGTTCACCGAGACCGGCGGGATGGCCGTGCCCCGCTGGCTGCTGGAGCGGTCGTGACGGTGCGGGTGGAGCGGGACAAGGCGACCGGGGTCGCGGTCGTCACCCTGGACCGGGAGCGCCGGCACAACGCCGTCGACCTGGAGACGGCCGCCGAACTGGCCGCCGTGTGGCGTGAGTTCCGGTTCGAGGACGAGGTGCGGGCGGCGGTGGTGACGGGCGCCGGGACGGCCGCGTTCTGCACCGGCATCGACCGCTCGGTCCAGGTCCCGCAGCCGGGTTCCCCGTACTCGGTCGACGACCCGCTGGTGGCGATCGGCCCGAAGGCCAACGACCTGTGGAAGCCGGTGATCGCCGCCGTCAACGGCATGGCCTGCGGCGGCGCCTTCTACGTCCTGGGCGAGGCGGAGTTCCTGATCGCCTCCGACACGGCGAGCTTCTTCGACCCGCACACCACGTACGGGATGGTCAGCGCCTACGAGGCCGTCTACATGGCGCAGCGGATGCCGTTCGGCGAGGTCGCCCGGATGTCCCTGATGGGCACGGCGGAACGGCTCTCGGCGCGCCGGGCCTACGAGATCGGCCTGGTCTCCGAGCTGACGGCGCCCGGGGAGCTGCTCCCGGCGGCGCTGCGGGCGGCGCAGACTCTGGCCGGATTTCCGACGGAGGGCGTGCAGGGCACCGTACGGGCGCTGTGGTCCGCGAAGCGGGCGGCGCTGCAACAGGCCCTGGACCAGGCGCCGGCGCTTATCGCGCTGGGGAACCTGACTCCGGAGCGGCAGGCCTCGCTGTTCGCGGGGCGGCGGGAGGCGCCGGAGCCCCGGGTGCGGTGAGCGCCGGCCGGTCAGCGGGTGCGCTTGGGCTTCGGCTTGGAGGTGGACTTCGGCTTGGGCTTGCCGATGCCGGAGCCGCCGTCGGTGGAAGTCTCGCCGGGGCTCGCAGTGGCGGTCGGGACGGCGTCGATCCGCCCGATGACGCAGCCGCGCACGTCCCCGGCCTTGGCCGGGAGGTCCATCGGCACCTCCACGGTCCGGCTCTCGCGCGCTTTCAGCGCGACCTCGACGGAGGCGGAGTCGACGCGGCCGGCCGCGCCCTCGAAGACGAGGGGCACCCGGAAGGTGCGGTCGCCCGCCGTGTCGGAGGTGACCTTGAGGGTGGCCTTCGTACGGCCCGGGCCGGCGCAGGTGACGACCTCGGCGTGGGCGGGCGGGGCGGTCGGCGTCGAGGTGGCGGTGGGGGTGGCCGGGGCGGTCGCGTCGGCGCCGCTGCCCCCGCCGCCGCCGTAGGACTTCTTCTTCGGCTTGCCGCTCTTGGAGCTCGAACACCCGCCGCCGCTGCTCTTGCCGTTGCCCTTGCCGCTGCCCTTGCCGTCACTCTTGCCGCCGCTCGACGAGAAGCCCGTGAGCGCCAGTACGACGGCCGCGAGCACCGCCGCGAACCTGATCCGACGTCCAGCCACCATGGCCCGAACCCCTCCCCCGTGGACAACGGCGGGCCACGCTATCAGGAGCCGGCGCGGCCGTACCGGCTGAGGAAGAGGTCCACCCCGAGGCCCGCCCGGTCCCGCAGTTCCGCCTCCGACACCCGGTACGCCGGGTCGAAGGCCTTCGCGAGCTGCGGGACCGACACGGTGACCGCGACCAGCTGCCGGACGGCGAGTTCCACGTCCGGTACGTCGAGCACCCCGCGCGCGACGAGCACCCGGACGGCCTCGACCAGGGGGCTGTTCATGGCGGCGTAGCTGCGCAGGTACCAGAGGCGGCCGAGCTGCGGGAAGCGCTCGGCCTCGCCGATGACGAGGCGGCGCAGCGACGTCAGCCGGTCGCAGAGCTGGAGCCGCATCCAGTCGGCCTGTACCGCGACGAGGGCTTCGCGCAGGTCAGGGGCGCGGGTGAGCATGTTTGCGCAGGGCTCCAGGCCGGCGTAGGCGTTGCCGAGGACGCCGCCGATGACGGCGAGGAAGAGCCGCTCCTTGCTGCCGAAGTGCTTGTACACGGTCGGCTTGGAGACCTCGGCGCGGGAGGCGATGGCGTCGACGGAGGCGGCGCTGTAGCCGCCGGCGAGGAACTCGGCCACGGCGGCCTTGGTGATCGCGCTCCGCTTGGCCCGCGAGACACCGGCCGCGTCGGGGATCACCGGGATCCCGAAGGCGTCGTACACGTCAGTGGCGGCGGGTGCGCTCATGGGACTCACCCTACCCCCGAACTAAACCAAACGGTGTAGTTGCGAGGTTGAACTACACGGTTTAGTCTCATCCCCGTCGAGCCGCCAACAGCCCGACGCAGCACGTGCCTTGCCGACGTCCCGCGACGTCCCGCCGACGCCTTCCCAGGGGGAACCCATGTCCGAGTACAAGATCCTCGCCATCTCCGGCAGCCTGCGCGCCGCCTCGCACAACACCGCCCTGGTGCGCGCCGCACAGAAGCACCAGCCCGGCGGCCTGAACATCGAGATCTACGAGGGCCTGCGCGAGATCCCCCCGTACGACATGGACATCGACAACCCGCAGGACCGCCCGGCGGTCGTCAACGAACTGCGCCGGCTCGTCGCGGAGGCGGACGGCCTGTTCATCGCGACGCCGGAGTTCAACTACTCGATCCCCGGCACCCTGAAGAACGCCATCGACTGGATCAGCACCGACTGGACCAAGACCGAGGGCCTGCCGCTGCTGCGCAAGCCGATCGCGATCTCGGGCGCCGCCCCGACGAACTTCGGCTCGGTCCGCGCCCAGCTGGCGCTGCGCCAGGTGTTCGTGTGGACGGACAGCGACGTCGTCGTCAAGCCCGAGGTCATCCTCTTCCGCTCCTCCGAGCGCTTCGACGAGGCGGGCAACCTGACGGACGAGACCTCGATCGAACTCCTCAAGGGCCTGCTCGGCGCCCTGAAGACGAAGATCGACAAGTCCCGCGCCTGACCCCTCCCGGGCCCGTCCCCGGCCGCCGCCGTACCCCCCAACCCACGGGGGGTACACGCGTTTTGACCGGGAGCGGACCACACCCGACTCCCCTCAGCGGCAGTCGGACGCCCGGGGGAAGTCCGTGGCAATCACCCCATGCCGACACACTCCGTAGGCCCGGAAATCATCGCCTTCTACAGCGAGACGATCAGCGAATCCGACCGGCTGAGCAGCAGCGCGGACGGCTTGCTGGAGATGGTCCGCACCCAAGAGCTGCTGCGGCGCCACCTTCCGATCGCGCCGGCCAAGGTCATCGACATCGGTGGCGGACCCGGCGCGCACGCACGATGGCTGACCAAGGACGGCTACGACGTCGACCCGATCGACCCGGTACCGCGTCACGTCGCGGAGGCTGCCGCCGCCGGGTTCAGCAGCGCGCTCGGCGATGCCCGCGCGTTGTCCGCCGCCGACGACTCGTACGACGTCGCGCTCGTCCTGGGCCCGCTGTACCACCTGCTCGACCCCGGCGACCGCATCCGGGCCCTGCGCGAAGCGGCCACGGCATCGAGGGCCCGGCGTGGTCGGCGCTCAAGGCCGCCGAACAGCACACCGGGAGCAGCCTGGCCGACACGAAGATGTTCGAGGCCGCGCTGACGGCGGCGCAGCTGGCCGAGCCGCACCCGGACCTGCTCGCCGCGAGCTCGCACATGCTCGCCGTGGCCACGGCGTAGCCGGAGCCCCCGCCCCTCGAGCCCCGCCGGGCCCGCGCCCCGGGCCCCGCCGGGCCCGGGCATGACGGCGGCCCCGTCCCGCGAGGGGACGGGGCCGGCCAGCCGTGAAAGGCGGGGAAAATCAGGCGGCTTCGACGACGCCCGAGGCGGCGATCTCGATCTTGCCGCGGGTGGCGCCCGAGGGGGTGCCGAGCTTCTCGATCGTGTCCACGATCTCCTGGCCCTGGACGACCTCGCCGAAGACGACGTGCTTGCCGTCCAGCCACGGGGTGACGACGGTCGTGATGAAGAACTGCGAGCCGTTGGTGTTGCGGCCGGCGTTCGCCATCGACAGCAGGTACGGGCGGTCGTGCTTCAGCTGGAAGTTCTCGTCGGCGAACTTCTCGCCGTAGATGCTCTTGCCACCGGTGCCGTTGTGGTTGGTGAAGTCACCGCCCTGCAGCATGAACTGCGGGATGACGCGGTGGAAGCCGGAGCCCGCGTAGCCGAAGCCGTTCTGGCCGGTGGCCAGCTCGCGGAAGTTCCGCGCGGTCTGCGGGACGACCTCGTCGAAGAGGTTGAAGACGATACGGCCGGCGTCCTGGCCGTCGATCTTGATGTCGAAGTAAACGTTGCTCATGGGGTCCATCCTGTCACTCCCGGTGCCGTACGCGACTCAGCGGGGCCCGGGCGCCGCCCGAACCGGGCACCGGGCCGCGCGCCGGGCCGGGCCCCGCGCGGGCCCGGGCCGGGCGACGTCCCAGGTCAGGTGCTCGTACGGGTGCCGGTTCCCTTGGCCGCGTCCAGGGCGTACACGCAGCGGTCCTTGCTGCACGCGTAGACCACGCCCGCCTCGGCCACCGGGGCACCGGTGATCTCCCCGCCCGTGGCGAGCTTCCAGCGGAGCTGGCCCCCCGCCGCGTCCAGGGTGTACAGGCAGTGGTCCGCCGAGCCGAAGTGCACCCGGCCGTCCGCGACCGCCGGCGGGCCGGTGATCTCGCCGCCCGCCGCGAACCGCCACTTCGGGGTGCCCGTGACCGCGTCCAGGGTGTACAGCGCGCTGCCCGCCCCGAGGTGGACGTTGCCGCCCACGACCAGCACCGGGTCCGAGGACGGCCGCGGCTCGGTCGCGATGCGCCAGCGGTCGGTGCCGGTCAGCGCGTCCAGGGCGTAGACGGTGCCCAGGTGGTCGGCGAGGTAGACCCCGCCGCCCGTGACCGCCGCGCCCGGCGCGAAGGCCGGGGCCGCCAGGAACACCGCCGGGGCCTCGAAGTGCCAGCGGACCCGGCCAGAGGCCCGGTCGACCGACAGCACGCGGGTGCCGGCGCTCACGTAGACGTTGCCGTCGGGCGCGGGAGTGACCCGTACGGGCACGTTCGCGCAGGACGCCGCGTCGCCGACCGGGTACGACCAGGCCTCCAGGCCGGAGCGGGCGTCCAGGGCGCGCAGCCGGGCGTCCTGCCACACGTACACCGTGCCGTCGTGGAGGACGGGGGCCGCCTCCGGGGTCTCGAAGTCGGTCTGCGCGCCGGTCAGCTCCCACAGCTTCTGGCCGTTGGAGGCCTCCCAGCCCTGTACGCCGCCGCCGCGCGTGGCGGTGACGACGGTGCCGCGCTCGGCGCGCAGGGCGTACACCCAGGCGTCGGCGGAGACCCGCCAGCGCTCGGAGCCGTCGGTGGCGTCGAGGGCGAAGAGGGAGGGGCCGTCGGAGGCGTGGATCCTGCCGTCGGCGACGGCCATGGACCAGGCGACGTCGCGCGTCTTGAACTGGCGGCGGCCGCTGGCCACGTCCAGGGCGTGCACCTCGAAGGAGGTGACGTACAGCAGGTCACCGGCGACGGTCGGGGTGCCCCACACCTCGTTGGACATGCGGAAGCGCCACGGCCGCCAGCGGCCGCTGTCCGGTGCGGGAGCGCCGGTACGGGAGCTCGTACGAGGGCCCGCACCGGAAACGGAGGAGACGGAGGAGGCGGAGGAGGCGGAGGAACCCGGCCCGGGGATGCCCGCGACGGCTTCCACCGCCGCCGCCGAGGAGCCGCCCGGCGGGCGCACCCATCCGGTCGCCGAATCCGCCGCGGCCTGCCCGGCCGACGCCACGACGCCCGCCCGCGGACCGGGACCGATCGGCACCGGCGAGCCGCCGAGCCGCACCGGCTCGCCCGAGCGCACCGGGGACATCGGCGGATGGTGCGGGCGCGGCGGGGCCGCGTGCCCGGTGCGCGGGTCCACGTACGGCTCGACGCCGCGCGGGCGGCGGTGGGTGGCCGCCTCGGAACCCGAACCCGAACCCGAACCGGGACCGGGCGACGGGCGCGGGACCGGCGTGGCCGGGGCGGTGCGCTGCCCGGCCCGGCGGGCCTCGATCATCGCGACGGCCCGGCCGGGCAGCCACGCGGAGGCGGTGCCGCTGTCGTCGCCGCCGTCGAAGAGGTGCGGGGCCAGCTGGGCCTGGAGGTCGGCCGGGGTGGGCCGCAGCGTCGCGTCCATCTGCATGCAGGACTCGATCAGCGGCCGCAGCTCCTCGGGGAGCCCCTCCAGGTTGGGGCCCTCGCGCAGCAGCATGAACACCGTCTCCACCGGGTTCGCCCCGTGGTACGGCGGATGCCCGGTCGCGGCGAAGACGAGCGTCGAGCCGAGCGAGAACACGTCGCTGGCGCCCTTGACGCTGCGCGAGTCCTTCGCCTGCTCGGGCGACATGTACGCAGGGGTGCCGACCGCGACGTTCGTCATGGTCAGGCGGGTGTTGGAGACGCCGCTCGCGATGCCGAAGTCGATCACGCGGGGGCCGTCCTCGACGACCAGCACGTTGGACGGCTTCAGGTCGCGGTGCACCAGCCCCGCCCCGTGGATGGACTGCAGCGCCTCGGCGATGCCGGCCGCGAGCCACCGTACGGCCTGGGCGGGCATCGGCCCGCACTCGTTGACGATCTCCTCCAGGGAGGGCGCCGGGACGTACGCGGTCGCCAGCCACGGCACGGCGGCGCGCGGGTCGGCGTCGACGACGGCCGCCGTGTAGAAGCCGGACACCGCGCGCGCGGCCTCCACCTCGCGGGTGAAGCGCACCCGGAACAGCTGGTCCTCGGCGAGCTCGGTGCGCACCGTCTTGATCGCGACTCTGCGTCCGGACGCCGACCGTGCGAGATAGACCAGCCCCATGCCGCCGGCGCCGAGCCGTCCCAGCACCTCGAAGGGGCCGATCCGTCTCGGGTCGTGCTGCGTCAGCTGCTCCACCACTCGCCTCCACACCTCCCCGTACGGACCCTCGCCGGGCCCGTTTCCACCGGTCGCGCGGCGGCACGCGGCGGTCGGCCCCGTGCAGCGTCTCACTCCGGGGCGCCGCCCCGGGGTCGCGCAACCCCGATTCTGTCAGGCCCGCGCCTGCTCCGGTCCCTGCTCAGGCTGTGCTTTCGCACGAGGCTCCGAGAGGATGCCGAAGACGGCCCCCTGATTGTCCGCGAGGACGGCGATCCGCCCGTACGGCGTATCGAAGGGATCGGCCGTGACCCGGCCGCCGAGGCGCTTGGCCGTGGCGACCGTCTGGTCGCAGTCGGGGACCGCGAAGTAGAGCAGGAAGTGCGCCGGCATGATCTCCGGGAAGGCGTCGGTGATCAAGGTCCGGCCGAGGACGGCGGTGTCGGAGCCGGGGGCGCTGCCGGGCGGGGACCAGACCCGGTACTCGACGCCGCTCTCGGGGTCGTCCTGGTCCTCGGGGACGTAGCCGAAGACCTTGGCGTAGAAGACGTCCACGGCGTCGCGGGCGCGGGTGTAGACCTCCGCCCAGCAGTACGTGTACGGCTCCTGCTGGGCGTCGAAGCCGTGGTGGGTGCCGGGCTGCCAGAGGCCGAAGACGGCCCCGCCGGGGTCGGCGGCCATGGCGGCCGTGCCGTACGGGCCGACGGGCTGGGGGTCCATCACCATCTGGCCGCCGGCGGCGCGGATGCGGGCGGCGCAGGCGTAGGCGTCCGAGGTGTACAGGTAGACGCCCCAGACGGTCGGCATCCGGCCGTCGGGCTTGGGGGCGAGGGCGGCGACGTTGCGGCCGAGGCTGTACGCCTGGGTGTAGCCGCCGTACTGGGGTCCCGCGCCGGGGCCGAAGGTCCACCCGAAGAGCTCACCGTAGAAGCGCTTGCCCGCCTCGACGTCCGGGAGGGAGGCGTCGACCCAGCAGGGTGCGCCTTCCGCGAATGCGGCCATGAGCCCGGTTCCTTCCGTTGTGCCCCTGAAACAGGATGTGCCCGAAAACTTGTCCACAGCCTGTTGATAAGACTATTCGGGGGATACGCCACGATACGTACCGGGGCCGATTCCGGCCTCGCCGGCACCGCCCGGCCCCGACGGCACGCCCCCGGCCCCGCCTCACCACCGGGCCCGGGCCGGGCCGATTCCAGCCCCGCGGGCGTGTGAGGCGGCCGGGTAACCCCATTTGCAGGCGGCCGAATCGCGCGCCGATCACCCCTCGGTAAGCTGACGGCATGACAGGACAAGTACGCACCGTCGACGGGCGTGTCGCCGGCCGGCGCGGCCAGGCGACGCGGCAGAAGCTGCTCGACTGCCTCAGCGAGATGCTCAGCTCCTCGCCGTACCGCGACGTCAAGGTGATCGACGTCGCGCGCAAGGCCGGTACCTCCCCCGCGACCTTCTACCAGTATTTCCCGGACGTCGAAGGCGCCGTCCTGGAGATCGCCGAGCAAATGGCCACCGAGGGCGCGCAGTTGACGTCGCTCGTCGAGGGCCGGAACTGGGTCGGCAAGGCCGGCTGGGCGGCGGCCGAGGAACTCGTCGAGGGATTCCTGGACTTCTGGCGGGCCAACGACGCGATCCTCCGGGTCGTCGACCTCGGCGCGGCCGAGGGCGACAAGCGGTTCTACAAGATCCGCATGAAGATCCTGAACTCCGTCACCAACTCCCTCACGGAGTCGATGAAGGAACTCCAGGCCAAGGGCAAGGTCGACAAGGACGTCAGCCCGGCGGCCATGGCGGGATCCCTGGTCGCGATGCTGGCCGCGGTCGCCTCGCACCAGAAGGGCTTCCAGACCTGGGGCGTGAAACAGGCCGAGCTCAAGCCGAACCTGGCGCTGCTCGTGCACCTGGGCATCACCGGCAAGAAGCCGACCAAGTAACGGCGGACCCCGGGGTCTTCCTCCGGGGATCCGCCGCCACGTCAACCACCCGACCACCCGCGGTCAGCCGCTACGCCTGCGGCCCGCCGCTCGCGGCCAGCCGCCCCGCGATCAGCGACGCTCCAGGCGGAACAGCCGGATCTCGCGCTCGATGCGCGCCTGGTACGTCGCGTACGGCGGCCAGAACCCCAGCACCGCCCGCCACGCCGCCGCGCGCTCCTCGCCCTCCAGCAGGCGGGCTCGTACGGCGATGTCCCGACCCTTCCAACTCACGTCCGCGTCGGGGTTCTTGAGGAGGTTCCCGGTCCATGCCGGGTGCCCCGGTCGGCCGAAGTTGGAGCCGATCAGCAGCCAGGTCCTGCCGCCGTCCTCCGGCATGCAGGCGAGCGGCGTGGTGCGCGGCTCGCCGGTCTTGGCGCCCTTGGCGGTGAGGATCACACCGGGGAGCATCTGGGCGCTGAGCATGACCTTGCCGCGGGTCAGCTTGTGCACCGCCTTGTCCAGGGCGGGGATGAAGTGCGGTGCCAGCTTGGCGAACAGCACGGTCGAGGAGACCTTCTGCATGAGCTTGACGCCGGGAGCCATCAGACGGCCACCCTCTCCTGGGTCGGTTGCCGGTCGAACAGGCCCGCCCGTTCCGCGGCGTGCGCCCGGAGCCGGTGGACGGGGCCGAACAGCAGCTCGTCGGCCGCGGCCCGCTTGAAGTAGAGGTGCGCGTCGTGCTCCCAGGTGAAGCCGATGCCGCCGTGCAGCTGGATCGCCTCGCCCGCGGTGATCCGCAGAGCCTCCAGGGCCTGGGCGAGGGCGAGGCCCGCCTGGTCCGGGTCCCAGGCGGCGTAACAGGCCGCCGAGCGGGCCGCCTGGATCTGTACGTAGAGGTCGGCGAGCCGGTGTTTGACCGCCTGGAAGGACCCGACCGGCCGGCCGAACTGCTCGCGCCGGCAGACGTACTCGACCGTGCGGGCGAGCGCCTGCCCGGCCGCGCCGACCGCCTCGGAGGCGAGCACGGCGGCCGCGGTGCATCCGGTGGCGGCGAGCGCGCCCGGCACGTCGACCGCCCCGCCGATCCCCCCGCCGGTCCCGTCGTACGTCCCGCCTCCGGTCCCTTCGCACGTCCCGTCGCCCAGCAACTCGGCCGGTACGTCGCGCAGTTGCACCCGCGCCTGCGGCCGGGTCTCGTCGAGGGCGGTCTGCCGGGTCCGTACGAGGCCGGGCGCGTCCTCCCGCACCAGGAACAGCAGGATCCGG
Source organism: Streptomyces sp. NBC_01551 (assembly GCF_026339935.1). Lineage (NCBI taxonomy): Bacteria > Bacillati > Actinomycetota > Actinomycetes > Kitasatosporales > Streptomycetaceae > Streptomyces > Streptomyces sp. NBC_01551. Next base: position 2,747,774 of record NZ_JAPEPX010000001.1, read on the forward strand.
CTGCGGGCGAAGCCGCCGGTGTGCGCGGCGACGAGGAGCAGCCCGGCGCTGTGCCCGTCGAGGACCTGGGCGGCCTCCCCGTAGAGCCGCCAGCCGCCGCCGGCCGCGTCGGCGCGGGCCTGGACCCCGCCGGCGCGACCGCCGCCGGCCCATTCGCCGACGGTGTTGTCGCCGGTCAGCGCGAGGGCGGTGGCCAGGGCCGGGCCGGGGACGACGAGCGCGGCGGTGAGCCCGCCGGCCGCGAGCCGCGGCAGCAGGGCGGAGCGCTGGGCGGCAGTCCCGAGCGCGGTGACCAGCGGCACGGCGAGCGCGGCGGTGGCCAGCAGCGGCGACGGCAGCAGTGCCCGCCCGGTCTCCTCGCAGGCCAGGGCCAGGTCGGCGGGGGTGCAGCCGACGCCTCCGTACTCCTCGGCGACGGCGAGGCCGGGCAGGCCGAGCCGCTCGGAGAGCTGCTGCCACAGCTCCGGGTCGTATCCGGCGACGGTGCGGACGGCGGCCTTGACCTCGTCCGGGCCGCAGCGTTTGCCCAGGATCTCGCGCAGGGTGCGGCGCATCTCGTCCTGCTCCGCGGTGAAGGCGGCGTCCATCGGCGGGCTCCTCCCCGTATCTGACGGGGCGTCATGTTAGGGCGGGGCGGGCGAGATGCACAGGGGGCGGGGGCGCCGGGTCGCCGCGGACTAGAAACTGACGTACCGTCAGTTGTACGGTCGGCTCATGTCGCCTGCCATGTCTGGACCCCTCCACGCCGGCGCCGGGACCGAACCCGCCGCCGCCACCTCCGCGCGCCGCCGCCGGGTCGCGGTCGTCGGCGTCGCCCTGTCGGACTGCGGCCGCGTGGACGGCCCCACCCCCTACGCCCTGCACGCGCAGGCCGCCCGCCGGGCCCTGGCCGACTCCGGCCTCGACCGCTCCGTCATCGACGGCCTCGCCTCGGCGGGCCTCGGCACGCTCGCGCCGGTCGAGGTGGCCGAGTACCTGGGGCTGCGCCCCACCTGGGTCGACTCCACCTCGGTCGGCGGCTCCACCTGGGAGGTCATGGCGGCGCACGCCGCGGACGCGATCGCGGCCGGGCACGCGAACGCCGTGCTCCTGGTCTACGGATCGACGGCCCGGGCCGACATCAAGGCCCGCCGCCGCACCTCGAACCTCTCCTTCGGAGCACGGGGGCCGCTCCAGTTCGAGGTGCCGTACGGGCACACCCTGATCTCCAAGTACGCGATGGCGGCCCGCCGCCACATGCACGAGTACGGGACGACCCTGGAGCAGCTCGCCGCGGTGGCCGTCCAGGCCCGGGCGAACGCGGCGACCAACCCGGACGCGATGTTCCGCGACCCGATCACGGTCGACGACGTCCTGTCGGCCGACATGATCGCGGACCCGTTCACGAAGCTGCACTGCTGCATCCGCTCGGACGGCGGCTGCGCGGTGCTGCTGGCGGCGGAGGACTACGTACCGGACACCGCCAAGTCCCCGGTGTGGATCCTGGGCACGGGCACCTCCGTCTCCCACACCACCATGTCGGAGTGGGAGGACTTCACCGTCTCCCCCGCGGCCGTCTCGGGCCGCCAGGCCTTCGCCCGCGCGGGCCTCACCCCGGCGGACGTGGACCTCGCCGAAATCTACGACGCCTTCACCTACATGACCCTGGTCACCCTGGAGGACCTCGGCTTCTGCGCCAAGGGCGAGGGCGGCGCCTTCGTCGAGAAGGGCCGCCTCCTGCGCGACGGCGAACTCCCGGTCAACACGGACGGCGGCGGCCTCTCGGCCTGCCACCCGGGCATGCGCGGCCTGTTCCTCCTGGTGGAAGCGGTCCGCCAACTCCGCGGCGAGGCGGGCCCGGACCGCCAGGTCACCCGCCGCAACGGCCACCTACCGCAGATCGCCCTCGCCTCGGGCACGGGGGGCTGGTTCTGCTCGTCGGGAACGCTGATCCTGGGACGGGGGTAGGGCCCGCCGCCGCAGGGCGGCGTCCCGCTCCTGGTACCAAGCGGACCGCGTCCGCCTCCCACCGCGTTCCGTACCGGACGACCGAGCCGATCTCCAGGACCGTGCGCTCCTCGTCGAGGTCGAGGTGACGCAGTCTCTTCCGCAGCCCGGTCGACGAACCGCCAGCGCCCCTCCTTGTCCTGAACGGGAATCCATCTGCCGGTTCACCTGGACTCCTCCAGCCGTGCGACCCCCACGCGGACAAGGAGTGCGATCGAGGCCGGGTCGCAGTGGCCGGGGCGGACGCCGGGAACGGCCCAGTAGATCGGCGTATGGGGCGCGTACTCGCAGCGGCTCATGGCCGGGACGCCGAGGTGGGTGCGTGGGGCCAGGCGTTCCACACCGGTTGCGGCGGTCCGCCAGTTGATGTGCGCGTCGGGCCTGATCAGCGCGTAGTAGTTGCGACCGCGGCCGTCGTGGATGACCGGGCCGTCGAGACGGTCGGCGAGCGCGAAGCCGACGTCGTCGCGGTCGGTGGACCCGACGGCCGCGTGCACGACGGCCTCGGGGAGCCGGACCGCGCCGAAGGTCGCCCCCACGGGAATCACGGCGACCCCGCGCTCCGCCCACTCGGCGTACGCCTGCCCCGGATCCGGGTGGCCGCCGGCCAGCCAATCGGTCATACGCGTACGACTGCCCACGACTGCGCTCCCTGCCTTCGTCCCGCTCGGTCACCGTTCAGGTAACCGCGCGACCACTCCCCGCGAGTACCGTTGGAGAGTCGGAGAAGTATGCAAGCCATGCACCTGTCCCGGGAGTTGCTCATGGCGCAACGCTCACGCACACCCAACACCGGCCTCCCCGTGTTGCTCGATCAGGCCGGATGGTCGCGGTCCCAGTTCGCGTCGATCATCAATCGACTCGGCGCGGAGGCCGGGATGAGCCTCAAGTACGGGCAGCCCGCCGTGTCCCAGTGGGTCGCCGGACATGAACCACGCGCGCAGGTCCGGGCGCTCCTCGTCGAAGCGTTCGAACGGAAACTCGGCCGCCCCGTCACCTACGCCGAGGCAGGACTCACGCCACCGGCCGGACCGGGGGAGGCGGACACTGTCCGAGAACTCGTAGACCTCGGAAGGGCCGACATGGATCCGTCCCGACGGCGCGTCATCACGACAGCGGTGTTCTCCGCCGCGCTCGCCATCCCCCTCTTCCCCGAGCTCGCACACGCGGACAGCCCCGACCCGATCAGGCCGGGGAAGGCCACGACCCGTGTCGGCCAAGGCCAGGTCGAGGCCGTCCGGTCCATGACGGACCGGATCGCCGACATCCTCGACGAGCTCGGCGCCGGGCACGCACGCCCCATGGCCGCCGCGTTCCTCGTCAACACCGTGGGCCCCTGGCTCAAGGCCGAGGCGGCCGCCCCCGTACGGCGCAGCATGCTGGCGGCGGCCTCCGACCTGGTCTACCTCACCGGATGGATGGCCATGTACGAGCGCCAACACCGGCTCGGCCAGGACTACTACGTGAGCGCCCTCAAACTGGCCGGCGAGGCCGAGGACCACCTCACCTACTGCCGCACGCTGCGGGGCATGAGCCTCCAGGCATCGAACCTCGGCTACGGCCGCCGAGCCCTGGAGCTCGCGGACTCCGCCGCCGAGGCCGCCCCGGCAGCCGGCCCCCGCCTGGTGGCATTCCTGCGCGGGCAGCAGGCCCACAGCGCGGCGATGGTCGGCGACCGCCGCACCGCCTTCACCCGACTACGCGAGGCCGAGTCGGCCCTCGCCCGCGCCGACGACCGGCGGGAGTCGGTCGGCGGCTACGACCGCACTGCGTACCTCTTCCACGTCGCCCACGTTCTGAACGAGACCAAGGACCTGCCCGGTTCGGTCAGAACCCTGAAGGAGTCGATCCGGGTACAGCCCGCGAACGAACGACAGGGCCGACTGCACTCTTACGGCCTGCTGGCACAGAGGCAGCTGGCCATCGGCCACGTCGAAGCCGCATGCGAGTCCTGGGGCCGGTTCCTCGACGAGTACGAGGGCCTGAGCTCAGCGCGCGGGGACGAGCATTTCGAGGTGATGACACTGCGCCTGAAACCTCACACCAAGGTCCGCGCGGTACGCGAGCTCCGCGACCGCGCACAGATGGTAGGCGCGCTCAAGCGCTGACGCCCAGCACGGGGCAGCTGCGGACGCACGGGGCAGGAGGGCGTCACGATCGTGGGCGTCCCCCGGCGCTGTTCGAGATCGCTCAGTCCACGGGGTCCTGCCGGGTAAGCCCGGCGCCCGGCGCCCGGCGCCCGGCGCCGCTACCAGTTCAGTGCCGCCCCTGGGCGGCCGTTCGGGGTCAGGGGGATGTCGTGGGGGCGGTGGTCCAGGTCGATCAGGCGGATCGTGTCGTGGGAGAGCCACTGCGCCTGGAGGATGCCCTTCGACCAGTCCGACGCGGCGAAGCGGGTCAGCGGCCAGCGGTGGGCCGTGGGGAAGGTGCCCTGGTCCACGTAGACCTGCCAGACCGGGTCCGCCAGCGGTGACGTCAGTTCCACCACCAGGCGCCGGGGTGCCCCGCCCCCGCCGGCCGGGGCCGTGATGTCGTACTCCCGCGCCGGGAAGGGGTCCGAGGCCATCAGCAAGAGCGGGATCGTCAGCGCGGCCAGGAGGGCGACGGCGACCACGGCGGTGACGACCGGCTGCGCGGCGGCGGGGCGCCAGGTCCGCAGCAGGATCCCCGCGGCGAGGGCGAGACCCGCGAGGGGGCCGAGCAGCCACGGGCTGTTCAGCTCCGCGACGACGGCCAGACCGCCCGGGCGCTCGTACAGGCGGCCGACGGTCGCCGCCGCCACGCACATCACCGCGACGCCGATCAGGGCGAGCCCCGCACCCCTTCGTATCCTCATGGGCCCGCACCCTAGCCTGGCCTCATGACCAGCGACTTCCACGCCACCCTGCACGCCCTGCGGGTCTGGGACGGCCCGCTCCCCGCCTTCGACGCCGCGGCCGCGCCGACCGAGCCGCTCCCGCTGTTCCGGGAGTGGTTCGTGCACGCCGCGCGTGCGGGGCAGCCGGAGCCGCACACGATGAGCCTCGCCACGGTGGATTCCGGCGGGCGGCCCGACGTACGCACCCTGATGCTGCACGACGCCGACGACCGCGGCTGGCACTTCGCCACGCACGCCACCAGTGCGAAGGGCCGCCAGCTGGCCGCCCACCCGGACGCCGCGCTGGGCTTCTACTGGCCGGCCGTGGCGCGGCAGGTCCGGATCCGGGGCCGGGTCACCGCCTGTGGGCCCGAGGAGAGCCGGGCCGACCTGGCGGTCCGGTCGCGGGGTGCGCTCGCGGCCGCGCTCACGGGCCGTCAGAGCGAGGTGCTGGGCAGCGCCGAGGAGCTGGCCGAGGCTTCGGCGGCCGCGTGGGAGCGGGCCGGCGCGGAGCCGGACGCCCCGGCTCCGACCTGGACCCGGTACGTCCTGGACGCGGCCGAGGTGGAGTTCTTCCAGGGCGACCCGGCGCGCCGCCACACCCGGCTGCGCTACGTCCGCACCCCGGGCGCCGACGCCGCCTGGACGCGGCAGCTGCTCTGGCCGTAGGCGCTCAGCCGCCGCCCGGCGCCTGAGGCTTGTGCCCCGGGTACACGTGGTCCGGGGTCACGACGGCGGTGACCGCCTGGCCGAAGAGGGTGCTGGGTTCCTGGCCGTCGTAGCGGCTGTCGGTGTTGAGGAGGATGACCATGGTCGCCCGCGCCGGTGGCAGGTAGACCGGCAGCACCTCGTACCCGGGGATCGAGCCGTTGTGGCCGATCCAGCCCTGGACGTCGAAGATGCCCAGCCCGTAGCCGTCGCCCTGGACGTTCATCGGCGTCGTCTTCAGGCGCTCGGCCTGGGTCGCGGGCGTGAGCAGCGTGCCGGTGGCGAGGGTGCGGGCCCAGCTGCGCAGGTCCTGGAGGTCGGAGATCATCGCTCCGGCCGCCCAGGCCCAGGAGGGGTTCCAGTCGGTCGCGTCCTCGACCTTGCCCGAGGCCGTCTGGTTCGTGTAGCCGTGGGCGTACGGAACCGGCATGGCCGCGCTCGTCGGGAAGACGGTGCGGCGCAGCCCGGCCGGCACCAGGACGTCCTGGGTGATGACCTCGTGGAGCGGGCGTCCGGTGATCTTCTCCACCACCAGTCCGAGCAGGATCAGGTTGGTGTTGGAGTAGTCGAATTTCGCCCCCGGCGGGAACTGCACGGGATGGCCGAAGGCGTACGCGAGCAACTGCCTTGGCGTGAAGGACCGTTCGGGATCGGCCTGGAGCTTCTTGATGAAGTCCGCGTCGAGGCTGTAGTTGAACAGCCCGGAGCGCATGCCCGCCAGCTCGCGCAGCGTGATGCGGTCCCCGTTGGGTACGCCGGTCACGTATCTCCCGATGGGGTCGTCCAGCCCGGCCTTGCCCTCGTCGACGAGCTGGAGCAGGGCCGTCACGGTGAAGGTCTTGGTCTCGCTGCCGATCCGTACGTGCAGGTCGGTGGCCATCGGCGCGCGCGTCGCCTTGTCGGCGACCCCGAAGGTACGGACGTACTCGCCCTTGCCGGGGGCCCACAGCCCCACGGTCACGCCCGGCACCCCCGTCTGGCGCATGACCTCGCGCACGGCCGCGTCCAGTTGCGCCGCGACGGCCGGGGTGAGCTGCCGGAACTCCGCGTCGCCGCCCGACGGGGTGGGCGCGGCGGGCAGGGTCGCAGCCCCCGCCGCCTCGTGGGCGGAGCCGGTGGCGACGGCCGGGGCGACGAGCGCGCCCGCGGCGGCGGCGGCCACGCAGGCCCGGCGCAGCCAGGTGTGGGTTGGCTTCACGGCACGCTCTCCCGCCGTCCGACTCCCGCCGTCCGAGGACCCCCGGGCAACACCCTCAGCGTAGGGTCGCGCCACCCCGGTCGCTCGGCGAGCCGTCACCGACGGCCGGCCGGAACACGGCCACCGCCACGCCTTCCGCGGCCCCGCCCACCGCGGCCGCACCCGCCGCCGCGACGCCCCCCGCCACGCTCTCCGCGGCCCCGCCCGCCGCCTCCACCCGGAACGTGACCTCCAGCGGCATGCCGATCCGCAGGTCGGCGTGCGCGCAGTCCACGACCTCCGTCATCATCCGGGGCCCCTCCGCCAGGTCGACCACCGCCGCCACGTACGGGACCCGCGTCCCGAACGGCGGGAGGTCGTTGCGGTGGATCACCGACCAGGTGTACAGCGTGGCGCGGCCGCTCGCCGCCTCCCACGTCACCCGGTCCTCCCCCGCCCAGCAGAACGGGCAGAACTCCCTCGGGTAGTGGTGCGCGCGCCCGCACTCCCCGCAGCGGCGCAGCAGCAGCCGGCCGGTCGCGGCCGCGTCCCAGTAGGGGCGGGTGAAGTCGTCGACGTCGGGCAGGTCGTAGCGGGCGGTCCCGCCGGCGGGGCTCACAGGAACAGTCCCGTCGCCGCGTCGACCGACCAGGTCTGCCATCCCATGGCGAAGAGCGCGACGAGCGAGATGAGGGCCATCATCGCGTTCTGGCCCTGCTCGGCCCAGTCATGGATCATCAGCACCAGGTACAGCAGGTTCAGCAGCAGCCCGCCCACCAGCGCGATCGGCGTCAGGAGCCCGAGGACCAGGCCCAGCCCGAGCGCGAGTTCCGCGTAGACGACGACGTACGCCATCAGGCGCGGCCTCGGCTGGACGACCTTCTCGAAGCCGCCCTTCACGAACGGCCAGCGGTGCTTGCCCGCGACGTCGGCCGCCCAGGCGATGCCGGTGCCGCGCTCGAACCAGCCCTTCTTGTCCTTGTGCCGCCAGCTCTCCAGCCACCACAGGCCGAGGCCTATCCGGAGCACGGCGAGCCATTCGGCCCCACTGAGCCAGATGGTCTGCATCAGCGCCCTCCCTCCCCTCTCGATCTGACGGTACGTCAGTTCACCGGATCCGGACCGATCCCGCAAGGCCCCCCGCAACGGCCACCGGTGCCGCCGCCCACACCCCCGCCCGCCACCGCCCCCCGCACCGCCGCCAGCGGGGACCCCGGCGTCCGTGATCGATCCGCAATCGATTCCCCGCCCGTCCGAGACCCATCAACCCAGCGTGGCGATACGATCACACCTCATGCCCGGAGTCACCACAGCACCCGACATGACCACCCAGCCCCGCCCCGTCTACGTGATCGGCGCCGGGCCCGGCGGCCTCGCCGTCGCCGCCGCGCTGCGCGCACGCGGGGTGCGCGCGGTGGTCGTCGACAAGGCCGACGCCGTCGGCGCCTCCTGGCGGGGGCACTACGACCGGCTCCGCCTGCACACCACCCGCCGCCTCTCCGCCCTGCCCGGACTGGCGATTCCGCGCCGGTTCGGGCGGTGGGTGTCGCGGGACGACGTGGTGCGGTACCTGGAGAAGTACGCCGAGTTCCACGAGCTGGAGCTGGTGACCGGCGTCGAGGTGACGCGCATCGAGCGCGCCCCGGAGGACGGCGGCGACGGCGGCAACGGCAACGGCAGCAGCCACGGCGACCGCGGCGGCCCCGGCTGGCTCCTGCACGCCACCGGCGGCCGGGTGCTGGCCGCCCGGGCCGTGGTCGTGGCCACCGGCTTCAACCACACCCCGCGCCTGCCGGACTGGCCCGGCCGCGACACGTACACCGGGACGCTCACGCACGCCGCCGCCTACCGCAACCCCCGGCCGTACGAGGGCCAGGACGTGCTCGTCGTCGGCGTCGGCAACACCGGCGCCGAGATAGCCGTCGACCTGGCCGGTGGCGGGGCCGCGCGGGTCCGCCTCGCCGTGCGCACCGCCCCGCACATCGTGCGCCGCTCCACCGCCGGCTGGCCGGCCCAGCGCACCGGGATCCTGGTACGGCGGCTGCCCGTACGCCTCGTGGACCGGCTCGGCCGGCTCGTCGCCAAGGCGTCCGTCCCGGACCTGACGGCGTACGGGCTCCCACGCCCGGAGTCCGGCCTGTACAGCAGGGCCCGACAGGGGGCGATACCGGTGCAGGACGTCGGCCTGATCGACGCCGTCCGCACGGGCCGGGTGGAGCCGGTCGCCGCCGTCGAGGCGTTCGACGGCGCCGAGGTGGTGCTCGCGGACGGCTCCCGGATCACCCCGGACGCGGTGGTCGCGGCCACCGGCTACCGGCGCGGCCTGGAGGGCCTGCTCGGCCACCTCGACGTACTGGACGAGCGCGGGCGGCCGCTCACCCACGGCCGGCGCACCCCCGAGCAGGCCCCCGGCCTGTACTTCACCGGGTACACCAACCCCATCAGCGGCATGTTCCGGGAGATGGCGCTGGACGCGGAGAAGATCGCCAAGGCCGTCGCCCGCAGGCTCGGCGTCCGGGCCGCGGCCCGGCGTTCGGCCGAGCTCCTGCCGGACACCGGCCTGCGCCCGGTGGACCCCCCGGCCTGACCCCGCGCCCCCACCCCGGCTCCGGCTCCGACGCCGACGCCGACGGCGACGGCGACGGCGACGGCCGCCGTGACCGCGTGGGCCCGGCCGGGGAACAGCCGGCCGCTCAAACGCCGGACGCCGGACCCCGCGGCGAACTGCGGCGCGAGACCGGGCCGTCCACGCGGAGCGCGATTCGGAACGCCCGCACGACGCGAACGCGCCACGGCGCGGCGGGATCACGGGTACGGTGGCCGCTCCCTCGGCCGCCGCCATCGCCGCGACCGGACGGACGAGCCGACCCGGCCCGGACGGACGAGCCGCCCCCGGCCCGGACGGACGATCCGACCCCGCCCCGACGGCGACCCCGGCCAACGCAGCGGACGCGCCAGACCGGCGCCCCCGCAGAGCGGCCGAATCGGCCCTGGACCCCCTCCCGGGGGATCTGCGACCGTTCCACACATCACCTCCACCAGCTTTCCCGCGCAGGCCTGTTCCTGACGGCGCGTCAGTTCAGTAATCTGACTACGCGTCAGTTAAGGAGTTCACGGAGATCTTCGAGCAGGGAGCGGGCGGAACGATGCTTGGATCTACTCACGGCACCCTCACCACCGACTTCCGCGCACGCGTCGACGCCTGCGGGGAAACCCCCAGGACGGCGGTCCACTCCACCGCGGCACCGTCCGCCGAGGACACCGCCGCGCTCGACGTCAGCGGACGGCCCCTGCGCTCCGAGGTGCCCGACCTGGACCGGTTCTTCCGGCCCGAGTCCGTCGCCGTCATCGGCGCCTCCGACACCGAGGGCAGGCCGAACACCGGGATCACCCGGCAGCTCATCGCCTGGGCGCAGCGCGTCGGCGCCCGGGTCCACCCCGTGCACCCCACCCGTACCAGCGTCTTCGGGCTGCCGTGCCGCGCCTCCGTGGCCGAGCTGCCCGAGCAGGTGGACCTCGCGGTGCTGCTCGTCGCCGACCCGCTGCCCGTCATCGAGGAGCTGGCCGAGGCCAAGGTGAAGTTCGCCGTCGCCTTCGCCTCCGGCTTCGCCGAGACCGGCGACGCGGGCGCCGCCGCGCAGGCCCGGCTCGCCGCCGCCGTCCGGCGCTCCGGGCTGCGGCTGCTCGGCCCCAACACCAACCTCAACGCCTTCGAGCGCTTCCGCGACGACCTCGACGGCCCGGCCATCGCGCTGATCACCCAGTCCGGCCACCAGGGCCGCCCCGTCTACACCCTCCAGGAGCTGGGCATCCGGCTCTCCCACTGGGCGCCCACGGGCAACGAGGCCGACCTGGAGACCTCCGACTTCATCTCCTACTTCGCCGAGCGGCCCGAGGTCGGGGCCATCGCCTGCTACGTCGAGGGCCTCAAGGACGGCCGCCAGTTCCTCCTCGCCGCCGACCGGGCCGCGCGCAACGGGGTCCCCGTCGTCGCCGTCAAGGTCGGCCGTACCGAGACCGGCGCCCGGATGGCCGCCTCCCACACCGGGAAGCTGACCGGCGCGGACACCGTCGTGGACGCCGCCATGCGGCAGTTCGGGGTGATCCGGGTCGACGGGCTGGACGAACTCCAGGACACCGCGGCGCTGCTGGCCCGGGCCCGCAAGCCGCTGGCCGACGGGGTCGTCGTGTACTCCATATCCGGCGGCACCGGCGCGCACTTCTCGGACCTGGCGACCGAGGCGGGGCTGAGCCTCCCCACCCTCCCGCAGGCCAAGCAGGACGAGCTGCACCAGTGGATCCCGCAGTACCTGAACGTCGCCAACCCCGTCGACAACGGCGGCCACCCGGTGGGCGACTGGCGCGGCCGCAAGATCATCGACGCGATCCTGGCCGACCCGTCCGTCGGCGTGCTGATCTGTCCGATCACCGGGCCGTTCCCGCCGATGAGCGACCGGCTCGCGCAGGACCTGGTGGACGCGGCCGAGGCCTCGGACAAGCTCGTCTGCGTCATCTGGGGCTCGCCGGTGGGCACCGAGGAGGCCTACCGCACCACCTTGCTCGGCTCCTCCCGCGTAGCCACCTTCCGTACGTTCGGCAACTGCATCACCGCCGTGCGGGCCTACCTCGGCCACCACCGGTTCACGGCCGGCTACCGCTCCCCCTTCGAGGACGCGCCGCGCACGCCCTCGCCCTCGTACCGCAAGGCGCAGGCGCTGATGCGGCCGGGCCAGCAGCTCAGCGAGCACGCGGCGAAGCAGCTGCTGCGGGCGTACGGGATCCGGGTGCCGCGCGAGCAGCTGGTGACCAGCGCGGCGGCGGCGGTGCGGGCGGCGGGGCTGGTCGGCTACCCGGTGGTGATGAAGGCGTCGGGCCCGCAGCTCGCGCACAAGACGGAGCTCGGGCTGGTGAAGATCGGCCTGACCTCGGCGAGCCAGATCCGGGACGCGTACCGGGAGCTGACCGACATCGCGCGCTACGAGAACGTGCCGCTGGACGGGATCCTGGTCTGCCAGATGGTGGAGCGGGGCGTCGAGATGGTCGTCGGCGTCACCCAGGACGACCTGTTCGGCCCGACGGTGACGGTGGGGCTGGGCGGGGTCCTGGTGGAGGTCCTGCACGACGCGGCGGTACGGGTGCCGCCGTTCGGCGAGGACCAGGCGCGGGCGATGCTGACGGAGCTGCGCGGGCACGCGCTGCTGGAGGGCGTACGGGGGGCTCCGCCGGCGGACGTCGACGCGCTGGTGGAGGTCGTCCTACGGGTCCAGCGGATGGCCCTGGAACTGGGCGACGAGCTCTCCGAGCTGGACATCAACCCGCTGATGGTCCTCCCGCGCGGCCAGGGGGCGGTCGCCCTGGACGCCTTGGCCATCTGCCGCTGACACCCGCACGCCGATGCCCCTGCCACCGAGCCCCGCAACACACCCGGCCCCCGTCCCCGGCCCTGCCTGCGCCGGTGGGCCGGGCGGCCGGCCCGTGTCGCGCGTGCCTGTGGCGGACCCCAGGTCGTTGAGCGGCACCCGCCCCGCAGCACCGGCGTACCACCCAACCACCCCGGAACGGGAGTTCACGTATGACCGGCACCTCCGAGGACGAAGTACTGCACCGCGTCGAGAGCGGCGTCTCGTGGATCACCCTCAACCGGCCCGAGGCCATGAACGCCGTCACCTGGGAGCAGCGTGAGCGCGTCATCGCGCTGCTCGGGGCCGCGTCGGCCGATCCGCAGGTGCGGGCCGTGGTCGTCACCGCGACCGGGAAGGGGTTCTGCGCGGGCGCCGACCTGCGCGCAGGGGCCGCGGGCGGCGAGCGGGTCGCCGGGGACGTCGCGCGGATGATCCGGCTCGGCGCGCAGCGCCTGATCACGGCGGTGCTGGACTGCGAGAAGCCCGTCATCGCCGCCGTCAACGGCACCGCCGCCGGCATCGGCGCCCACCTCGCGCTCGCCTGCGACCTCGTCATCGCCGCCGAACCGGCGCGCTTCATCGAGGTGTTCGTCCGCCGCGGCCTCGTCCCGGACGGCGGCGGCGCGTACCTGCTCCCCCGCCTCGTCGGGCCGCAGAAGGCCAAGGAGCTGATGTTCTTCGGCGACGCCGTCCCGGCGGCGGAGGCCGAGCGGCTCGGGCTCGTCAACCGGGTGGTCCCGGCCGAGGCCCTGGAAGAGACCGCCCGCGCGTGGGCCGAGCGCCTCGCGCAGGGCCCGACCCGCGCGCTGGCGATGACGAAGCGGCTGGTCAACGACTCCCTGGACGGCGGCCGGGCGGCCGCGCTGGCCGCCGAGGCCACCGCTCAGGAGATCAACATGACCACCGCCGACGCCAACGAGGGCGTGGCGAGCTTCGTGGAGCGGCGTACGCCCAAGTACCTCGGCCGGTAGCCGCCGCACCCGCCGCCCCTACATCCGCGGGTCGGGCTTCAGCAGCGCGAACACCGCCCCGAACGGGTCCGCGAGCCAGGAGATCCGGCCGACGTCCGGCACGTCCGCCGCCGGCATCAGCACGGACCCGCCGTTCGCCGTGGCCGCCGCGACCGTGGCGTCGACGTCCGCCGAGTGGAAGTACGGCACCCAGCGCGGCTGCTCGACGCCGCCGCCCGCGCCGTCGCCCATCGGCGCGACCCCGCCGAAGGAGGCCTGCTGCTGGTCGCCGTCCTTGACGCTGAGCACCCGGTACATCATTCCGGGTGCCTGCATGTCCTGGCTGCGCCAGCCGAAGAGGCCCTGGTAGAAGGTGATGGCCGCGAGGGGGTCGGGGACGTGCAGCTCGGCCCAGATCAGCGAGTTCGGGGCGGAGGCGATCCCCAGCCCGGAGGTCTTGCCGGGCTGCCACAGCGCGAACTCGGCGCCCTGCGGGTCGGTGGCCTGCGCCAGCCAGCCCTCGCCCATGACGTCCATGGGCTCCATCCGAACGGTTCCGCCGCCGGTCGTGACGGCCGAGACGGTGGCCTGGATGTCGTCGGCCTTGAAGTGGATCATCCAGGCGGAGGTGGCCCCTTCCTCCGTGAGCGGCCCGAGCGCGGCGACCGTCTTCCCGTCGACCTGGAAGAACCCGTATCCGCCCGCCTCGGGCCCGGCGGAGGTGAACTGCCAGCCGAAGACGGCGCCGTAGAAGGCGGCGGCCGCGTCGGTGTCGGGGCTCCCGAGGTCGAGCCAGTTGGGCGATCCGGTACTGAAGTCGGTTCCGAGCATGAGGTCCTCCTGGAAGACGGGTGGATCGGGCCGGGGGCCACGATGCCGACCTCCCGCGGGGCTGCCCGGCGTAAGGCTTCCGGCGGGGCAGCGGTTTCACCCGTACGGGCGAACCCCGCCGCCCCGCCCAGGACCTGTCGTCACAGTGGCGCCGGTCAGGCCCGCGGCGTCCGGCGCCGTGCATCGCAAGGCGGAGGGGCACCCGCGTACTGGACGTACTCCGGTGCCCCGACAACGCGGCGAGGCGCGGTGCCGGGCGTCGCGGGCCAGGCGCCACTCTGATGACAGGACCTAGGGGCGGTGCAGCGTGATGACCCGGCGGGCGTCCGAGTCGTCGAGGACGGTGAACAGCTCGGGCCGGTCGGCCGTGCCGCCGATCCGCCAGTCCACCATGCGGCCGCAGCTCTCGATCGTGAGCGTGACGCGGTCCCGCGCCCCGCCGGAGGTGCCCAGGCCGCCGGCCGCGCCCTTCGGCTCGAACGCCCATGTCCCGGTCCCCGAGCACGCGTCCCACAGCGCGGTGTTGCGGTTCTCCAGCGGCAGGTTGCCGGCCTCCGCCTCGCCGTTCCCGCCCAGCCGCAGCCGGTGGGCGCCACCGCCCCCGATCCAGCTCCCGACGTACTGGTCCCGCTCCATCCGCGGCGGTTCGTACCCGAGCCAGCCCGTCCGGGCCTGGACGAACGCGCCGACGAGGGCGACGAGCAGGGCGATCCCGGTGAGGGCTCCGACCCGGGCCAGCATCCCGCCCCACCACAGGGACCGGCGACGCGCGTGCCAGGCGGCCACGAGCGGGAGCACCCCGGCCCCCGCGATCCAGACCGCCGCCCAGCCGAACGGGACGTCCCACAGCGCGGTGGCCCACCACGCGTGGGCCGCGGTGACCGCGGCGGCGCAGACCACCACCCGGCCCGTCTCCCACCGCCGGCCCCCCGTGAGCCGCGCCAGCGCCGTCACGGGCAGGCTGAACAGCACCCAGTGCAGGCATCCGGCCAGTGCCAGCAAGGGCAGGCCTCCCGCGAGGACCTCCAGCACGGCCGTCCCGCTCGCGAAGCCGGTCCCGTGGTCGTCGCGCATGCCGGAGGTGGCGAGGAACACCGCCCCCGCCACGATGACCTGCGCCACGAAGGCCAGCTCCGCACCGGTCGCCAGCCGCGACCATCTCCCGCCCCGCGCGGCCGGTTCCGGCGCGGTTTCCCCGTACAGCTCTGGTGTCACCATGGCCCCCACCCCACCAATTGAACACGTTCAATTGGTGGGGACCATACACCTTTTCGGGCCACCCGTCCGCACCCCTTCCCATCTGACGGACCGTCAGCTTCAATCGGCGGTGTGATGGGACACGCAGGGATGGCGGCCACCGTCGTCCGATACCTCAGGTCAGTCGGCTCCCCCACCTCCGCCCTCGCGGAGCAGGAACCCAGCCGAATCGACGCACTGCCGCGGCCCGACCTGCGGGCCGTCGGGGAGGACGAGCGCGCGCCCGTCAGTCCCGCCGAATTCCGGGCCGTGCTCGGGAACTTCGCCAGCGGGGTCACGGTCATCACCGCCCCGGCCGGGGAGGGCGAGGACGGCCCGGCCGGATTCGCCTGCCAGTCCTTCGCCTCGCTGTCCCTGGACCCGCCCCTGGTCACGTTCATGGTGGCCCGTACGTCGACCACCTGGCCCCGGATCGCCCGCGCCGGGGTGTTCTGCGTGAACATCCTGGGCGCCGAACAGGGCGAGCTGTGCCGGTCGTTCGCCGTCAGCGGGGCCGACAAGTTCGCCGGGGTGACCCACGCGCCCGCCCCCGCGACCGGATCGCCGCAGCTGGACGCGGTGCCCGCCTGGATCGACTGCCGCATCCACGCCGTGCACACGGGCGGGGACCACCTGATCGTCGTGGGCCGGGTCGAGGCGATGGGCGCAGCGGGCGAGGGCGCCCCGCTCCTCTTCCACAAGGGCCGCTTCGGCCGCCTCGCGGACTGACCGGAGCGCACCGTCGAACCGGCCGAGGCCCCGCCGGGGGGCGGGGGCCTCGGCCCGGGATCGTGCGGCCGTCGGGCCGTCGGGCCGTCGGGCCGTCAGAAGGTGAGGACCCCGCGGGCCACCCGGCCGTGCGCCGCGTCGTCGGCCGCCTTCGCGAAGTCCTCGACCGGGTAGACCTCCGTCACCAGCTCGTCCAGCAGCAGCCTGCCCTGGCGGTACAGCTCCGCGTACAGCGCGATGTCACGCTGCGGCCGCGAAGACCCGTACCGGCATCCCATGATCGTCTTGTCCAGGTACATGGACGAGACCAGGAACGACGCCTCCTCCTTGAAGCCGGGCACGCCGAGCAGGACCGCCTGCCCGTGCCGGTCCAGCAGGTCGATCGCCTGGCGGATCAGCTTCACGTTGCCCACGCACTCGAAGGCGTGGTCCGCGCCCGTCGGGAGGATCTCGCGGACCGCCGCCGAGGAGTCGGCGGCCGCCGACGCGTCGATGAAGTGCGTCGCCCCGAACTGCCGGGCCACCGCCTCCTTCGCCGGGTTCGCGTCCACCGCCACGATCGTCGTCGCCCCCGCGATCCGGGCGCCCTGGAGCACGTTCAGCCCGATGCCGCCCGTGCCGATCACGACCACCGTGTCCCCGTGGTCGACCTTCGCCCGGTTCAGCACGGCGCCGACGCCCGTCAGGACCCCGCAGCCGATCAGCGCCGCCGACGTCAGCGGGATGTCCGCCGGGATCTTCACCGCCTGCACGGCCCTGACGATCGTCCGCTCCGCGAACGCCGAGTTGGACGCGAACTGGAACAGCGGCTTCCCGCCCCGCGAGAACGGCCGGCCCGGCATCCCGATCGCCTTGCGGCACATCGTCGGCCGGCCCCGGTCGCAGTCCGCGCACGCCCCGCAGTTGGCGAGGGTGGACAGCGACACGTGGTCCCCGGGCGCCACGTGCGTCACACCCGACCCGACGGCCTCGACCACCCCCGCGCCCTCGTGCCCCAGCACCACCGGCGGCGGGAACGGAATCGTCCCGTCGATCACCGACAGGTCGCTGTGGCACAGCCCGGCCGCCGCGATCGCGACGAGCACCTCCCCCGGCCCCGGATCGCGGATCTCCAGATCGTCGACCACCTGGGCCTGCTTGCCGTCGAACACGACGCCTCTCACCTGGACTCCTTAGGCAGGCCGAGCACGCGCTCGGCGATGATGTTCCGCTGGATCTCGTCCGAGCCGCCGTAGATCGTGTCGGCGCGGGTGAACAGGAACAGGCGCTGCTCCTCGTCGAGTCCGCGTTCGTACGGCAGCTCCGGCGCCCAGTCGGCCGACCCGGCCGAGGCCGCCGCGCCGCGCACGGCCACCGCGAGTTCACCGAGCCGCCGGTGCCAGCCGCCCCACAGCAGCTTCGCCACGCTCGGCGCCCCCGGATCCCCGGAGCCGCCCAGCGTCCGCAGCGCGTTCCACCGCATCGTGCGCAGCTCGGCCCACTGCCGCACCAGGCGTTCGCGCAGGACCGGATCCCCCGCGCCCGAGGCCGCGTACGCGGCGAGCACCCGCTCCAGCTCGGCCGCGAACCCGATCTGCTGGACCAGGGTGGAGACGCCCCGCTCCAGCGCGAGCAGGCCCATGGCGACGCTCCAGCCTTCGCCCTCGCCGCCGACGACCTCCGACGCGACCGCCCCGTCGAGGAAGACCTCGTTGAACTCCGAGGTCCCCGACAGCTGCCGGATCGGCCGGACCTCCACCCGGCCGGGCTGGTCCATCCGCACCAGCAGGAACGACAGCCCCCGGTGGCGCCGGGAGCCCGGCTGCGTGCGGGCGAGGACGAAGCACCAGTCGGCCTCGCGGGCGAGCGAGGTCCAGATCTTCTGCCCGGTGACCCGGAACAGCCCGTCGCCGGCGTCCCGTCCCGCCGCCGTACGGACCGCCGCCAGGTCGGAGCCGGCGCCCGGCTCGGAGTACCCCTGGCACCACAGCTCCTCGCCGCGCGCGATCCCGGGCAGGTAGCGAGCCTGCTGCTCCCGGCTCCCGTAGGCGATCAGCGTCGGCGCGAGGAGGTTCTCCCCGATGTGGCCGACCCGGCCGGGGGCGCGCAGCGCCGCGTACTCCTCGGCCCACACCACCTGCCCGGTCAGGGAGAGCCGCTGCTGCCCGTACGTCCCGGCGGGCACCTCCCAGCCCTGCCCGATCCAGCCGCCGCGCCCCAGCTCGCGCTCCCACGCGCGGCGCGCGGCGACCCCCTCGTGCTCGCTGCCCGGCCCGCCGAGACCGACCGCCTGCGCGTACGGGCCCACGAGGTGCTCCGTGAGCCAGCCGCGGGCCCGCCCGCGCAGCTCCTCGTCCTCGGCCCCGAAGCTGAAGTCCACCGGATCCCCTCTTACGCGTTGGGGCGGTCCTTGGCGGCCGCCGCCTTGGCCATGGCCTCCAGCTGCACCAGCATCGGCATCGGGTCGGTGCCCACCGTCCCGGGCAGGAAGTCGGCGATCTTCTCGGGGGTCCAGGCGCCGTCCGCGTACCCGGCGCGCAGTTCGCGCGGCTGCGCCCACACGGCGATCTTCGGGCCGGCGATCGTGTAGACCTGCCCGGTGATCCGTTCGCCGCCGACGGCGACGGCCTTGTCGCTGAGCAGGTACGTGACGAGCGCGGCGACGTCCTCGGGCTCGCCGATCTCCTTGAGCTCCATGGGCACGTTGGCCGACATCCGGGTACGGGCGACGGGCGCGACGGCGTTCGCGGTGACGCCGTACTTGTGCAGGCCCAGGGCGGCGGAGCGGACGAGGGAGATGATCCCGCCCTTGGCCGCGCTGTAGTTGGCCTGGGCCACCGAGCCCTGGTGGTTGCCGCTGGTGAAGCCGATGAGGGTGCCCGAGCCCTGTCGGCGCATGACGGCGGAGGCGGCGCGGAACACGGTGAAGGTGCCCTTGAGGTGGGTGGCGACCACCGGGTCCCACTCCTCCTCGGACATGTTGAACAGCATCCGCTCGCGCAGGATGCCGGCGACGCAGACGACGCCGTCGACGCGGCCGTACTGGGCGAGGGCGGTGTCGACGATGCGCTGTCCGCCGGCCATGGTGGAGATGTCGTCGGCGACGGCGACGGCCTCGCCGCCCGCCGCGACGATCTCCTTCACCACGGCTTCGGCGACCTCGCTGGTGGGTTCGCCGCCCTCGATGCCGACGCCGTAGTCGTTGACGACGACCCTGGCCCCCTGGGCGGCGGCCGCGAGCGCGACGGCCCGGCCGATGCCCCGGCCCGCCCCGGTGACGGCGACGACCTTGCCTGCCAAGAAGTTCCCCACGCTGCCCACGTCCGGCCCCTTCCCACGTTTTCTGACGGACCGTTAGATTCTATGGGCAGTCAGATGCCGCTGCACAAGCCCTCGTTGGGATTGGGATCCGTATTCCGAATGGCAAGGAGCTGGTGAACCACATGGGCATGCCCGCCGCGTTCCACGACATCGCCAAGCGCGTCAACAACTGGGGCCGCTGGGGCGCCGCCGACGAGATCGGCACCCTGAACCTGATCACCGACGAGGTCGTCCGCGCGGCCGCCGCCGAGATCCGCACCGGCCGCCGGATCCCGCTCGCGCTCCCGCTCAAGGAGGACGGCGTCCAGGCCGGCATGATCCCCGGCCGGATCAACCCGCTGCACACGATGGTGCAGATCAACCAGGAGATCTTCGGCCCGGGCACGGTGGCGTGCAGCGACGACGCCGTGACGATGGGCCTCCAGTGCGCGACCCACTGGGACGCCCTGACCCACGTCTCGCACTCGGGGAGGATCTACAACGGCCGCCCCGCCGGGACGATCACCCCGCACGGGCGCGCGGAGTTCAGCGGCATCGACAAGGCCGGCCCCGTCGTCTCGCGCGGGGTCCTGCTGGACGTGGCCCGCGCCAAGGGCCTGGACCGGCTGCCCGGGGGCCACGCGGTGACCCCGGGGGACCTGGCGGAGGCGGAGGAGTTCGCCGGCGTCACGGTCCGCGCCGGGGACATCGTCCTCGTCCGCACCGGCCAGATCCAGGTCTACCTGGCGGGCGACAAGCACGGCTACGGGTTCCCCTCGCCCGGGCTGTCCGTCCACACGCCGCAGTGGTTCCACGCGCGGGACGTGGCGGCCGTCGCCAACGACACCCTGACCTTCGAGATCTTCCCGCCCGAGATCGACGACCTGTGGCTGCCGGTGCACGCGCTGGACCTGGTCGAGATGGGCATGCACCAGGGCCAGAACTGGAATCTCGAAAAGTTGTCCACAGCCTGTGCGGAAGCGCGGCGGTACACGTTCCTGCTCTCCGCGATGCCGGAGCCCTTCGTCGGCGCGGTGGGCACCCCGGTCTCCCCGGTGGCCGTCCTCTGACCGGCGGGCGCCGTCCCCGCCGAGCGGCCGGGCGGAGCCTCAGTGGCCGCCGCGGGGCTCGTGGCAGCCGCCCTCCACGTAGGACCCGTGGGCCTTGACGGACATCGGCGGGGTCAGGTGCCCCGTCACGCACGGGCCGCTCTCCGGGATCGACACGACGAAGGAGAGGTTCGGCGCGGTGCCGTACACGTCCCCGGCGGCCACCTCGTACCCCAGCCCGGTGAGGAGCTCGCTGAGCTTCGCCGCCGTGCCCGGCACGGGAGTCAGCGCCGCCTTGATCCGCGCGGCGTGCGCGTCGCCCCGGCACGCGGCCTGGGGGGAGAGCTCGGCCTGCTTCTTGAAGGCGTGGTTCTCCGCGTACTTGCGCGCCTCGGGGTCGGTGGGCAGGGCGTCCGGCGCGCCGGGGTCCGGCGCGCCCGTGCTCCGGCCCGCGCACCGCGTGGCGACCTCGGGGAAGCGCTTGTCGTGACGGGCCACGGCGGCCGCCGCCTGGGCGGCGTAGTCCACCGTCGGGCTCGCCGCCGGGCTCGCCGCCCCGCTCACGCCCGGGCTCCCGCCCGGGGCGGCGCCGCTTCCGGCGACCGTGGTGCCGCAGGCGGTGAGGGCCAGCAGTCCGGCCGTGAACAGCACGGCACCGGCCGGGTTGGTACGGGGTATCACGGCGTCTCCACGGTCCCTGGGAACGAACCCCGACGGTGGCGGGGCGAGTGCCCCGATTATCGCTTCGGCCGCCCGGCCGGTCCTGAGTACGCGTACTCAGCCCCCGACCCCCGAAACCCCGGCCCCGACCCCGGCCCCACCTCAACCCCGGCCCGACCCCGGCCGGACACCCGGCCCCTGACCTGCGGGTGGCGGCGTGCGTCCGTGCACGCCCCGAGCGCGGCACGGCAGCCGCCACCCCACGACCCGCACTCGTCAAGGCAAGGACCCTTGGCGTCCCCTCGCAACGAATCGTTCACCACCAGGGTGATCAACACATGACGGTCCGTCAACACCTCGTTAGAGGTACACGCGCGGTTCCCGGATCGGCCCACGAATTTCCGACGGCCCCTCAGGGCAGCCGGCAGCCCGGTCCGCGGCCTTCTCCGCGCGGTCGATCTCGCACCAGATCCGCTTGCCGGCGCCCTCGCGCTGCCAGCCCCAGCGGTCCGCCAGACCGTCCACCAGCTCCAGCCCGCGCCCGCCCGTGTCGTCCCCGGCGGCCTGCCGCCGGGCCGGCGCCCGGTCGCTCGCGTCGGCGACCTCGACCCGCACCCCCGGCCCCCCGAACAGCATCCGCAGCACGGCCGGACAGCCCGTGTGCACGACCGCGTTCGTGACCAGCTCGGAGATCAGCAGGATCAGCGTCTCGGCGAGCGGCTCGTCGTCCCCTATGCCGGACCCCGCCAGCCGGGAGCGCGCCCATCGGCGGGCCCGGCCGACCTCTGCGGGGTCCGGTCCTACCTCCAGCTGCACCTGAAGCACCTGCACCGCTCACACCATCCGAACCGGCGGACACTTCGCCTCGCGACGGAACGGGATCACGATCCGTGACCCCCTTGCGGAGCAGCATGGTTGACATACAGTCACCACAACAAGCGCTTCGGGCATATTCCAGCGCGAAGGAGTAGGCGTGGTGCATACTGCGCGACGCTCGCGCCGCTGGGCCGCTCGCATTCCCGGGAGCGTACCGGAGCAGGCCCCCGACTCCCGGCCGCAATGAGTCGGGCGAAGGACACAAACCGATATCAACTCTCTGTAATCAGACATGCGTCCCGCACCGTCCCTCCCGTAACACTGGGCGACCGCCGTCGGGCCCGAGGATGATCGTTCCCGCTACGGCGCGTCCGCATCCGCCGCGATCCGCGACAGCCCGCCCGCCGCCGGATCCGCCTCCGCCGGATCCGCCGCCAGCAGTTCCGCCGCCAGCCGCTCCTCGGCCTCCGCCGCCGTCACCCACTGCTCCGCCCGCACCCACGCCCGCTTCAGGTGCAGGTGCACGTCCGCCTCCCAGGTGAACCCCATCCCGCCGTACACCTGGAGGCAGTCCCGGGCGCCCCGTACCGCCGCCCCGTCCGCCAGCAGCTTCGCCGCCGCGATCTCCCCGGGGTCGGCCGTGACCGCCGCCGCGTACACCGCCGTACGGGCGACCTCGGCCCGCACCAGCATCCCCGCGCACAGGTGCTTGACCGCCTGGAACGCCCCGATCGGCTGCCCGAACTGCTCGCGCTCCCCCGCGTACCGCACCGCCAGCTCCACCGTCCGCAGCGCGCTCCCGAGCTGGAGCGCCGCCGTCAGCAGCGCGCCCGCGTCCCGGTGCTCCGAGACGTCCCCGCGGAGGTCCCCCGCCACCCGGTGCAGCGGGGTCAGCGGGTCCGCCGAGCGCACGGGCTCACCCGAAGGGAGTAACGGCGCGCCGAGCACCGCGTCCGCCTCCGCGAGGTACGAGACCAGTGGCCCGCCGCGTTCCCCCAGGTCGAGCGCCGTCACCACGGCCGTCCCGGCCGCCGCCCCCGGGACCACGCCGGCGGCGAGGTGCGTGGCCACCAGCGGCCCCGGCAGCAATGCCCGCCCGGCCTCCTCGAAGACGAGCACCGCCTCGGGCAGGCCCAGCCCCACCCCGCCCTCGGCCTCCGGCAGGCGCAGGGCGAAGAACCCGGCCGCGCCGAGCTCCCGCCACAGCCCCCGGTCGACCGCGGTCCCGCTGTCGACGGCCGCCCGCAGCGCCTCGCGCCCGAACCGCCCGGCGAGCAGGTCGCGCACGCCCGCGCGCAGGTCCCGCTGGTCCCGCGTCAGCTGGAAGTCCACCGCCCCTCACCGCCCCTTCGGCAGGCCGAGGATGCGCTCGGCGACGATGTTCCGCTGGATCTGCGAGGTGCCCGCCGCGATCGTGTACGAGAGGGACGAGAGCCGGTCCAGGACCCACTCCTCATCCAGCGAGAGCGAGCCCGCGCCCAGCACCTCGGCCGCGGTGTCGTACAGCTCTTGCCGCGCGTGCGAGTACGCCAGCTTGAAGACGCTGCCACCCGTGCCCGGGACCCCGCCGGACCGCTCCGACTCGCTGACGTTCCACTGCGTCAGCCTCCAGAGGGCGCCGAATTCCCCGTAAAGGCGCCCCAGTTTCCTTCGTAGGACGGGGTCGTCCCAGCGGCCGTTGGCCCGGGCGGTGCGCGCCAGCTCGGCGAGGGTGCGCCGGCAGGCGACGACCTCGCCGACGAAGGCGGTGCCCCGCTCGAAGGACAGGGTCACCATCGTGACCCGCCAGCCGTCGTTCTCCGCCCCGACCCTGTTCGCGACCGGCACCCGGACCTCGTCGAGGAACACCTCCGCGAACTCGGTCGATCCCGCGAGGGTGCGCAGGGGCCGGATCGTGACCCCGGGCGCGTCCATCGGCATGGCCAGCCAGGAGATCCCGCGGTGCTTCGCGGCGGCCGGGTCGGTGCGCACCAGCAGCTCGCACCAGTCGGCGACCTCCGCGTGCGAGGTCCAGATCTTCGACCCGGTGATCACGTAGTCGTCTCCGTCGCGCACCGCGCGGGTCCGCAGCGAGGCCAGGTCGGAGCCCGCGTCGGGCTCGCTGAACCCCTGGCACCACACCTCGTCGCCGCGCAGTACGGGCGGCAGCCAGCGCGCCCGCTGCCCGGCTGTGCCCTCGGCCGCGATGGTCGGGCCGGCGTGCAGCAGCCCGACGAAGTTCGCGCCGACGTACGGGGCGCCGGCGCGCTCCGTCTCCTCCAGGAAGATCAGGTGCTGGGTCGGGGTGGCCCCGCGCCCGCCCGCGTCGACGGGCCAGTGCAGTCCGGCGTACCCGGCGTCGTACAGCCTGCGCTGCCAGCCCAGGTCGTAGGCGCGGCGGCCGGGCCAGTCGTCGGGCGACGGCTTCGCGGGCAGCTCGGGCAGCGTCTTGCCGAGCCAGGTGCGCAGCCGGGCGCGGAAGTCCCGCTCCTCCTCGGTGTACGTCAAATCCATCAGACGAGGTCCAGGCCGAGCATCCGGATGGCGTTGCCGCGCATCAGCTTGTGGACCGTCTCGTCGTCGAGGCCCTTGACGTGGTCGAGGGCGACCTCCTTGGTGTGCGGGAAGGTCGAGTCGACGTGCGGGTAGTCGGTCTCGAAGGTGGCGTTGTCGCGGCCGACGACGTCGATCGAGGCGATGCCGTGCTTGTCGCGGAAGAAGCAGCAGAAGATCTGCCGGTAGTAGTACGTGGACGGCGGCTCGGGGATCAGGTCGCGGACCCCGCCCCAGGCGCGGTGCTCCTCCCACACGTCGTCGGCGCGCTCCAGGGCGTACGGGATCCAGCCCATCTGCCCCTCGCTGTACGCCAGCTTCAGGGTCGGGAACTTCACCAGCACCCCGCTGAACAGGAAGTCCATCATCGAGGCCATCGCGTTGTTGAAGCTGAGCGAGGCCTGCACGGCGGGCGGCGCGTCGGGCGAGGCGGCGGGCATCTGCGAGGACGAGCCGATGTGCATGTTGACGACGGTGCCGGTCTCCTGACAGACGGCGAAGAAGGCGTCCCAGTAGCCGGAGTGGATGGAGGGCAGCCCGAGGTGGGTGGGGATCTCGGAGAAGGTCACCGCCCTCACCCCGCGCGCGGCGTTGCGCCGGATCTCGGCGACGGCGAGGTCGATGTCCCAGAGCGGGATGATGCACAGCGGGATCAGCCGGCCGCCGCTGTCGCCGCACCACTCCTCGACCATCCAGTCGTTGTACGCGCGCACACAGGCGAGGGCGACCTCCTTGTCGTGGGCCTCCGCGAAGGTCTGGCCGCAAAAGCGCGGGAAGGTCGGGAAGCACAGCGACGCCTCGACGTGGTTGAGGTCCATGTCGGCGAGCCGCGCCTTGGGGTCCCAGCAGCCGCGCCGCATCTCCTCGCGGGTGATCCCCTCCAGGGTCATCTCGTCGCGGTCGAAGCCGACGGCGGCGATGTTGCGCTTGTACGGGAACTTCAGGTCCTCGTAGATCCACCAGTCGGTCGGCGGGCCGTCCGGGTCCATGGTGATCACGTACTTGCCGCCGGTGTACGCCAGCTCGCCGATGCCGGCGGTCAGCGGCTTGGGCCCGCGGTCGCGGTACCGGGCGGGCAGCCAGACGTCGAAGAGGTGCGCGGGCTCGATCACGTGGTCGTCCACGCTGATGATCCGAGGCAGTTCCATGGTGTCCCCTCGCGCAAGCGGATGGCCGATGGCTTTGGCCGACGTATCTGATGAACCGTCAGAAACAAGCTAGCTCCGCGACCCCTGGACCGACAAGCGTCGGCGCCCTACGCTCTCCGCTTGATCTGACTATCCGTCAGCTATGGGGAGGTTGGGATGCCGGACACCACGGGCACGACCGGCGCGGCGGACACCGCGCGGGAGCTGAGCGCGTCCGGGACCCTGTGGGAGCTCGTCGCCCGACGCGCCGCGCTGACCCCCGACACCCCGGTCCTCATCGAGGCGGCCGACGACCCGGCGCGGGACCGCACCCTCACCTTCGGCGGGCTGCGCGACCGCGCCGAACGCGTCGCCGCAGGCCTCCACCGCATGGGCATCCGCCCCGGCACCGTCGTCGCCTGGCAACTGCCGACCCGCATCGAGACGGTGCTGCTCTCCCTCGCGCTCGCCCGGATCGGCGCCGTCCAGTCACCGGTGATCCCCTTCTACCGGGACCGGGAGGTCGGCTTCGCGCTGCGCGAGTCCAAGGCCGAGTTCTTCGCCGTACCCGGCGTCTGGCGCGGCTACGACCACACCGCCATGGCCCGGCGGCTCGGCGCCCGGGGCGTCTTCGAGGCCTACGACTCCCTCCCGTCCGGGGACCCCGCCACCCTGCCCCCGCCGCCCGCCGACGGCACCTCGGTGCGCTGGATCTACTGGACCTCCGGCACCACCTCCGACCCCAAGGGCGTGCTGCACACCGACCGCTCCCTGATCGCCGGCGGCTCCTGCCTGGCCCACGCCCTGCGCCTCTCCCCGGCGGACGTCGGCTCGATGGCGTTCCCCTTCGCGCACATCGCCGGCCCGGACTACACGGTGATGCTGCTGCTCTACGGGTTCCCGGCGGTGCTGTTCGAGAAGTTCGCGATGCCGGACGCCCTCGACGGGTACCGCCGCCACGGGGTCACGGTCGCCGGCGGCTCCACGGCGTTCTACTCCATGTTCCTGGCCGAGCAGCGCAAGGCCCCTGGAACCCCGCTCATCCCCAGCCTCCGCCTCCTCGCGGGCGGCGGCGCCCCCAAGCCCCCGGAGATCTACCACGCGGTGGTCCGGGAGCTGGGCTGCCGGCTGACGCACGGCTACGGCATGACGGAGGTCCCGATGATCACCATGGGGGATCCGCGGGACACCCCGGAGAACCTGGCGACCACCGAGGGCCGCCCGCCGGCCGGGATGTCGATCCGCGTCACCACCCCCGACGGCGCCCCGCTGCCCGCCGGCGCGGACGGCGAGGTCCGGCTGCGCGGCGAGGCGGTCTGCCAGGGCTACCTGGACCCGGGCCAGAACGCCGACGCCTTCGACGCCGACGGCTACCTGATCACCGGCGACCTCGGCCACCTCACCGAGAGCGGGCACCTGGTCCTCACGGGCCGCAGCAAGGACGTCATCATCCGCAAGGGCGAGAACATCTCGGCGAAGGAGATCGAGGACCTCCTCCACCAGCTCCCGGGCATAGCCGACGTGGCCGTCATCGGCCTCCCCGACCCCGACCGCGGCGAACGCGTCTGCGCCGTCGTCGAACAGCCCCCGGGCGCCGCGGCCCTGACCCTGCCGCAGCTGACGGCGCACCTGCGCGCCCAGGGGCTGTCCCCGCACAAGCTCCCGGAACAGCTGGAGCTGGTGGACGCCCTGCCCCGCAACGACGCGCTGCGCAAGGTGCTCAAGTACAAGCTCCGCGAGCGCTTCGCGTAGGAGCGCGGTTCCTCCTGGCGGTCCCTCTCTGCCTTGCGCGCCTTACGCGTCCTACGCGCCTTGAGCGTCTTACGCGTCCGGGGCCTCGACGCCGCAGTAGCCCGCGAAGGCCGCCAGGATCTCGTCCTCCGAGACGTGCCCGTCGCCGTCCGCGTCCAGGGCCGCCGCCACCTGGGCGGACAGTTCCGCCGGGGTCCCGAGGACGCCCAGGACGCGCGCGACCGCCTCCGGAGACGCGCCCGCGCGGGACGCGTCGGCCGAGGTCACCGCGATCACCGCCCGCAGGAACGGGCGGGCGATCTCCGCGAACCGGTCCGGGCTGTCGCGCAGCCGCTTCGCCGCGCCCGTGATGAACTCCTCGCGGGACACCCGCTGGTCCCCGTCCACGTCCGCGATCCCGGCCATGCCCTGCCAGAACGCCTCGGCGCCGGCGAAGACGGCCTGTCCCTTGTCGGACCGGGCCGCGACGCCGAACTCGGCCAGCACGGCGCGGGCCGCCGCGCTGAAGTCCTCCCGGTCGATGGAGCCGTTCCCGTCCTGGTCGAAGGTGGCGAATCGGGAGGCGATCTTGCGCTCGTACTCTGCGCTGTCCATATTCGATGTTCCGCCTTCACGTGTGCGGTGGGTGTGGTGCCCGGTTCAAGACGAGGCTTCAAGTCAAGGCAGGAGCGTAAGGCCTCAGTGGCCTGCACGTTAAGCGAAGCGGACAAGCAGGTGGCCGCATCGAACCCGCGCACGGGAAGCGCGACGGGGCGCGTACGCGTGTGCCCATGTCCCGCCCCTAGCACGGAGGTCGGGGCTCCGGTCCGGATTCCCGCAAAACGGGCGCGATCTGTCCCGTGGCCAGTACATTCGTTGTGTCGACACACGGCTGGGGGCACTATGCCGAAGGACGTACCACCGCGCTGGGACCGCCGCATGCAGCAGCGCCTCGCCCGCGGCGAGGCCGCCGCGCTCGGGGAGCTGTACGACCGTTTCGCCTCGCTGGTGCACAGCCTGGCGCACCGGGTCCTCGGCGACGAGAAGGCCGCGGACCGGATCACCCGCGAGGTGTTCGGCTACATCTGGGAGAACCCGGACGCCTACGACCCCAAGCAGGGCTCCATGCGCTCCTGGGTCGCCCGGATCACCCAGGGCCAGGCCGTGGCCCGGCTGCGCCAGGCCGAGCTGGGGCGCGGATCCCGCGAGGACCTGGAGCGCAAGGTGGCCAGCGCCAACGCGGCGGCCCGCGCCGACTTCATCGTCACCTCCATGCCCGCGCCGCTGCGGGCCGCACTGGAACTCGCGTACTTCAAACGGCGCGACTACCGCCAGGCCGCCGCCGACCTGAAGATCAGCGAGGACGAGGCGCGGCGCCGGCTGCGGCTCGGGCTGCAACTGCTTTCGACCGCCAACGCCCTGCCCCGGGAGGACGTCGCGCCGCCCGGCTACGGCTCCTCGGGATATGGAACGCCGCGATGACGGGTCCCTCCGACGTGCCCGACGACGGATACGAGCGGCCCGGCGGCGGGACGCGGATACCGGGTCCGCGCGGGGCCGCCGACGACCTGGACCCGCGGCACGCGCCCGACCCGCTGCCCGTCGCGGCGCCGCCGACGCACACCGTGCTGAAGTCCCTGCTCGGGGCGTGGGCGCTGGCCGCGTGTTCGGCGGAGGAGACGCAGGCCGTGGAGGACCACCTGACCGAGTGCGCGCCGTGCGCGGAGGAGGCGCTGCGGCTGCGCGACGCGGTGGGGCTGCTGCACCCCGAGGACAGCCTGGACCTGAAGCCGCTGCTGCGGTCGCGGGTGCTGGAGGACTGCCTGGGCAAGCGGCCGGCGCGGATCCCGGTGCCGGTGTGGGCGAACCCGTACGACACGGAAACGGCCCGGCTGGACGCGCTGCTCCAGGACTTCGGTGACGCGGAGTGGCACACGCCGGTACGGCTGAAGTGGTTCGAGGGCGAGCAACGGCAGTCGCGCCGGACGACGGTGGCCGGGGTCATCGGGCACCTGCTGACGGTGGACGGCATGGTCGCGGCCGCGCTGGGGCTGGAGGACCCGCTGGGCCCGGACGCGCCGCAGGGCAACCCCGCGAAGCGCACGGAGCACTTCTGGAGCGCGGCGGACCGGCCGGTGACGCGGCAGGTGCGCGAGCCGTGGCGGGAGCAGGGGCACACCCTGGTCCGCACGGTGTCGTTCGCGGGCCGCGGGGTCGCGGAACTGGCGGTCGACTACGGGACGTTCGCGCTCCCGCTCGGGGACGCGTTCCTGGAGCGGGCCTTCGAGTGCTGGGTGCACGCGTGGGACATCGCGGAGGCGGTGGACTACCCGTACGACCCGCCGTCGGGGGCGGACCTGCACCGCATGATCGACCTGGCGGCGCGGCTGCTGCCGAGTGCGCTCGCGCACCGGCGCCGGGCGGGCCTGGCGGCCCCGGCCCGCGGCCTGGTGGCGGCGGGCGCGCCCGGCCGCACGCTGCACCTGGAGATCGAGGGCTCGGGCGGCGGCAGCTGGGACATCGCCCTGGACTCCCCGGCGGCGAAGCCGTCGGCGGACCACCGGGTGGCGCACATCGCGCTGGACGGCGGCGAGTTCTGCCAGCTGGCCGCGGGCCACATCTCCCCGGAGGAAGCGGCGGCCGGCCAGCAGGGCGACCGCGAAGCCATCCGCGACGTCCTCTTCGCCGCCGCCTCCCTGAGCCGCCTCTAGCCTCCGGCGCGCGGTCAGACCCGCAACCCCGGCCACGTTCAGCCCGCGACCCCGGCCACGTTCAGCCTCGCCGGCGTTTGAGGCGCGGGGTCCGGGGCAGCGCCCCGGCACCCGGCCCGCAGGCCGGGCCACGACCTGAAACGAGGGTCCCGGCGGAGCCCGGTGCCCCGGCGGAGCCGCAGTCCCTGGGGCTCCGGGTGGCCCGGTTGCGGCCCGGGGCCCGAAGGGCCGCAGGGCTAGGCGAAGACGACGGTGCGGGAGCCGTTCAGGAGGACCCGGTGTTCGCTGTGCCACTTCACGGCGCGGGCGAGCGCCTGGCACTCCACGTCGCGGCCCACCGCCACCAGCTGGTCCGGGGTGACCTCGTGCCCCACCCGCTCGACCTCCTGCTCGATGATCGGCCCCTCGTCGAGGTCCGCCGTCACGTAGTGCGCGGTCGCGCCGATCAGCTTCACGCCCCGCGCATGCGCCTGGTGGTACGGCTTCGCGCCCTTGAAGCTCGGCAGGAACGAGTGGTGGATGTTGATGATCCGCCCGCTCAGCTCCTTGCACAGGGTGTCCGACAGCACCTGCATGTACCGCGCGAGCACCACCAGCTCGACGTTCTCCTCGCGCACCAGCTCCAGCAGCCGCGCCTCCGCCGCCGCCTTCGTGTCCTTCGTCACCGGAATGTGCACGAACGGGATCCCGTACGAGCCGACGAGCTCCTCGAAGTCCGTGTGGTTGGAGACGACCGCCGCGACCTCCACCGGCAGCGCCCCGATGCTCGCCCGGAACAGCAGGTCGTTCAGGCAGTGCCCGAACTTCGACACCATCAGGACGATCCGCATCCGCTCGTCGGAGCGGTGCAGTTCCCAGTCCATCCGGAACGAGTCGCCGATCGCCGCGAAACTGGCCCGCAGCTTTTCCAGCGTCACCGGCGCCTCCGCCGAGAAGTGCACCCGCATGAAGAACAGGCCGGTGTCGTGATCGCCGAACTGACGGCTGTCCTCGATGTTGCATCCGGTCATGAACAGGTAACTGGACACGGCATGCACGATGCCCTGCTTGTCGGGGCAGGACAGGGTGAGAACGTACTGCTGGGGGGCCTGGGGCTGCGGGTCATCGCTCATGACCCCACAGCCTTTCACACCGCGCGGGTGAGGATTCTCAGGGCTTCCAGCGACCGCGGCCGTTCGTCCGGGTCGTCCCCGTCCGCGACCGCCAGCCGTACGTGTGCCTCGCGTGCCGCACGCACCGCCTCGGGCCACGCGTGGTGCTCCAGGTACGTGGACACGGGCGCGTCCGGACCGACCTGGTGCAGGATCCGCAGCACGCGCAGGACCGCCAGGTCGACGAGGGCCGCCTCCTGGGAGTCCCGGAAGATCGTGCCGACGTATTTGTCGGCGGACCAGCTGTCGAGCCAGGTGTCCTCGACGAGCCGGTACACGGCGTCGGTGACGTCTCCGTACCCCGCGGCGCCGGCCAGCCAGGTGTCCTCCTGGAACTCCGGGGCGGAAAGCATGTGCAGCGCCGAGCGCACGTTGCCGCGCCAGCGCCACCACGGCATGTCGTTGAGGGGCATGCCGCCCATGGTGGAGGAGCGGCCACCACGACGGGAAGGGTTCTTCGAACCTTGGGCGATTGTCACGCTTTCGATCGTACGTTCCGGCAATTAGTGATCTTCAGGCAGCTCTCCGTGATCGTCCGGGGCGTCGCGACCGCCCCCTCCCCGGCAGTTCACCTGGAAGTCACCGAATGTTGTGTACACCTCAGGCTCCAGTTACCCGCGGGGCGGAAGGGTGCTGGGACATGACCGATTGGCGACGCGCAGCATCCCTGTCCCGCACCTTCCTGGCCACGGCGGTGGGCGCGTGTCTCGCCGTCGGATGCGGAGTCATCCCCGGAGGCTCGGGAGACTCCGCCGGCACCCTCACGGTCATGACCTTCGCCCCCGAGGGCACGAAGGCGACCAACATGCCCGGAATGCCCGCCATGGCCAAGGCGTACGAGCGCTGGGTCAACTCCAAGGGCGGCATCAACGGCCACAAGCTCCGGGTCCTGACCTGCAACGAGCGCAACACCCCGAACGGCGCCGCCGACTGCGCCCGCCAGGCCATCGCCGAGAAGGCGATCGCGGTCGTCGGCTCGTACAGCCAGCACGGCCGCGCCTTCATGGCCCCGCTGGAGGCCGAGGGAATCCCCTTCATAGGCGGCTACGGAGTCTCCTCCGAGGAGTTCCAGAGCACCCTCTCCTACCCCGTCAACGGCGGCCAGCCCGTCCTCCTCGCCGGCGCCGGACACCAGCTCGGGCGCGCCTGCGGCCAGGTGGCCATCGTCCGCCCGGACACCCTCGCCGGGGACTCGATGCCCGTGCTGCTCAACGCGGGCCTGAAGGCCAACAAGATGGGCGAGGCCTCCGACATCCGCGCCGCCGAGGACACCGCCGACTTCTCCTCGCAGGCCTCGGAGGCCCTGGCCGACACGGGCGGCGGGTCAGCCGGAACCAGCGTCAAGGACAAGGAGAAGGACAAGGACAAGGCGAAGGGCTGCGTCACCGCCGTGCTCGGCGAGCGCACCGAGACGTTCTTCGACGCCTTCCGCCGCGCCGCCGACGACAAGCAGCGCAAGCCGCAGATCTCCTCCGTCCTCGGCAGCGTCAGCCAGGCCCTGGTGAACCGGACCGGCGGCAAGGAGAGCCCCTTCGAGGGCTCGTACCTGACCAGCTGGTACCCCGTCGCCTCGGATCCGCTGTGGGAGCCGATGCGGAAGGTGATCTCCGAGCACTCCTTCGGCGACGACGGCGTGGACCCGGACGACAGCGGCGCGCAGACCACCTGGATCGCGTACACGGTGCTGAACGAGGTCGTGAAGCGGTTCGAGAAGGGCGAGGACATCACTGCGCGGAAGGTCGCGCGGATGCTGAACCAGTCCGAGAAGATCGCGACCGGCGGCCTCACCCCGGACCTGTCCTGGCGCTACCAGGACATGCGCGCCGTCGCCGGATTCCCGCGCATCGTGAACGGGCAGGTCACGTTCCAGATCGTCCAGGCCGGCCGGCTCGTGGCGCAGCCGGGCGAGGAGTCCATGGACATGACCCCGACCCTGGAGCAGGCGCCGCGCGCGGCGTAGTGGGCGCGCGGCGGCCGCTCGTCAGAGCTGGGACTTGTCCCGCTTGGTGAGGCCGTGCTTGGCCGCGATCGTGTTCCACATGGTCGCGGCCGACTCCTTGGCCCGGGTGGCCTCGCCGCTGGCCCGGTTGCCGGCGGCAGCGTTGGCGGTCGGCTTGGCCTGACCGTCCTTGCAGTTCTTCTTGCCGTCGTCGATGTCGTCGGCCCAGGCCGCGTAGCTGTTGTCGGCGTCGGCCGAGGACTGCCAGGCCTTGGTGAGGGCGGCGGACAGCTTGGCGTTGTTGGGGAGCTTGTCGAGCTTGAGCTCCTGGAGCCGGGTGACGAGCTCCTCGCGCTGGCGGGCGGCGTCGTGCAGGTCGTCGGCCGCGCCGTCGAGGTTGCGGCAGCCCTTGATGTCGTCGACGGCCTTGATCACCGAGGCGCGGCTGTCGTTGCTGTCGGCGAGGAGCTTGTCGAGCTGGACGGCCTGGGGGCGGGCCGGGTCGACCGGGGCCTCTCCGCCGGCCGCGGCGGAGCCGTTGGAGCTGGTGGGGGCGGCGGGGGCGGCGCCGGGGTCGGTGTTCTGCGGCTTGTTGTCACTGAGCAGCGCGCCGACGCCGAGCCCGACGACGGCGAGCCCGACGACGACGGCCCCGATGATCGCGGGCGAAACCGACCGCCGGGGCGGCTCGTACCCGCCGGGGGGCGGGGGCGGGGGCCGCAGCGCCGGCGCCGGGGAAGCGTGGACCTGCGGCGGCTGCCGCGTGTGCGCGGCAGCGGCTGCGCCGTCGCTGCGGAACAGCCCGTCGAACCCCTCGGCGGCGTTGGGCGCGGGGCCGGGGGGCACGGGGGGTATGTACTGAGTGGCCGCCTCACCGTGCGCCGGAACGGGCGGGATGTACTGAGTGGCGGCGTCACCATGCGCCGGAACGGGCGGAATGAACTGCGTGGCGGCGTCACCGTGCGCCGGAACGGGCGGAATGAACTGCGTGGCGGCGTCACCATGTCCCACAACGGGCGGAATGTACTGAGTAGCCGCATCACCGTGCGCCGAAACAGGCGGAATGAACTGAGTGGCGGCGTCACCATGCGCCGGAACCGGCGGTATGTACTGGGTGACGGCCTCGGGCAGGGGCGGGTACCCGTACCCGTGCGGGTCCCCGGGGCCCTCGAAGCCGGGGCCGACGACATGTCCGGGCTCGGGTGCGGGCTGCGGGTACCCGTACCCCGGCTGCCCCCACGGCTCACCGCCCTGCGGGACGCCAGGCTGCGGGGCGCGGTGCTGGCCGCTTCCCTGTCCGCTCTCCGACACCGGGACTCCTTCTCCGACTCGCCCGAACCTTCGGAACCGTCGGGTCACGCTACCCGGTCAGCACCACCCCCGGCAGCCCGCACCCCGTTGACCTCTCCCCGCCCCGCCCTTCCACCGTTCCCTGGGCTCCGCCCAGACCCGCGCCTCAAACGCCGGCGGGGCTGGAAGGGACGGCGGGGCCGGAGCCGAGGGGGTGGGGGTGGGGCGGGGTGTTGTCCGGGACGTAAAACGTGATTTGTGGCGCGCAGCACCGCCACACGACGACAGCTCCCGAACAGGCGCCATAAATCATGCAGTCCCGGACAACACCCCGCCCCACCCCCACCCCCGTCTCACCTCACCCCGCCCCGCAGGACCGCCCCGCAGGACCGCCCCACCGAGGCCACCCCGCAGGACCGCCCCACCGAGGCCACGCCCTGCGGGGGCGCCGGGCCGTCCTGGGCTGCGGCCCGGCCAGGGCATCGGCTACGCCACCGACGCAGTCTCCAGGCGGGCGCCGAATTCCCGGACCGCCGCCTCCTCCCGGTACGGCTCCAGGCGGGTGCGGAAGTCGTCCAGGTATTCCGCACCCCGGCGCGAGCGGAGGGAGTTCAGGAGGTCCGCCGCCTTCGTCGCCGTCTGGCACGCCTGTTCCACCTCCCGCTGCTGCACCCGCGCCGCCGCCAGCAGCAGCAGCCCGATCGCCCGGCGCCGCGCCTTCGTCTCCGGCAGGCCCCGCAACGCCTCCTCCGCCCGCCGCGCCGCCGCGTCCGCCTGGCCCAGGTCCCGGTGGCAGTGCGCCAGCTCGTCCGCGAGGTACGCCGTGTCGAAATGCCGGATCCACACCGGGTCGTCCCCCGATTCCGGTTCCGCCCGCTCCAGCGCCGTCACGGCCCGCCCCGCCAGCACCGCCGTCGCCCGGTTGTCGCCCAGCAGCGCGTGCCCCCGCGCCTCCGCCGCGTAGAACATCGCCTCCACCCGCGGCGTGACCTGCCCTCTCGTGCCCTCCTGCGCGGCCCGCGCCAGCTGCGCGATCTCCCGCGGGTTGCCCAGCTCCGCCGCCAGGTGACTCATCGAGGCCGCGAGCACGTACCCCCCGTACGCCCGGTCGCCCGCCGCCTGCGCCAGCCGCAGCGCCTGGATGTAGTACCGCTGCGCCAGCCCCGGCTGCCCGGTGTCGACGGCCATGTACCCGGCCAGTTCCGTCAGCCGCGCCACCGCCGCGAACAGCGCCCGCCCGACCGGCTCCCGGTACGAGCCGCCGATCAGCCCGGACACCACGGAGTTGAGGTAGTGCACGACGACGGGCCGCACGTGCCCGCTGCCGAACCGGTGGTCGAGGTCCTTGAGCGCCTCCGTGGTGGCCATCACGGCCTCCACGTCCGACATCCCGACGCGCGCGCCCCCGCTGCGGGCCACCTGCGCGTCCGCCCCGGTGATCAGCCAGTCGCGGCTCGGCTCGACGAGCGCCGACGAGGCCACGCTCGACCCCGTCAGGAAGTCGCGCCGGCCCACGTCGCTGCGCCACAGCTCGCAGACCTGCTCGATGGCGCCGATGACGGTCGGGGAGAACTGCAGGCCGACGCCGGAGGCGAGGTTCTTGCCGTTGGCCATGCCGATCTCGTCGATGGTGACGGTCCGGCCGAGTTTGCGCCCGAGCGCCTCGGCGATGATGCCGGGAGCCCGGCCGCGTGGCTGCTGGCCGCGCAGCCAGCGGGCCACGGAGGTCTTGTCGTAGCGGAGATCGAGGCCGTGCTCGGCCCCGCACATGTTCACGCGCCGGGCGAGCCCGGCGTTGGAGCACCCGGCTTCCTGGATGAGCGCCTGAAGCCGTTCATTCGGCTGGCGCGCGACGAGAGGCCTGGCTGCCATGAAAACCCCCTGAGGCCGCGGGTGAGCGTTGGAATGATCACTTCCCGCCTGATGTGCGGAGAATCTTCCCCTCTGCGTGGTGTCGCTACCCAAGCCCGGCGCCCCGGCCTTCCACGCGCCCCCGTCCATGCATCGATGCGCCCCGTGTGCAGGATCGATGCTCCGCCCACGGGCCGGTTTACGCCCGTAACCCCCGGTGACCGCGAGAGTTGTGAAGGGCGTGGAAGAGACCATCGGAGTCACGGAGACCGCACCCATCCCCAAGCAGCGCGGCGAGCAGCTGCTGGACCATGCCGTGCGGTACGCGGAAGAACGGCACTGGGACGTCTTCGCCGGCACCTGGCTGGAGCCGGGCGACGGGCGGGAGCTGTGTTCCTGCGGGGCGGAGGACTGCCCCGCGCCCGGCGCCCACCCGGCCGTGAAGGACTGGCAGGCGCTGGCTTCCGGCAGCGCGGTGCAGGTCCGGCGGATCTGGGGGAAGCAGCCGGGCGCCTCGATCCTGCTGCCGACCGGCCGGACCTTCGATGCGATCGACGTGCCGGACTCCGCCGGTTTCCTGGCGCTGGCGCGGCTGCACCGGATGAACCGCACCGTCGGTCCGGTCACGCTCACGCCCGACCACCGCATGCTGTTCTTCGTCCTGCCCGGCGCCGGGGCCAAACTGCCCGACCTGGTGCGCAAGCTCGGCTGGTCGCCGTCCGCACTGGACCTGGTCGCGCGCAGCGAGGGGCAGTACGTGGCCGCTCCCCCGACCCGTTACGGCGGCCGGGGCTCGGTGCAGTGGGCGCAGGCCCCGACGGCCGCGAACCGGTGGCTGCCGGACGTGGAGGAGCTGATCGACGGGCTCGCGTACGCCTGCGGCCGCGACGCGGCGGAGGCCCGCTCCCGCACGTAGCCATGATCCTGAGCTGGACGTTCGTACCCGCGAGTTCATGACATTCGTAACTGCTCAGACCCTTTCCCCGCCTCCTATCGTGAGGAACGCAGGAACGTAGGACCTACGCCTACGGGGACACAGGGAGAGGCGGGCGCATGCCGGACCAGGGTGATGCGGCGGGCTGGACGGACGGGGCGGTAGAGGCGGACGGGGCGCGACCGGCGCCATCCGCCGCCCCCGCCGTGCGGGTCGAGGGGCTGTGGAAGCGGTTCGGCGAGCAGGTGGCCGTCTCGGGGATCGATCTGGAGCTGCCGGCCGGGCAGTTCATCGGCCTCGTCGGGCCGAACGGGGCGGGCAAGACGACGACGCTGTCGATGGTGACGGGGCTGCTGCGCCCGGACATGGGGCGGGTCTTCGTCGCCGGGCACGACGTCTGGGCGGACCCGGCCGAGGTGAAGTCCCGGATCGGGGTGCTGCCGGAGGGGCTGCGGCTGTTCGAGCGGCTGTCGGGCCGCGAACTCCTCGGGTACATGGGCCGGCTGCGGGGGCTGCCGGGCGAGGAGACGGACAAGCGGGCCACGCAGCTGCTGGACGTTCTGGACCTCGCGGGCGCGCAGCACAAGCTGGTCGTGGACTACTCGACGGGCATGCGCAAGAAGATCGGCCTGGCGGCCGCGCTGCTGCACAACCCGCAAGTGCTTTTCCTAGACGAGCCGTTCGAGGGCGTGGACCCGGTGTCGGCGCAGACCATCCGCGGGGTGCTGGAGCGCTACACCTCCTCCGGTGCCACGGTCGTCTTCTCCTCCCACGTGATGGAGCTCGTCGAGTCGCTGTGCGACTGGGTGGCCGTGATGGCCGCCGGCCGGATCCGCGCGGCGGGCCCGCTGGCCGCCGTACGGGGGGACGCGCCCTCTCTGCAGGCCGCGTTCCTGGAGCTGGTCGGCGCGCAGGGCCGGGACTCGGGCGACTCCCTGGAGTGGCTCGGCGGCGGGGCGGCCGCGCGATGAGCACCCTCGCACCCGGGCAGGCACGGGGCGCCTCGCTGACCCCGGTCTTCGTCCGCCTCAAGCTGTCGCTGATCAAGAACGGGCTGAAGGGCTCCTCGAAGCGCAAGGCCGCCTACGTCTCCAGCCTCGTCTTCGCGCTGGTGGTCGGCTTCTTCGTCACGCTGGGCCTGGCGATGCTGCACGGGAACGCCCATGCCGGGACGGTCGTCGTCCTGCTGGCGGCGCTCCTCGCGCTGGGCTGGGCCTTCGTGCCCCTGTTCTTCCCGTCGGGGGACGAGACCCTCGACCCGAGCCGGCTCGTCATGCTGCCGCTGCGGCCGCGGCCGCTGGTGCGGGCCCTGTTCGCGTCCTCACTGGTCGGCATCGGCCCGCTGTTCACGCTCTGCCTGGCGGCCGGGTCGGCCATCGCGGTGGCCCGGGGTCCGGTCGGCGCGCTGGCCGCGGTGCTTGCCGCGCCGCTGCTGCTGCTGGGCTGCGTGGCGCTCGCCCGCGCGGTGGCCACGGCGAACATCCGGCTGCTGACCAGCCGCAAGGGGCGCGACCTGGCGGTGCTCAGCGGCCTGCTGATCGCGGTGGGCGGGCAGGCCGTCAACTTCGGCAGCCAGCGCCTGTTCCAGAACGGCGGCCTGGCGCAGCTGGAGCCCGCCGAGGCGGTGGTGCGCTGGCTGCCGCCCGCGACCGCCGTCGGCATGGTGGACTCGGCGAGCGAGGGCTCGTACGGGGTGGCCGCGGCCCAGCTGGTCCTGACGCTGGCGGCACTGGCGGCGCTGCTGTGGTCCTGGGAGCGCAGCCTGACCAAACTGATGGTCACCCCTGACGGCTCGACGATCGCGGCCTCGGGGCCGGGCACGTCGAAGAAGGCGGCGCGGGAGGGCGGCGCCGGGGGCTTCTGGTCGCTGATGCCGGGCGGCCGCACGGGCGCGGCCATGCAGCGCACGCTGCGCTACGCGGTGCGGGATCCGAAGACCAAGTCGGCGTGGGTGACAGCGCTGGCGATCGGGATGATCGTCCCCGTCGCCAACGCCGTCCAGGGCACCGGCTCGATGTACCTGGCCTGTTTCGGCGCGGGCATGCTCGGCGTCCAGATGTACAACCAGTTCGGGCAGGACACCTCGGCGTTCTGGATGGTCGCGCAGACCGTGTCGACCCCGCGCGACGCGTTCGTCGAACTCCGCGCCCGGGCCTACGCCCTGGCTCTGGTCACCGTCCCGTACACGCTGCTGGTCACGGTGGTCACGGCCGCGCTCGTCGGCGACTGGCGGGACTTCCCGGCGGCGACGGGGCTGGCGCTGGCGCTGCTGGGCTCGATGCTGTGCACGGGCGCGCTGGCCTCAGCCCGCTTCCCGTACTCCATCCCGTCCGAGGGCGCCTTCAAGAACGTCGCGCCGGGTCAGGCCGGGCTCGCCTGGATCGGCATCTTCGGCGGCATGTTCGCGTCGGCGCTGATCTGTTCGCCGGTGATCGCGCTGACGGTCTACGCGGACGGGCCGGGCCGGGAGTCCCTCGGCCTGCTGATGCTCCCGCTGGGTGCCGCCTGGGGCGCCCTGGCCACCTGGACGGGCCTGCGCCTGGCGGCCCCGACGGTGGCGCGCAAGCTGCCGGAGATCCTCCTGGCGGTCAGCAAGGGCTGAGCGGGCCGCGTCCCGTCGCGGGCGCGGAGGCGGGTGAGGGGCGGCTGTCCGGCGGTGACCGGACACCCGCCCTTTCCGTTTCCCTCCACCTGAACGGGCCTCTCGTGATCCGGTCCGGGGACCGCCGACGGGCCCGGTCGGCGAACTCGCGGGCCTGGCACACTCGTCGGCCCGGCTCCCGCGGTCGGGCGGGACGGCAGGCCGAGCGGTATTCACCGGCCGTGTCTTCACCACGATGTGAGAACGTGGGTGAGTTGATCAGTCGTGAAGGAGAGCCGAGATGAGCGGCCAGATGACCCTTGCCGACGCGTACGACGCCGTCTACTCGGCGGCGTCGCGGATGATGTGGGTACAAGAGAACCGCCTGTGGCGCCAGGACAGCCTGGGCGGGGGCTGGCCGGAGGAGCGTCGGCAGGCCTGGCGGGAGTTGGAGGCGTCGCTGAGCGTCTCCGAGCAGGGACTGGAGCCTCAGGAGGGTGAACCGTCCGATCCCACGCGGCATTTGATCTCCCGCCGGGCCGCGGGGCCGGTCGACCGGCCGGTCACGTTCCCGGAGGCGGTCGCGGAGTGGCAGGCCCGGATGGCCGGGGATCCCGGTCCGTACGAGCCGCGGATGGAACCGTACCCGGACGACTACCTGGTGCCGGGGCGGGCGGTGGTCGTCCCTGAGAACCACATGCTGGCCCTGACCGGCCCCTTCCAGGACCTGGCCCACCGGCTGGCCCCGGGGCGGCCCCCGGTGACGATCACCGGGGACACGGCGGAGCTCAGCCGGCTGGTGCATGAGGCCGCCGACGGGCTGCGGGAGGCGCTGGGGGCCCGCGTGCCGACTCCGCACCCCACGGGTGCGGTCAGCGTGGCGCGCGTGTCCCACCGGCCGTCCGATGTGGACGACTTGCAGGCGCGGTACGACGCCCTGGCCCGGGCGGCCTGGCGCGCGTCGGAGAACGTGCCCACCTTGCAGGACATCCGGGAGTCCGGGGACTTCTCGTTCCACCCTGCCGCGTCGAAGGCCGCTCGAGACCTTCAGGACCTTCTGGCCGGGCAGTCGGGTGTGTTCTGGCAGGAGGAACACGATCTGATCGACCCACGCGTGCACACGGTCTCGGGAGTGGACTGGCCCGAGGGCCAGCCGGTCGCCACGTTGATCGCAGCCGAGGCCGAGAGCTTCGGGCGGAGCGTCGCGGCGGGGCTGAGGCCGAGTGCCCCGCGGCCCGGCCAGCGCCGTTTCTACCGCGAGAAGGGAGAGGTGGAGAACGTCGCAATCTCTGCCGTACGGGCGGGAATCCTGGCGGAGATCCTGGACGAGTACGCCGCGAGGATCCACCCGGGAGCGGTGTCCGGCACCATGCACTTCTCCGCTTACGACCTGACGGAGTTCCTCACATCAGGAATCGGCCGCGAGCTGCGGGAAACCGTCGGCTTCTGACACGGGACACATGATGGCTGAGGAATACGGGGGATCGGTGTCGGAGCCGAGGTACAACATTCTCGTCGTGTCGGACAACAGCGGCAGGGGCGAGGGGGGTGTGGAGGTCTTCAACCAGGAACTGGCCGAGGCTCTCGCCCGTCACCACAACGTCACGCTGTTCACGGCCAACCCCGAGATGCCCCAGCACGAGGGCATTCAGAAGGTGGTGACGACACAGCCACCCATGCTCGATCTCGGGCCGGGGGTGGAAGGCGAGCCGGAGCAAATGGAGCGGCGGGACTGGATCAAGTACCTCGCCGGCCAGGAACCGAGGCAGTACGGGCTCGAGGATCCGGCGAGCAAGCCGTACGACATCATCGTCGCGCACTCGCGCTTCTCGGGACCGGCCGCCGTCGAGCTGCGCGAGAACTGGTACCGGGACGCGCGCGTGGTGCACTTCCTGCACACGAGCCCCGAACGGCTCCCCTATGTGAAGGGGTTCACGCCCGAGAAGGCCGAATACAAGGCCGTCAGGGACTCGTCGATCGAACGTGCCGCGATGGGGCGTGCGGACGTCGTGGCCGGAGTCGGTCCTCTCCTGTCGGAAGTGAGCAGGGAGCTCTCCGCGCAGGGCGTGAACGTTCCGCACTCCCACGAGGTCATGCCGGGCACCAGGGTTCAGGATCCGGTGGTGCACGACCCCGCGCCGGAGAGGCTGAACCTCCTGGTCATGGGGCGGGTCGACGACCCCCTCAAGGGCGTGGCGGACGCCGCAAAGGCAGTGAAGCTGCTGAACGAGGCCGGCACCCCTGTCCATCTCACCGTCCGCGGCATCCCCACGGACCGGATGCAGGCCGAACTGGCCAATCTCGGCAGGCTCACCGGTGGCAACGTCACGGTCAAGCCCCGTACGAGCAGCATGGACGAGATCAATGAGGACATCCGGGGCTCGCACGCGGTGATCATGCCCTCGAAGCACGAGGGTTTCGGGATGGTCGCGCCCGAAGGGCTGGCGCACGGTGTTCCCGTACTGGTCAACGAGGAGAGCGGCGCCGCCCGGTTCCTCCAGGATCCGGATCGTGTGCCGCCGGAGATCGGCGGACCGTGCGTGGTGGCCGAGCCCACCGACGGCACCAGCCGTGCCGAGGCCTGGGCCAAGGCGATCGGTGGGCTGTACCAGGACCTCCCGCAGCGCCAGGCCGGCGCGCTGCACCTGCGGGAGACGCTGCAGGAGTACACGTGGGACCACGCTGCGGAAGCCACGGTCGAGGCGGCGATGAGCCAGCCGCCGCTGACCCGGCGGGACCCGCGGTCACTGCTCACCGCGCAGGAACGGGACGCGGCCCGCACGGTCCAGGGGCCGAACGGGCAGTTGCTCAGGCCCGAGGCGCCGGAGCAGGCGCCACAGACGCCGGAACGGGCCGGGCCCGAGATCAGCGCGCAGCGGGACGGACCGGAACAAGCACCACAGGCGCCTCAGGCACCACAGACGCCCCAGCAGGCCGGGCCCGAGACCGCTGCGCAGCCGGAGGCGCCGGCGCAGGACAGTCCTGCGCCCGAACCACCGGTGCCGGCATGGCAGGCGGGCTTCATCCGCAACCGGTCCAAGGCCGCTAGCCCCCGCGCCGCCACTCCCCCGGAGAGCTCGGCGCCGACGTGGCAGGCGGGCTTCACCCGCAAACAGCGCGGTACCGCGTCCCCGGGGCGCGGTGCGGGAGAGGGCGGTACGGGGCGGGGAACCGGGCACCAGCCGCCACCCCCCGAGCTGCCGGGTCCCAGCGGCGGAGTCGAACTGTGACGTGACCTGACCTACCGCCCCGGGCAATGCCGGACAGGCCGGCCTCCGCTCCCGGTGGGGAGAGGGGGCCGGCCTGTCCGGTGAGCCGGGTCAGGAGGCGGTGGGGATCTTCGTGGTGAAGGCGGTCGGGACGCTGACCACGTCGTCGAAGCTGAGCTTGCCGGCACCGAACTGGTCGGCAGTCATGGCCTTCTTCTTGCCGCCCGTGACCTGCCACACCGTGTTGCTGTCCGGGGAGAGGAGCATCGTGCCGTCCACCGGGGCGGCCTGCGCCGCCGCCGACTTCAGCCAGGTGCCCGGGGCGCCCTCCAGCGGACGCTTGTCGTAGCCGAAGGCCGTGAAGTCGGCGTACGTCAGCGGGACCGCGACGCCGCCGGCCATCACGTAGACGGTGGCGTCGGCACCCGAGACGTCCTTGACGATCGAGCCGTTGGCGACCTGCTTGCCGACGGTGGAAGCCAGCCAGTCACTCGGAACACCCATCAGCGAGCGCTTGTCGTAGCCGTTCGCCGTCCACTCGGAGGCCGAGATGAACACGGCCGCGCCGTTGAGCATCACGTAGCGGGACGGGTCCGTGCCCGACTGGTCCATGAGCACGCGGCCGTTGGTCACGCTGCGCTGGACGGCGCCCTTCAGCCAGGCCGTCGGAACGCCCATGTCGGGGCGGGTGTTGTAGCCGTCGGCCGTCCAGTCGGCGGCGGAGATCGGGAGGGCCGCGCCGTCGATCACGACGTAGCGGCCGGCGCCGCCCGCCTGGTCGTGGACCACCGTGCCGGCCGGGGGCGAGGTCGGCAGGCCGTTGAACGCCGCGTTGTCCACGAGCACGATCTTGCTCAGGTCGTACTTGTCGGGGGTGACGTCGGAGGCCGCGACCGGGACGCCGGCGCCGCTGATCATGACCTTGACGTCCGGGCCGTTCGGGGACTTCACGAGCGTGCCGGCGGGCAGGGTGGAGGGGTCCGGGTAGGACGGGGCGCTCGGGTACGGGTTGGCGTGGTCGGCGCCGAGACCGGCGGCGGGGCCGCAGGACGGCCAGGCACCCTGGCCCTGGCCGGCCAGGATCTTCTCGCCCGTCAGGATCTGCTGCTGCTTCGTCGCCTGGTGGG
This sequence comes from Streptomyces sp. NBC_01551, assembly GCF_026339935.1. Classification (NCBI taxonomy): domain Bacteria; kingdom Bacillati; phylum Actinomycetota; class Actinomycetes; order Kitasatosporales; family Streptomycetaceae; genus Streptomyces; species Streptomyces sp. NBC_01551. The sequence goes on from NZ_JAPEPX010000001.1 coordinate 2,791,637, forward strand.
GGTACGCGGCGTACTGCGTGCCGCCGAAGGCGCGCCAGGTCGACATCGAGATCTGGAGGCCGCCGTAGTAGCCGTTGCCGGTGTTGATGCTCCAGTTGCCGCTGGCCTCGCACTGGGCGACCTTGTCCCAGGTCGAGACGGAGGCGGCCGAGGCGCCGGTGCTCGTCAGGAGCGGGGCGGCGACGGCGAGGAGGGCGGTGGCGGTGACGGCGAGGACGGAGTTCTTGCGGGCGGCGACGGAGCGCATCGGGGTTTCCTTCGGGCGGCGGGGCGGGGCGGGGGCGGCGGGCCGGGCGGGCCGGTCCGAGCCGCCCGGCCGGCGGGGCCGGGCGGCTCGGGGGTGGTGCTCAGGAGGCGGTGCTCAGGTGGTGCTCAGGCGACCGGTGCTCAAGAGGCGGTCGGGATCTTCGCCGTGAAGGCGGTCGGGACGCTGACCACGTCGTCGAAGCTGAGCTTGCCGGCACCGAACTGGTCGGCAGTCATGGCCTTCTTCTTGCCGCCCGTGACCTGCCACACCGTGTTGCTGTCCGGGGAGAGGAGCATCGTGCCGTCCACCGGGGCGGCCTGCGCCGCCGCCGACTTCAGCCAGGTGCCCGGGGCGCCCTCCAGCGGACGCTTGTCGTAGCCGAAGGCCGTGAAGTCGGCGTACGTCAGCGGGACCGCGACGCCGCCGGCCATCACGTAGACGGTGGCGTCGGCACCCGAGACGTCCTTGACGATCGAGCCGTTGGCGACCTTCTTGCCGACGGTGGAAGCCAGCCAGTCACCCGGGACGCCCATCAGGGTGCGCTTGTCGTAGCCGTTGGCCGTCCACTCGGCGCCCGAGATCGGCACGGCCGCGCCGTTGAGCATGGCGTAGCGGGACGGGTCCGTGCCCGACTGGTCCATGAGCACGTTGTCGTTCGAGGGGGACTTGGCGATCGCGGCCTTCAGCCACTGGGCCGGGACACCCATCAGGGTCTGCTCGTTGTACTTGTCCTCGGTCCACTCGGCGCCCGAGATGTGCAGGGCAGCGCCGTCGACCATCACGTAGCGGGACGGGTCGGTGCCGGTCTGGTCCATGACCACGATGCCGGTCGGCACGGTGCGCTGCGCGGCGGCCTTCAGCCAGGCGGTCGGGACGCCCATGTCGGCGCGGTTGTTGTAGCCGGCGGCGGTCCAGTCCTCGGCGCCGATCAGCAGGGCGGCGTCGTCGATCATGACGTAGCGGGCGTTGCCGCCGGCCTGGTCGTGGACCACGGTGCCAGCGGGCGGGGCGCTGGGCAGGGCCCGGAACGCGGTGTCGTCGACCGTGACGACCTTGCTGAGGTCGTACTTGTCGGGGGTGACGTCGGAGGCCGCCACCGGAACACCGGATCCGGCGATCATCACCTTGACGTCGGGACCGCTCGGCGACTTCACCAGAGTGCCGGCCGGCAGCGAGGCGGGGTTGGGGTAGCTGGGCGTCGAGGTGCCGGCCGGGGAGATGTAGCCGCTGATGCGCTGGCCCCAGGGGGAGGAGCCGACGCTCCACTTGGTGGTGGAGTAGGTGCTGACGTGGCCCGGGTAGCCGCCCTGGTTGCCGCCGGTGATGGTGACCGTGTTGCCGGAGACGCCGGTGACGACGGCCACGTGGTCGGCGTAGTCGCTGCCGTTGTAGTTGTAGACGACGGCGTCGCCGACGTGCGGGGTGTTGGACAGCGTCCCGTACTTCTTGCCGTAGTCCATGAAGCTCGCCGCCCGGTCGTCCAGGGTGCCGAGGCCCGTGACCCCGTTGCGTGCCCAGACCCAGCCGGCGAAGTCGGCGCACCAGGCGTGGGTCCTGGTGGTGCCGCCGCGGCAGCTGCTGCTCTGGTTGGGACCGCCGACGTAACCGCCGTGGGCACAGGCGCCGTTGCCGTTCTCGGCCTGGGCGGTGGACGAGATGCCGTCCGTGAGCGGCGAGGCTCCGGCCGGGGAGATGGCGACCGTGGTCAGCGCGGTCACGGCCAGGGCCGAGGCGGAGGTGAGGCGGATGGCGATGGTCTTGAGGTTGCGGGACATGGCGAAGCTCCTGAAGGCGAGGAAGGAAGTCTGAGAGCGCCGCGGTGACGGTGTCGGTGACGTGACGGTGTCGGTGACCGTCCGCGGGCGGGCCTGATCGAGGCCGAAGGGGTCGAGCTGCGCCGTGGCACGTGGACGGCTGCCCTGCAGGAGCAGCTGTCAGACGCTGGGCCGGTCGGCGCGGGTGGGGCGAGGCGCGGTGGAGCGAAGGCTCGGTGGAGCGAAAGGGCCGCTGCGGCGGCGGGGCGGCTACTCCCAGGCAGTGGTGTTCTTGCCGGTCGGGGCGGTCTCCCAGGCGGTGGTGGCGGAGACGTGGCTGCTCTGGCCGGCGGTGTGGGCCGTCAGGGCGGGGGTGATGGCGGCGAGGGCAAGGGTGGTGACCGCGGCGGCCTTGACGAGGCGGGTGCGAAGCATGGCAGTGGTCCTTTGCGAGAGCTGGAACGGAAGGGGTGGTCGTCCGGATTCGCGTCCCGCGGTGACGTCTCATCCGGTGGTGCCGGCCGGGTTTCCGTGTTGCTCCCTGCTGGCGATCACTACTTTCGTCGCAGGTCAGAGCGGTTGGAAGGGGGTTCAGATGGACGGAAGCGGCCCTGACCCGATCCGGCCAGCGGGGCCGGAAGGGGACAGCAGCAGCCGCTCGTAGTACGGCGTGACCAGGGGTGCCCCGACCCGGGTGAGCGTCCAGCCGCGCAGCGCGGGCACCACGTCGAGGGCGCGCCGACAGAGCGCCTCCGCGCGGCGCTCCGCCTCCCCGAGGCTGTCGGCGAGCAGGAAGACGCCCACGACGGGGTCGGGCAAGGCGTGCGGATGCGCGGAGACGTGCTCGGCGGGGAGGCCGTCGGCGTCGGCGACCGAGCGAATCAACTCGGCTGCGGCAACGGGGAATTGGGCGCCGGGCGCGGAAGCCCGGAGGCCGGCGTGAACGAGGTACATGAACCCCAGCCTGGCGAATGCCGCCCGTCTCGCGAAGGCCCCGAAGGTGGACACTTCGGGCCCTGGACGGAACCGTCCACCTCATGGTCCGCAAGGCTCCCGCGTGCGATGATCTGACCGACTTCGATCAATACGGCACACACCGGGGGGACTGTGCTGGCCACTCTTGGCCTCGACGCGACTGCGGAGGCCGTCTACCGCACCATGCTCGCGGCGCCGCGCGACGGGGTGAGCGCGCTCGCCTCCCGTCTCGGGGTGTCCGACGCCGACATCCGGCGCAGCCTGGACACGCTCAGCGAACTCGCCCTGATCCGGCCGTCCTACGAGAACGCCGGAGAACTCCGCGCCGTCTCGCCCGAGGTCGGCATGGAGATCCTGATGGCCCGCCAGCAGGCGGAACTCGCGGCCCAGCAGCTGCGCATCGAGGCCTCACGGGCGGCCGCCGCGCAGCTCATCGCGGAGTACGCCGACCTCAGCCCGGCCGCCACCAGCCCGGGGGTCGAGCAGCTCGTCGGCCTCGACGAGATCCGCAACCGGATCTCCGGCCTGGCGCACGGGCTCCAGAGCGAACTGATGACCTTCGCCCCGGGCGGGGGCCACCGCCCGGAGACCCTGGAGGCCTCCAAGCAGAACGACACGGTGCTGCTGAGCCGCGGGGTGCGGATGCGGTCGCTGTTCCAGGACAGCGTGCGCAACAGCCAGAGCACCGTGGCGTACGCGGAGTGGCTGAGCGAGCTCGGCGGGGAGGTGCGGACCGCCCCGGACCTGCCGACCCGCATGATGATCTTCGACGGGACCATCGCCGTGATCCCGGTCAGCAGCGACGACAGCGCGGCGGCGGCCGTCGTGCTCACCGGGCAGGGGACGCTGACGGCCCTGTGCGCGCTCTTCGAGAACGTCTGGTCCGGCGCCCGCACCCTGGGCGCCTCGGAGGAACGCGACGCGGGCGGGCTCAGCGCGCAGGAGCGCACCGTGATCCGGCTGCTGGCGCAGGGCCTGACCGACGAGGCCATCGCCAAGCGCCTCGCGGTCTCCCCCCGCACGGCCCGCCGACTGGCGAACGGGCTGATGGAGCGGCTGGGCGCCGCGAGCCGCTTCGAGTTCGGCGTGCGCGCCGTCCAGCGGGGCTGGCTGCCGCGCACCGAGTAGACGCGGCAGCCGGAGGCGGCTCAGCCCCAGTTGGCGCCGGCCGGCTCCTGGATGGTGGTGTTGATCCGGTTGAAGAAGTTGGTCATGGCGATCATCAGGATGAGCGCGGAGAGCTGCTCCTCCGTGTAGTGGTCGGCGGCCTCGTCCCAGACGTCGTCCGGCACGGCCTGACCGGGGCGATCGGCGATCCGGGTGGCGGCCTCGGTCAGCGCGAGGGCGGCGCGCTCGGCGTCGGTGAAGAAGGGCGCCTCGCGCCAGGCCGCGACCTGGTGCAGCCGCTCCTCGGTCTCCCCGGCCTTCTTCGCGCCCGACACCCCGGCGAACACGCAGGCGCTGCACCCGTTGATCTGGCTGGCGCGCAGGTGGACCAGCTCCATGGTCTGCTGCGGGACGCCGCCCTTGTGCATGGCCTTGTACAGGTTCTGGATGCCCGTCATGGCGTCGGGCAGGACCATGGCCGGGTTCTTCATACGAGCGTTCATCGTGGTGTCTCCTCGGTGTGCGGTTCGCTTCCGTCACTGGGTTGACGGATCGCTCCGCGAGGATGTGACGGGGCAGCGGAAAAAATCTGCCCGCCCTCGCTCGCGGCGCGGTCGCGGCCTGGTCGGGCACCGCTCGGGGCCGCGCGGCCGCGTGGTCAGCGGGAGAGGCGGACCAGCATCTTGCCGGTGTTGGCGCCGGTCAGGACGCCGAGGAAGGCGTCGGGGGCGTGTTCGATGCCCTCGGTGACGGTTTCCTCCGTACGCAGCGTGCCGTCGGCCAGCCAGGACGCCGCCTTGCCGATCCACTCCGGGAACAGGTCGAAGTGGCTGGAGACCAGCATTCCCCGCAGGGTCGCCTCGCGGGCGGCGGCCCGGAAGAGGTTGTCCGGGCCCGGCGCCGGTGCGGACGCGTTGTAGCCGCTGATCGCGCCGACCATCGCGATCCGCCCGCCCTGCCGGACGGCGCCGATGGCCGCCTGGAGGTGGTCGCCGCCGACGGCGTCGAGGTAGACGTCGATGCCCTCGGGGGCGGCCTGCGCCAGCTGGCCGGGCAGGTCGCCCTGCCGGTAGTCGATCGCCGCGTCGTAGCCGAAGACGTCCAGCAGCTTCCTCGTCTTGTGCGGGCCGCCCGCCGAGCCGATGACGCGGGACGCGCCCAGCTGCCGCGCCAGCTGCCCGGCGACGCTGCCGACCGCGCCCGCCGCCGCCGACACGAACACCACGTCGCCCTCCTTCACCGGCGCGGTCCGCGTCAGCGCGGCGTACGCGGTCAGGCCCGTGGTGCCGAGCGGGCCCAGGTAGTCCGCCGGCGTGGCGATCCCGGTGTCGACGACGGTCGCCGCCGCCGCGTCCAGGACGGCGTACTCGCGCCACCCGAGGAAGTGCGAGACGGTCGAGCCGACCGGCACCGCCGCGTCCCGGGAGGCGATCACCTCGCCGACCGCACTGCCCTCCAGGGCGGCGCCGAGGGCGAACGGGGGGATGTAGGAGGGGGCGTCGTCCATCCGGCCCCGCATGTACGGGTCCACCGACATCCAGGTGTTGCGCACCAGGATCTGACCCTCAGCCGGTGCCGGGACCTCGGTGGTGACCAGCGCGAAGTTCCCGGACGCCGGGGCGCCGACGGGGCGGGAGGCGAGGCGGATCTCGCGGGAAACGGTGCGGGGGGTGGCGGTGGTGGTCATGGGGGTGTTCCCTTCGGGTTCGGGCCGCTCGGTCGCGGTCGCGGTCGCGGTGACAGGAACACCATGCGAGAGGCCGCGCACGGATCGCTGACGGTCCGCGCACGGCCCCCAAGTACCGTGGCCCGCATGCGTTTCGAGGTGCTCGGGCCAGTGACCGTACGGACGGACGACGGGACTCCCGTCCCCGTGCCCGAGGCGAAGGTACGGGCGCTGCTCGCCGCGCTGCTCGTGCACCACGGGCGGCCCGTGGCCGTGGACCGGCTGATCGACGACCTGTGGGGCGAGGACGCCCCCGGCAACCCCGGCAACACCCTCCAGACCAAGGTGTCCCAGCTGCGCCGCACCCTCGCCGGGGCCGAGGACGGCGGCCGCGCCCTGGTCGGGTACGGCCCGGCCGGCTACACGTTGCGGGTGTCCGGGGAGGCGGTGGACGCCGCCCGGTTCGAGGAACTCGCCGGCCGCGCCCGCGAGGAGTCCGGCGTACGGACGAAGTCGGCCCTGCTGACGCGGGCGCTCGGGCTGTGGCGCGGGCCGGCCTACGCCGATGTCCGGGACGCCGGCTTCGCCCGCGCGGCCGTCGCCCGCCTGGAGGAGCAGCGGGTCACGGTGCGGGAGGAGCTGGCGGAAGCCCGGCTGGAGCTGGGTGAACACGCGGCTCTCGCCGATGAGTTGAACGGGCTCGCCGGGGAGCACCCGCTGCGCCAGCGGCTGCGGGCCGCGCAGATGCGGGCCCTGTACGGCGCCGGGCGCCAGAGCGAGGCGCTCGCGGTGTACGGGGAGGTACGGACCCGCTTCGCGGAGGAACTCGGCATCGACCCGGGGCCGGAGCTGGCGGCACTGTACGAGGCGATCCTCCGACAGGACCCGACGGCGGCGGCACCGGTGGCGCCGGGGGCGCCGGGGCCGGGGCCGGGGGCGCCGGGGGCGGGGCCGGGGGCGCCGGGGGCGGGGCCGGGGGCGCCGGGGCCGGGGCCGGGGGCGCCGGGTCCGAGGGCGGGGGCCGCCGGGGCGGAGCCGGGGGCGCCGGGGCGGAGGGCGACCACGCCGGGGCCGGAGGCGCCGGGGCGGAGGGCGACCACGCCGGAGCCGGAGGCCGCCGCGCCGGAGCCGTGGGCGATGACGGCCGTACCGGAGTCGGAGGCAGCCGCGCCAGGGGCGGAGGCGGCCGGGGCGGAGCCGGGGGTGCCGGGGCGGAGGGCAGCCGCGCCGGGGCCGGGGCCGGGGGCAGCCGCGCCGCAGGCGGGGGCCGCAGCGGCGGGGCCGGAGGCCTCCGGGGCTGGGGCCGCAGGGGCTGCGGCGGGGGCCGGGGTGTGGGTCGGGGGTGGTTTGCCCGCGTCCGTCGGGGGGCTCGTTGGGCGGGAGGAGGACGTTGCCCGGGTGTGCGCGGCCGTTGAGGCGGGCCGACTCGTCACCCTCACCGGGCCCGGCGGCGTCGGCAAGACCCGGCTCGCGCTGGCGGCGGCGGCCCGGCTGGCGGACGCGCCCGCGTGCTCCGACGGCGTGTGGTTCGTGGAACTCGCCGGGGCGCGCGGGAGTGTGGCCGCGGTGGTCGCCGCCGCGCTCGGGGTGCGCGAAGACGCCGACGGCGCCGGCGGATCCGGGGCGCGGGGCGAGGACGCCGCCCGGGAGCGGCTGGCCGAGGCGATCGGAGCGCGCGGGCTGCTCCTCGTACTCGACAACTGCGAGCACGTCGTGGAAGCCGTCGCCACGCTGGCCGGGGAGCTGCTGCGGCGGGCTCCCGGGCTGCGGGTCCTCGCCACCAGTCAGGAGCCCCTGGCGCTCTCCGGCGAGGTGCTGGAGGCGGTCGCGCCGCTTCCCGAGGCCGAGGCCGTGCGGCTGTTCGCGGCCCGCGCGGCGGCCGCTGCGCCCGGGTTCACGCTGAGCCCCGACAACTCCGAGGCGGTGGCGCTGATCTGCCGCCGCCTCGACGGCATCCCGCTCGCCCTCGAACTGGCGGCCACCCGGGTCCGGGCGCTCGGGGTGCACACGCTGGCCGACCGGCTGCACGACCGGTTCCGGCTGCTCAACCAGGTACGCCGGGACGCGCCCGCGCGGCAGCGGACGCTGCGGGCGGTCATCGACTGGAGCTGGGAGCTGCTGAAGCCGGACGAACGGGTGGCGCTGCGGCGGCTGGCCGTGTTCTGCGGCGGCTTCACCCTGGAGTCGGCCGAGGCGGTGTGCGCGGGCGGGGAGATCGGCACGGACGAGGTGCTGGACCTGGTCACGCGGCTCGTGGACTGCTCGCTGGTGGCGACGGCGTACGGGGGAGACGGGGCGCGCCTGCGGACGCTGGAATCGGTGACCGCGTACGGGCTGGAGCGGCTCGCGGAGGCGGGCGCCGCCGAGGCGGACGCCGTGCGGCTGCGGCACGCCGAGCACTGCACCGCCCTCGCCGAGCGGGCGGCGTCCCATCTGCACGGCCCCGGCCAGCGGGAATGGCTGCGCCGGCTCGACGACGAGTCCCACAACCTGCGGGCCGCGCTGGACCACGCGGTGGCGGCCGGGGCCGGGGATCTGGCCCTGCGTCTGGTCAACGCCCTGGCCTGGTACTGGTGCCTGCGCGGCCGCATCGCCGAGGCGCGCGCGGCGCTGGACGCCGCGCTGGCGTGCGCGACGGCAACCGGAGCCTCCGGGGCGGCAGTCGCCGGCGCCCACGCCCGCCGCGCGGCCTTCGCAGCCCTGGCGGGCACCCCGGACGGGCCCGGGGAAGCGGACCTGGAATCCGCCGACGCGCGGGGCCGCTGGCTCCTGGAATTCGCCCGCCTCGGCTTCGCCGATGCCGGGGCCGGGGCCGGGGCGGGAGAGGACGCCGGGGCGCGAGAGGACGGCGAGGCGGAAGAGGGTGGCGGGGCGCGAGAGGGCGGCGAGGGCCCCACCGCCGGCGGCCCCACCGGCGGCGGCCACCCCGGCGGCGGCGACCCCGGCGAGGGCCACCCCGCCCGCGGCCACGCCTGCGCGGGCCTCGACCGGCTTGTGGCTCAGTTTCGGGGAGTCGGGGACCGGTGGGGGGAGGCGGCCGCGCTCAACGCTCTCGCGACGCGGGCGCTCTACCGGGGCGACCTCGCGGAGCTGCGGCGCAACGCCGAGGCCAGTGCCGCGCTGTTCGCGGAACTCGGTGACCGGTGGGGCCAGTTGCAGGCCTCCGAGCAGCTCGGTGTGCTCGCCGAGCTGGCCGGCGACTACCCGACCGCCGCCCGGCTGCACCGGGAGGGCGTACGCAGTGCGCAGGAACTGGAGCTCTGGACGCAGGTCTCCTTCCGGCTGGCGCGGCAGGGCCGGATCGCCCTGCTGACCGGCGACACCACCCGCGCGGCGGAACTCCACGAGCGGGCCCGGCGGCTCGCCGTGGAGCAGTCACACCGCCCCGCCGAACAGTTCGCGGAGATCGGCCTGGCGCTCGGCGCCCGCCGCGACGGCGACCTGGACGCCGCCGAGGCCCGGCTGCTGCCGTGGCTGGAGTGGAACCGGCGGCTCGGGGTCGATTCCGGGGCGGCGCTGGTCCTCGCGCAGCTCGGGTACGTCGCCGAGCTGCGCGGAGACCGCGGGCGCGCCGAGGAACGGCACCGCGAGGGCCTGGCGGCGGCCCGCCGGTCGGGCGACCCCCGCGCCCTGGCGCTGGCCTTCGAGGGCTTGGCCGGGGCCCTGCCCGCGGGCCGGGCGGCCCACGCCGCGACCCTCCTCGGCGCGGCCGCCGCCCTGCGGAAGTCCGCGGGCACGCCCCTGCCCGAGGCGGAACGCGCCGACGTGGACCGCGCGACGGCCCGCCTGCGCACCACCCTCGGCGACGCCGCTTTCACCGCCGCCTTCACCCGGGGCCGCACCCGGCCCACCGAACCCGACGCGTAGGGCCGTCACACTCGCGCCGCCCGGTTCGTCAGTGGGGTGTCGAACTGAAACCGCCTGACGAGGAGCGCCCCGCATGTCCATCTCCACCGCCGCCACCGCCGTCACCGTTCTCGCCGCCGCCATGGCCGGCTTCTCGGGCTACTCGCTCCTCTCCCGCGCCGCCTGGGTCGTGGAGGCCATGACCGCGTACCGCGTCCCCCGCAGCTGGTGGACCTGGCTCGGCGCGGCCAAGGCCGCCGGCGCCGCGGGACTGCTGCTCGGGCTGTTCGTGCCCGTCATCGGCGTCGTCGCCGCCGTCGCCCTCGTCCTGTACTTCACGGGCGCCGTCGTCACCGTCATCCGCGCCCGCTCGTACGCCCACATCCCCTTCCCGCTGCTCTACGCGGCCCCCGTCATCGGAGCCCTCGTACTCGCCTCCTGAGGGCTCCGCGGTGACGGGGGATCACGGGCTCACGGGCTCACGGGCTCACGGGCTTCACGGACTGCTCTTGACCCCGTCCAGGAACGGCTCCAGCACCGCGCGCCACGCGGTGGGCTGGTCGTAGTGGAGGTAGTGCCCGGCGTCGGGGATCTCGGCGTACTGGCCCTCCGGGAGGACCCGGACCATCTCCTGGGCCTCCGCGCGGCCGAGTTCGCCGTCCAGCCCCCGGACGACCAGCGTCGGGCAGCCGACCTGCGCGAGCTCCTCCCAGTGCGCGTCGTGCACCCAGGTCTCGCGCGCGGTCAGCATCTGGCGGCGGGAGAAGAGCGGACGCCAGCCGTCCGATGCCTGGTGCATGACCTCCGCGAAGAACGCGCCGCGGCCCGGGTCGGGGCGCTCCACCCGGGGATCGTCCTCGCCGAACCAGCGGCGGGCGGCGTCCTGGGTGGGGAAGGGCAGGGGCCAGCGGTGGAACCAGTCCGCCCACTCCTGCTGCGAGGCCTCGCCGAGGGCGGAGGCCCGCATGTCGCAGATGACCAGCGCCCGCACCAGATCGGGGCGGCGGGCGGCGAGCTGCCAGGCGGTGAGGGCTCCCATGGAGTGGCCGATCAGGGTGACGGGCGCCAGGCCCAGCTGATCGATGACGGCCTCCGCGTCGGCGACGAAGGCCTCGCGGGTGTACGGACCGACGGTCGGGCGGTCGCTCTGGCCGTGCCCGCGCTGGTCCAGGGCCACGACCCGGTGACGCTCGGCGAGCCAGCGGGCGGTACCCGTCCAGTGGAAGGCGCGGCCCATCAGGCCGTGGAGTAACAGCACTGCGGGCCGGTCGGGATCCACGGCGGCCACGGCACCCGCGGCGGCCGGTTCCCGGAACTCCCAGGCGGCCAGGCGGACGCCGCCGGACCCCGTCACATCGATGCGCTGTACCACCGCAGATGCACCCCCTTCGCTCCCGGCCAGACTATCGAACCCGTATTCGAAAATGCCTGTCTCGCCGCCAACACCGCTCTTTCGAGTGACCTTCCTCAAGGATTGGCCGCCGCTGCCGAGGGGATCTTTTCAACGGGGAGGCGGGCCGCTCGGGGAAGACGGTCCGAGGGGATGACCTTGAGAGCTCGGGGCTCCAGGTCACCAGGGGAGGATCGGCCCCGGCGCCGTAAAGGCGCCGGGGCCGTCCACGTCAGAGGCCGGATCAGAGGCCGGATCAGCGGCCGGCCGTCAGCGCTTCGCGACGAACACGTGGGAGGCGATCTCCGCGTCCAGCTCGGCGGCCTCGCCGCCGCTGCCGACCAGCACGCCGCCCGGGGACTCGGTCACGCTCACCACCGAACCGGGCTGTACGCCCGCCCGCCGCAGCGTGTACATCAGCTGCGCGTCCGTCTGGATCGGCTCCCCGATCCGCCGGACGACGACGGTCTTGCCCTCGGTGCCCGGGTCCAGCTCGTTCAGGCTGACCATGCCGTCCTCCAGGAACGGATCGGCCTCGGCCTTCTCCCCCAGCTCCTCCAGCCCGGGAATCGGGTTCCCGTACGGCGACTCGGTCGGGTGGCGCAGCAGCTCCAGCACCCGCCGCTCCACCGCCTCGCTCATCACGTGCTCCCAGCGGCAGGCCTCGGCGTGCACCTGCTCCCACTCCAGGCCGATGACGTCGACGAGCAGACACTCGGCGAGCCGGTGCTTGCGCATCACGCGCGTCGCCAGTCGCCGGCCCTCGTCCGTCAGCTCCAGGTGCCGGTCGCTCGCGACCGCCACCAGGCCGTCCCGCTCCATCCGCGCCACGGTCTGGCTCACCGTGGGACCGCTCTGATCGAGCCGCTCGGCGATGCGGGCGCGCATGGGGACCACGCCTTCCTCTTCCAGCTCGAGGATGGTGCGGAGATACATCTCCGTGGTATCGATCAGTCCGGACATTCGTGCCCCTCGGATTGCGTGCGCTGGCCCTGCCCCCAATTCTGACGCATCGCGCCGACAACCGTCCCGTGCCGGGCGTCAAGGGCAGTCCTGGACATCCGTGGATCACCCCCGGGGCACCCACAGGACATCTCCCCCGCCCCTCCCCTCCCTTCAGCCCCGGGATTGACGGCCGTATTGACACGCCCTTGGTCCAGACCGCACGGTGAGCGGCGAGCACGGACACGGGCACGGGCAGGACACGGGCACGGACACGGGCACCCCAACGGCGCACCCCACCGCATCGCACTTCGGAAAGGGCCATCGGCGTATGAGCGAGAGCAAGCTGGCCGGGCAGTTCTTCGACGCCGCCATCGGCCTGCTGGGGCGGGTGCGGGACGAGGAGGGCGAGCGGGTCGCCGAGGCGGGCGTGGTCGTCGCGGAGGCCGTCGCGGCCGGAAACCGGCTGTTCGCGTTCGGTGCCGGCCATTCCTCCCTGCCCGCCCAGGACGTGGTCTACCGGGCCGGCGGGCTCGCCCTGATGAATTTCCTGGCCGTCCCGGGCACCGTCGGCATCGACGTCATGCCGGCCACCCTGGGCAGCGCCCTGGAGCGGGTCGACGGCCTCGCCGGCGCCGTCCTGGACAGCAGCCCGGCCACCGCGGGTGACGTCCTGGTGATCATCTCCCTCTCGGGGCGCAACGCCCTGCCGGTCGAGATGGCCATGAACGCCCGCGCCCTCGGCCTCAAGGTCATCGGCGTCACCTCGGTGGCGTACGCGACGGAGACCAAGTCCCGGCACGCCTCCGGCACCTTCCTCAAGGACCACTGCGACATCGTCCTCGACAGCAAGATCTCCGTCGGCGACGCCGAGCTGAGCCTGGACGGCATCGACGCCCCGTTCGCCCCCGCCTCGACCGTCGTGACCAGCGCGATCATGCAGGCCGTGCTGGCGGCGGCGGCCGGGGAACTCGCCGCACGCGGCGTGGAGCCCCCGCTGCTGCGCTCGGGCAACGTGGACGGCGGCCACGAGTGGAACGGGCGCGTGCTCAAGGAGTACGGCGACCGGATCTTCTTCCGGCACTGACCGGCGGGCGGGCGCCCGGCGCGCCGCGTCCTGCGAGGGCGGGTGCGGACTCAGGACCGTGGCGCCGGGCGCCGGGGCCGCCTGGCCGCCTGGCCGCCTGGCCGCCTGCGGACCCTGATCCGCCGGACACCCGCTACGCGGGCCGGTGCGCCGCCAGGTCCAGGTCCGCCGCGACGCGGGCCGCGACCTCCTCCGCGTACAGGGCGTCGGCGCGCTCGAACGCCGGGCGCGAGGGTCCTCGTAGGAAGGTCAGGGCGCCCAGGGTGCGGCCCCGGCTGCGCAGCACCGTGGACAGCGCGTGCGCCGCTCCCTCCGGCCACTGGCGGGCCCGCGCCCAGGCCTCGTCCGCCCCGCCGCGCGGGGAGCTGCTGCGCACCGGGCCGATCCGGTCCAGCGCCTGCAACGCCGGGTGTCCGGCCTCGTACCGCACCGGGATCGCGCCCGGCCCCGGCAGCAGCAGCGTCATCCCGGACGGCGACACGGCCGAGCGGACGAGCCGCGGCCGCTCGGAATCCGGGCCGCCGGGCCGCTCCAGTACGTCGACCAGCGCATGCTCCGCGAACCCCGCGAGCGCGAAGTCCAGCCGTACGGCGGCCGCCTCCGCCGCGTCCTCGCACTCGGCGGCGGCCCGGCCCGCCCGGTGGAGCTGGTTGGCGCGGAAGCGCAGCTGCCCGGTGTCCAGCTCGGCCCGGCGGGCCTCGGTGACGTCCTGGAACAGCAGGCCCACGCCGAGCGGCACCGGCTCCTCCGCCAGCGGCGAGCCCAGCCGCAGGAACCCGCACCGCCAGCAGCGCCGCCGTACGCCCTCCGGGGTGCGCACCGACACCCACAGCTCCACCGGGGCCGGCGGCGCCCCCTCGGCCAGGACGTGCTGGAGCGCGCCCTCCAGCTCCTCCACGCCCTGGGCCAGCAGCTCCCCGAGCGGCCGCCCCAGCAGCGCGGTGCGCCCGGAGCCGAAGGCGCGGGCGGCGTGCGCGTTGACGACGGCCGGGCGCAGGTCCACGTCGACCAGGACGACGCCCCAGGAGGCGTCGTCCATGAGCGCCTCGCTGAGGGCGATGGAGCGCTCCAGGTCGATCTGCGCGTGGACCTCGCTGAAGGCGCAGTACACGCCGGCGGGTTTCCCGTCGGCGCCCGGCACCCCGGCGGACTGGGTCCGTACGAGCACGCGGCCGCCGTCCTTGGTCAGCAGGGCGAACTCGTGCACCTGGCGGCCCGGCGCGTCCTGCGCGGACATGAGGCGGTCCTGCACGTCATGGGCGTCGGCGGGCCGTACGGCCCAGCCGGCGAACCCGTGCCGCCCCACCGCCTCGGCGGCGGACCAGCCCAGGATCCGCTCGGCCTCGCGGTTCCAGTGGGTGATCACGCCGCCGGAGTCGAACGCGCACAGGGCGGCGTCCATCCCGTCCAACAGCGCTGCGAGCAGATCGTCGGCGGTCTCACTACGTCCGGAAGCACTCACCTGGCACCCCCTGCAGGTGTTCGCGTGTGCGGCACGTCAGATCATTGAACTGGAACGTGACGCATCCCACACCGCTTTCTGCGGATTGGGCACGCGAATTCCGGTCAGGAAGCGTCCCCGTCGCGGACGTAAGCCAGAAATAAATGGTTGTGGCGCCGGAGGTGCGTGCCTAGGCTCTGTCGTACACGAGAAGGGAGGTGGTTCCCGAAATGTACGGAAACCGGACGCGTGAGGTGGCTGCGGGCTAAGCGCCCGTCGTCGCACGCACCCAGTGCGGTGCCCGGCGGGTTCGCCAGGCGCCAATCCCAAGCAGTCACCCGACCCGCGGGCTCGCCGGTACGTCCGGCCGGCTCCTCTCACTGCAGGAGAGGAACCAGAGCCCGCGGGTCGCCTGCGTTTACGCGTACATCGCGTACGGCCCGCCTACGGCGCGTACGGCCCGCCCGGCGTCACGGGCAGAGGCGTTCCACGAGCCACTTCTCGCCGTCGCGGACGTAGCGCAGCCGGTCGTGCAGGCGGTTCTCGTGGCCCTGCCAGAACTCCACCGCGTCGGGGACGACGCGGTAGCCGCCCCATTCCGGCGGGACCGGGACCTGCTCGCCCTCCGGGTAGCGCTCCTCCAGCTCCGCGTAGCGGCGGTCCAGCTCCGCGCGGGAGGCGATCACCCGGGACTGCTCGCTGGCCCACGCGCCCAGCTGGGAGCCATGCGGGCGGGAGCGGAAGTAGGCCGCCGTCTCGTCGCGGCCGGTACGGGTCGCCGTGCCGGTGACGATGACCTGGCGGGCGATGGGGTGCCAGGGGAAGAGCAGCGAGACGTACGGGTTGTCCGCGAGCTCGCGGCCCTTGCGGGAGCCGTAGTTGGTGAAGAAGACGAAGCCCCGCTCGTCGAACTGCTTGAGCAGCACCGTGCGGGAGCTGGGCCGGCCGTCGGCCGTCGCGGTCGAGACGATCATCGCGTTCGGTTCGAAGAGGTGCGCGTTGGCCGCCTGCTGGAACCACCGGGTGAATTGCCGCACGGGGTCGTCCTCAAGGGATTCCTCGGCGACGATTTCCGAGCGGTACTGCTTGCGCATGAGGGCGGGATCAAGGTCCTGATGGGTCACGCCGGTCATCCTGCCGCAGGACGGCGCCCGGCAGTGTGCCGTATGTCACGCTTCCGCACGCCATCCGGAACCGCCAAAATCTTGGGGCCGGTCCGAGGGGCCCCGGAGGGGTCGCCGACGGCCGTGCCGGGCATCAACGGGGATGACCGCGCCGGACCGCGAATCACGCCGGGAGCCGCGCGTGTTCGCACTATCTGAGGAGCCGCCTGATGTCCGACTTCGTACCCGGGCTCGAAGGAGTCGTCGCGTTCGAAACGGAGATCGCCGAACCGGACAAGGAAGGCGGGTCGCTCCGCTACCGCGGGGTGGACATCGAGGACCTGGTCGGGCACGTGTCCTTCGGGAACGTGTGGGGCCTGCTGGTCGACGGTGCGTTCAACCCGGGTCTGCCCGCCGCCGAGCCCTTCCCGATCCCCGTCCACTCCGGTGACATCCGCGTCGACGTGCAGTCCGCGCTCGCCATGCTCGCCCCCGTGTGGGGCCTGAAGCCGCTGCTCGACATCGACGAGCAGACCGCCCGCGACGACCTGGCGCGCGCGGCCGTGATGGCGCTGTCGTACGTCGCCCAGTCCGCCCGCGGGCAGGGCCTGCCGATGGTGCCGCAGAAGGAGATCGACAAGGCCGAGTCGGTCGTCGAGCGGTTCATGATCCGCTGGCGGGGCGAGCCGGACCCCCGGCACGTCAAGGCCGTCGACGCGTACTGGACCTCGGCCGCCGAGCACGGCATGAACGCCTCCACCTTCACCGCCCGGGTGATCGCCTCGACCGGCGCGGACGTCGCCGCCGCCCTGTCGGGCGCCGTCGGCGCCATGTCCGGGCCGCTGCACGGCGGGGCGCCGTCCCGCGTGCTCGGCATGATCGAGGAGATCGAGCGCACCGGCGACGCCGTGGCGTACGTGAAGAAGGCCCTGGACAAGGGCGAGCGGCTGATGGGCTTCGGGCACCGCGTGTACCGCGCCGAGGACCCCCGCGCCCGCGTGCTGCGGCGTACCGCCAAGGAGCTGGACGCGCCGCGCTACGAGGTGGCGGCCGCGCTGGAGAAGGCCGCGCTGGAGGAGCTGCACGCGCGCCGCCCCGACCGGGTGCTCGCGACGAACGTGGAGTTCTGGGCCGCGATCATGCTGGACTTCGCGGAGGTCCCGGCGCACATGTTCACGTCGATGTTCACCTGCGCCCGTACCGCCGGCTGGTCGGCGCACATCCTGGAGCAGAAGCGCACGGGCCGCCTGGTGCGGCCGTCGGCCCGCTACATCGGGCCGGGGGTGCGCAACCCGCGGGAGATCGCCGGTTACGACGACATCGCCGCGACGGCCTGAGCACACGGCCCGAGCACCCGGCCTGAGCACCCGGCCTGAGCACACGGCCCGAGCACTCGGCCCGAGGGCGCTGCCCGAACGCGCCGGAGGCGCCGCACCCCGTACAGCGGGATGCGGCGCCTCCGGCGTTCCGGGCGTGCGCGGTGTCAGCCCAGGGCGGCGTCCAGGATGCGCGACCACTGGGCGACGACGCGGGCGCGGCGGGCGGTGTCGTCGGTGAGGACATTGGCCAGGCCGAGGCCGCGGGCCATGTCCAGGAGGCCCTGGACGGTCTCCCGTACGCCCGGTACCGACTCGTCCGCGCCGAGGAGTTCCACGGCGATGCGGTGGGTCTCGCGGCCGACGCGGGCTTCGAGTTCGGTGACCTGGGGGCGCAGCTGGTCCTCGTTGGAGGCGGCCACCCACAGTTGCAGGGCGGCGCGGAAGAGGGTGCCGGTGTAGAGGTCGACCAGGGCCTCGACGACCGCCGGACGCGGCACGGGCCCCGCGTGGAAGAGCTCGCGCAGGGCGGCGGAGCGTTCCTCGGCCACGTAGGCGACGGCGGCGGTGAAGAGGTCCTCGCGGGTCGGGAAGTGGTACTGGGCGGCCCCGCGCGAGACGCCGGCGCGCTCGGCGACGACGGCGACGGTGGAGCCGGCCCAGCCCTGTTCGGCGAGGCAGGAGACGGCCGCTTCCAGGAGGTGGCGGCGGGTGACCCGGCTGCGCGCCTGCTTGGGGCCGGCGGCGGCCTTGGGGACGTGCTCGGTCCCGGGGTCGCTCTCGGTCCCGGTGTCGCTCACAGCGCCCATGACGGATCCCGGCGCTCGAAGCGGGCGCTGATGCCCTCGCGGGCCTCGTCGGAGGCGAAGTGGCGGGCGGAAAGCTCCGTGAGGGCGGCGCCGTCCCGGTCGAGGGCGGCCCGTACGGGGGCGGTGACCAGGCGCTTGGTCTCGGTGAGGGCGCGCGGGCCGGCCTTGCGCAGGCCGGCGAGGACGGGGGCGAGGGCCTTGTCCACGTCCTCGCCGTGCAGGGTGAGCAGCCCGATGCGTTCGGCCTCGGCCGCGTCGAAGGACTCAGCGGTCAGGAAGTACCGGGCGGCGGCGCGCGGGTCCAGGCGGGGCAGCAGCGGCGCGGAGATGACGGCCGGGACGACGCCGAGGTGGGTCTCGGTGAAGGCGTACGTGGACCGCGGCCCGGCGGCGGCGATGTCGCAGGCGCCG
Source organism: Streptomyces sp. NBC_01551 (assembly GCF_026339935.1). NCBI lineage: Bacteria > Bacillati > Actinomycetota > Actinomycetes > Kitasatosporales > Streptomycetaceae > Streptomyces > Streptomyces sp. NBC_01551. The sequence continues at coordinate 2,809,731 of NZ_JAPEPX010000001.1, forward strand.
AGCAGGCCGAGGCCGCCCGCGCGGACGTGCCCGGTGACGCGGGCGACGACCGGCTTGGGCAGCTCGGCGATCTCCCGGAGCAGGGCCAGGAAGTCGGCGGGGTCGCAGGGCGTCTTGAGGTCGGCCCCGGCGCAGAAGGTGTTGCCGGTGTGGGTGAGGACGACCGCCCGCACGGCCGGGTCCGCGCCCGCCGCGGCGAGGGCCGCGCGCAGTTCGCCGACCAGGGCCGCGGACAGTGCGTTGCGGTTGGCCGGGGAGTCCAGCGTGAGGGTGGTGACGCCGTGCGTGAACGCTGCGCCGACGAGGGGGGACATGCCGTTCTCCTCCGGAGGTTGTGCGGGTGACGCGGATCGTGCGGGGCCGCCCCGCCGGCCGGACGGCCGACCGGGCCGCCCGGTCCGGTACGGCCCGTCGTGCCGGACCGGGGGCCCCGGGGGTACCCGTCCTAGTAGGACTTGGGGAGGCCCAGGGTCTGGTGCGAGACGAAGTTGAGGATCATCTCGCGGCTGACGGGGGCGATGCGGGCCACCCGCGACGCGGTGACGAGGGACGCCAGGCCGTATTCGCGGGTGAGGCCGTTGCCGCCCAGCGTGTGGACGGACTGGTCCACCGCCTTCACGCAGGCCTCGGCGGCAGCGTACTTGGCCATGTTCGCGGCCTCGCCCGCACCCATGTCGTCGCCGGCGTCGTAGAGGTGGGCGGCCTTCCGCATCATCAGGCGGGCGAGTTCCAGCTCGATGTGGGCGGCGGCGAGGGGGTGGGCGATGGCCTGGTGGGCGCCGATGGCCTCCTTCCACACCTGGCGGGTCTTGGCGTAGTCGACGGCCTTGGCGAGGGCGTAGCGGCCCATGCCGATGGCGAAGGCGGCGGTCATGATGCGCTCGGGGTTGAGTCCGGCGAACAGCTGGAGCAGCCCGGCGTCCTCGTCGCCGACCAGCGCGTCGGCGGGCAGCCGGACCTCGTCGAGGACGAGCTCGAACTGCTTCTCCGCCGCCTGGAGTTCCATGTCGATGACGGAGCGGGAGAAGCCGGGGGTGTCGCGGGGGACGATGAACAGGCAGGGCTTCAGGCTGCCGGTCCTCGCGTCTTCGGTGCGGCCGACGATGAGGGTGGCGTCGGCGATGTCCACGCCGGAGATGAAGACCTTGCGGCCGGTGAGCACCCATTCCTCGCCGTCGCGGCGGGCGGTGGTGGTGATGCGGTGCGAGTTGGAGCCGGCGTCGGGTTCGGTGATGCCGAAGGCCATGGTGCGGCTGCCGTCGGCGAGGCCGGGGAGCCAGGCCCGCTTCTGGGCGTCGGTGCCGAAGCGCGCGATGACCGTGCCGCAGATGGCGGGCGAGACGACCATCATGAGCAGCGGGCAGCCGGCCGCGCCCAGTTCTTCGAGGACGATGGAGAGTTCGGAGATGCCGCCGCCTCCGCCGCCGTACTCCTCGGGGAGGTTGATGCCGAGGTAGCCGAGTTTCGCGGCGTCCGCCCACAGTTCGTCGGGGTGGCCGCCTTCGCGGGCGACGCGGGTGAGGTAGTCGCGGCCGTAGCGCTGCCCGAGGGCGGCGACGGCGGCGCGCAAGGCCTTGTGCTCTTCGGTCTCGACGGTGGTGGCGGTGGCGGGGCTCATGACAGCGGTTCCTCCTGGACTACGGCGAGCAGGGCGCCGAATTCGACCTGGCGGCCGGTGGTGGCGTGGAGCGCGGTGAGCGTGCCGGAGGCGGGCGAGACGATGCGGTGCTCCATCTTCATGGCCTCCAGCCAGAGCAGGGGCTGCCCGGCGGTGACGGGGCTGCCGGGAGCGAGGCCCTCGGCGACGCGGACGACGGTGCCGGGCATGGGGGCGAGCAGCGAGCCGGGTTCGGTGCGGTCCTGGGGGTCGGCGAACCGGGGCACCCGGGTCAGGGTGTGCGCGCCGAGCGCAGAGTCGACGTGGACCTGGGGGCTGTTCGATTTGCGTTTCACGTGGAACATCCGCCGGATCCCGTCGACTTCGAGGGTGACGAGGCCTGGTTCGGCGGCCAGGACCCGGACGCCGGGCTGGTCGACGGGGGCCGGGAGGCCGCCGCGGGTGTGGTGGTAGCGGATCTCGTACGTGCTCTCGCCGGCCCGGTACGAGCGACTCTGCGGCTGGGAGGGCACGTTGCGCCAGCCGCCGAGGCGGGCGGCGAGCGGCGCGTCCGGGGCCGGGGCGGCGTCGGCGAGGGCGGCGGCGAGCGCGGCGAGGCTCAGTGCGCGGGCGGCGTCCGGGGTGTCCTCGGTGAGGGCGGCCAGGTGGCGGTCGTAAAAGCCGGTGTCGAGGCGTCCGGCAGCGAACTCGGGGTGGCGCAGGGAGCGTACGAGGAGTTCGCGGTTGGTGGTCAGCCCGTGGATCCGGGCTTCGGCGAGGGCCCGGGCGAGGGCGCGGACGGCCTCGGCGCGGGTGGGGGCGTGGGCGATGACCTTGGCGAGCATGGGGTCGTAGTGGATGCCGACGGTGTCCCCGTCGGTGAAGCCGGTGTCCACGCGGACCCGGCCGGGGACGGAGAGGGTGTCCAGGACGCCGGTCTGCGGCCGCCAGTCCCGCGCGGGATCCTCGGCGTAGAGGCGGGCCTCGACGGCGTGGCCGCTCGGCTCGGGCGGCGTCGGGGGCAGCGCCCCGCCCTCGGCGACGCGCAGCTGGAGCGCGACGAGGTCGAGGCCGAAGACGGCCTCGGTGACGGGGTGTTCGACCTGGAGGCGGGTGTTCATCTCCAGGAAGTACGGGCGGCCGTCGGCGGTGACGAGGAACTCGACGGTGCCGGCGCCCCGGTAGGAGACGGCGCGGGCGGCGGCCGCGGCGGCCTGGTGGAGGCTCTCGCGCAGGGCATCGGGGAGGCCGGGCGCCGGGGCCTCCTCGATGACCTTCTGGTGGCGCCTCTGGAGGGAGCAGTCCCGGGTTCCGAGCGCCCAGACGGTGCCGCGGGCGTCGGCGAGGACCTGCACCTCGACGTGGCGGCCGCGCTCGACGTAGGGCTCGGCGAAGACCTCGCCGTCGCCGAACGCGGAGCGGGCCTCGGCGCGGGCGCCCTCCAGCTCCTCCTTCAGGCGGTCGAGGTCGCGCACGACGCGCATCCCGCGGCCGCCTCCGCCCGCGGCTGCCTTCAGGAGCAGCGGCAGGTCCGCGGCGGTGGCCGTGGCCGGGTCGACGGGGTCGAGAAGCGGCACCCCGGCGGCGCGCATGAGCTCCTTGGCCCGGGTCTTGGAGGCCATGGCCTCGATGGCCTCGGGCGGCGGGCCGATCCAGGTCAGTCCGGCGTCCTCGACGGCGCGGGCGAAGTCGGCGTTCTCGGAGAGGAACCCGTAGCCGGGGTGGACGGCGTCGGCGCCCGCCGCGAGGGCGGCCTTGATGATCAGGTCGCCGCGCAGGTAGGTGTCGGCGGGGGCCGCGCCGGGCAGGCGTACGGCCGCGTCGGCGTCCCGTACGTGCAGGGCGTCGGCGTCCGGGTCGGAGTGGACGGCGACCGTGGCGAGGCCGAGGGCCCGGGCGGTACGGAAGATCCGTACGGCGATCTCGCTGCGGTTGGCGACCAGGAGGGAGGTCAGGTTCGTCATGTGCGGGCTCACATCCGGAAGACGCCGAAGCCGCCACGGGCGCCCTCGACGGGGGCGTTGTGGACGGCCGACAGGCACAGGCCGAGGACGGTACGGGTGTCGCGCGGGTCGATGACGCCGTCGTCGTAGAGCCGCCCGGACAGGAACATCGGCAGGGACTCGGACTCGATCTGCGCCTCGACGAAGGCGCGCATCCCGGCGTCGGCCTCCTCGTCGTAGGGCAGCCCCTTCGCCTCGGCGGACTGGCGGGCCACGATGGAGAGCACGCCGGCGAGCTGCTGGGGACCCATGACGGCGGACTTGGCGCTGGGCCAGGCGAACAGGAACCGGGGCTCGTAGGCGCGGCCGCACATGCCGTAGTGGCCGGCGCCGTAGGAGGCTCCGACGAGGACGGACAGGTGCGGGACGCGGGAGTTGGAGACCGCGTTGATCATCATCGAGCCGTGCTTGATGATGCCGCCCTGCTCGTACTCCTTGCCGACCATGTAGCCGGTGGTGTTGTGGAGGAACAGGAGTGGGATGTCTCGCTGGTTGGCCAGCTGGATGAACTGGGCGGCCTTCTGCGACTCGGCGCTGAAGAGCACCCCTTGGGCGTTGGCGAGGATGCCGATCGGGTAGCCGTGGAGGGTGGCCCAGCCGGTGACGAGGCTGGTGCCGTAGAGGGGCTTGAACTCGTCGAAGTCGGAGGCGTCGACGAGGCGGGCGATGACCTCGCGGGGGTCGAAGGGCGTCTTGAGGTCGGCCGGGACGATGCCGAGGAGTTCCTCTGGGTCGTACGTCGGCTCCTCGGCGGGCTGCGGATCGGGCCGCGGCTTGCGGTGGTTGAGGCGGGCGACGACGCGGCGGGCCTGGCGGATGGCGTCGTACTCGTCGAGGGCGTAGTAGTCGGCGAGGCCGGAGGTGCGGGCGTGCATGTCGGCTCCGCCGAGGGACTCGTCGTCGCTCTCCTCCCCGGTGGCCATCTTGACGAGCGGCGGACCGCCGAGGAACACCTTGGAGCGGTCCTTGATCATGATGGTGTGGTCGGACATCCCCGGGATGTACGCGCCTCCGGCGGTGGAGTTGCCGAAGACGACGGCGACGGTGGGGATCCCGGCGGCGGACAGCCGCGTCAGGTCGCGGAAGATCGCGCCGCCCGGGATGAAGATCTCCTTCTGGGAGGGGAGATCGGCGCCGCCGGACTCGACGAGGCTGATGCAGGGGAGCCGGTTCTGGCGGGCGATCTCGTTGGCCCGCAGGGCCTTCTTGAGGGTCCAGGGGTTGGAGGCGCCGCCGCGGACGGTGGGGTCGTTGGCGGTGACCAGGCACTCGACGCCCTCGACGGTGCCGATGCCGGTGACGGTGGACGCGCCGACGGGGTACTCGCTGCCCCAGGCGGCGAGCGGGGACAGCTCCAGGAACGGGGTGTCCGGGTCGAGCAGCAGCTCGACCCGCTCGCGGGCCAGGAGCTTGCCGCGGGTGCGGTGACGGGCGGTGTACTTCTCGCCGCCGCCGGCGAGGGCCTTGTCGTGTTCGGCGGCGAGCTCACCGAGCCGTTCGAGCGCGGCGGCGCGGGCCGCAGCGTACTCGGGGGCGAGGGGGTCGACGGCGGTGCCGAGACGGGTCACGGGGTGGCCTCCGGGGCGGGGGCGGGCGGAAGGAGGGCGACGGGGATGTCCGTGTGGCGGGCGCGGAGCCATTCGCCGAGGGCCTTGGCCTGGGGGTCGAAACGGTGGCCGGAGGCGACGCCGTCGCCGAGGAGGCCGGGGACGGTGAAGTTGAGGGCGCGGAGGTGGGGCAGGGCGTGGCGGGTGACGGGGAGACCCGCGGTCTCGGGGAGCAGGGCCTGGAACGCGGCGACGCTCAGCGTGGCGTGGAGCCAGTCCCAGGCGGCGTCGGTCTCGACCCACACGCCGACGTTGGCGTCCCCGCCCTTGTCGCCACTGCGCGCCCCGGCCAATACGCCGAGCGGGGCGCGGACCGTGGGCCCCGCGGGTGCCTGCGGCGGTACGGGCTCCGCAGGTACCTGCGGCGGTACGGGCCCTGCCGGTACCTGCGGCGGTACGGGCCCCGCGGGTACCTGCGGCGGTACGGGCCCTGCGGGGCTTTCCCCCGCCCCGCCCCTTCCCGAAACCGGGGCTGCGCCCCGGACCCCTTCGGGGGCTGCGCCCCCGGACCCTCCCCCGGCTGCCGCCGGGGGTTCCGCCGGCGCCGCGGGAGGCAGGGGCAGGCGGGTGCCGTCCGGGAGGACGGCCGTGTGGGGGACCGACGCTGCCGGGATCTCGGTCGAGGTGAAGACGCCGTACGGCTGGGCCGGGGCCGGAGGGGCCGTGACGTGGAAGCCCGGGTAGCTGGCCAGGGCCAGTTCGATCGCGGCGGCGGTGAGGGTCCGGCCGACCGGGTCGGGGGACGGGTCCCGCACCACCAGACGGAGCAGCGCGCTCGCCGTCTCCTCGGTCGCCGCGTCGGCGTGGTCGGTCCGGGACAACGTCCAGTCCACCACCGCCACGTCCCGCAACGCGTCCGCCAACTGCGCGCGGACGAGATCGGCCTTGGCCTCGACGTCCAGCCCCGTCAGGACGAACACCACCTCGTTGCGCCAGCCCCCGATCCGGGTCACGCCCACCTTCAGGGTGGCCGGCGGCGCCTCGCCCCGGACGCCCGTGATCCCGACCCGGTCCGCCCCCACCGACCGCAGCCGCACCGTGTCCAGCCGGGCCGTCACGTCCGGGCCGAGGTACCGGACGCCCTGCGTCTCGTACAGGAGTTGGGCCGTGACCGTGCCGACGGACACCACCCCGCCCGTGCCCGGGTGCTTGGTGACGACCGACGAGCCGTCCTCGCAGACCTCGGCCAGCGGGAACCCCGGCGTGCGGACGTCGTGCCGGGTGAAGAAGGAGTAGTTGCCGCCCGTCGCCTGCGTCCCGCACTCCAGGACGTGGCCCGCGACCACCGCCCCCGCCAGCCGGTCGTAGTCGTCCGGGGCCCAGTCGAACCACCACGCCGCCGGGCCGCTGACCAGCGCCGCGTCCGTGACCCGGCCCGTCACCACGATGTCCGCGCCCGCCCGCAGGCAGGCGGTGATCCCGGCCCCGCCGAGGTACGCGTTCGCGGTCAGCGCCCCGTCCTCGAAGGGCATCAGGTCGTCGCCCTCTACGTGGGCGACCGAGGCGGGGACGCCCAGCTTGGCCGCGAGCGCGCGGACCGCGTCCGCCAGGCCCGCCGGGTTCAGGCCGCCCGCGTTCGTGACGATCCGTACGCCCCGCTCGTGCGCCAGCCCGAGGCACTCCTCCAGCTGGCGCGGGAAGGTCTTGGCGTAGCCGAGCTCCGGGTTCTTCAGCCGGTCGCGGCCGAGGATCAGCATGGTCAGCTCGGCCAGGTAGTCGCCGGTCAGGACGTCCAGCGGGCCGCCGGTCAGCATCTCGCGCAGCGCGCCGAACCGGTCTCCGTAGAAGCCCGAGGCGTTGCCGATGATCAGCGGGCGCCGGGTCACCGCGAGGCCACCGGGGCGCGGCCGGGGCCCGCCGGGCCCGCGAAGGCCTGGGCGATGTCCAGCCAGCGGTCCGCCTCCGGGCCGGTGGCCGTCAAGGCCAGGTCGGCGCGGTGGGCCCGCTGGGTCACCAGCAGGCAGAAGTCGAGCGCGGGGCCGGTGACCCGCTCGGCCGCGTCCGCCGGGCCGTGGGTCCACGTCCCGCTCCCGTCGGGGGCGACCAGCTCGACCCGGAATTCGGCGGCGGGCGCCGGCAGGCCCCGTACCGCGTAGGCGTAGTCCCGGGCCCGTACCCCGATCCGCGCCACGTGCCGCAGCCGGGCCGTGGGCGTACGGCGCACCCCGAGCGCGTCGGCGACGTCCTGGCCGTGCGCCCAGGTCTCCATCAGCCGGGCGCTGGCCATCGACGCGGCCTTCATCGGCGGTCCGTACCAGGGGAAGCGGATGTCGGGCGAGGCGACGGCGAGCGCCGCGTCGAGGTCGGTACGGGTGTCCCGCCAGCGGTTCAGCAGCTCGGCGGGCGCCAACAGCGCGCCCTCGGCGGCGCCTTCGTCGACGAAGCTCTCGGGCGCGGCGACGGCCTCCTCGACCATCCGCCCGAACCCGCCGGGATCGGTGAGCGAGAGCAGCGCGGCCCGGTCGGTCCAGTGCAGGTGGGCGATCTGGTGGGCGATGCTCCACCCGGGCGCGGGCGTGGGTTCGGCCCAGCCGGGCGCGGGCAACTCCCGTACCAGCTCTTCGAGTTCCCGCCCCTCCTCCCGAAGATCGGCGAAGACGGCGACGGCGGACGGATCGGGCACGGTGCGCTCCCCTTCTCGGCGTGAGGGGAACACTGGCAGCCCGACCCAAAACAATCAAGCATGCTTGCATGATTTGGCGCGGAGTCATCCAGACGTCGGCTGCCGCGCCTGGCGCGATCGCGCCAGGCGCGGCAACGGCCCAGAACGGCAAGGAAATTGACGGACACGCCGCCACCGGCAGGCCCGGGCCCGCCGCGCCCGGCCCGCACGGCGGGGGCGATTTCAGCCGTACGTCGGAAAACCGCGAAAACGTCGCCGATGTCGCGCCGATACTGAATGCTCCGCTCCGGGCCCAGAGCGCGCACACGTTCGTGTCACCCGACGAATTCGACGCAGAGGATGAACTGACGTGGCCTCAGCCGACTTCAACCAGTCTCCCGCATCGCTGTATCCCGAACTCGACGCGACCGCCCTCACCGCCTACGCCACCGCCCTCGAAACCGGCGAGCCCGGTGGGCTCTCCCCCGCGCGGGCCGCCGAGATCGACGCGTTCCGCTCCGTCGCCGTGTTCAGCCGCGGCAAGGTCACCGGCGCCGACGGGGACCTGCTCGACGCCGCGCTGTGGCGGCACACCGGTCCCGAGCCGCGGCCCGTGATCGTGATGCCCTCGCCGTGGACGGACCTGGGCTGGATCACGTACGCCGTCCAGGCCACGCTCTTCGCGGCGCGCGGCTACGACGTCCTCGCCTACACCGCGCGCGGGTTCGGCGCCTCGCAGGGCGAGGTCGAGGTGGCCGGCCCGCTCGACGTCGCCGACGGCAGCCGCGCCCTGGACCACCTCGTCGAGCGCACCGCGGGCCCGGTCACCGGGGTCGGCTTCCTCGGGGACTCGTACGGCTCCGGCATCAGCCAGCTCGTCGCCGCGCACGACACCCGCGTCGACGCGGTGGTGGCGCTCAGCACCTGGGGCGACCTCGGGGAGGTGTTCTACGAGAACTCCACCCGCCACACCGCCGCCGTGCAGGCGCTGCTCGGCGCGGCCGCGCGAGCGCGGCTGAGCCCGCAGACGGAGAGCGTGTTCGAGAACGTCCTCGCCAACCGGGACATCGCCGGCACCCTGCGCTGGGCGGAGCAGCGCTCGCCGCTGCACCACGTCAAGGAGCTCAACCGGCGCCAGGTGCCGGTGTTCTTCTCGCACGCCTGGCACGAGACGCTCTTCCCCGGCAACCAGACCCTGAAGACGTTCAACGAGCTCACCGGCCCCAAGCGGCTCGCCCTCTCCGTCGGCGACCACGCCGGCCCCGAGATGTCCGGCATGCTCGGCCTGCCCAACCGGATCTGGACCGACGCCCACCGCTGGTTCGACCACCACCTCCGGGGCATCGACACCGGCATCGCGGACGAGGGCCAGGTGCTCAGCGAGATCATGTGGAGCCGGGCCCTGGAGCCGCGCCCCGGCTGGCACTCGCTCACCGAGGGGATCCGTCGGCTGTACCTCGGCGACGACGGGGAGCTCACCGGCAAGCCCGAGGCGGGCTGGAGCGCGCGCGTGCTGTGCGGGGTCGACACCCCTGCGACCGTCGCCGACGCGATCGTGCGGTCCGGGTACGCGGAGATGGCCGGGCGCCCGAAGAGCTACCCGGCCCGCGACATCGACCGCACGGTCACGGCGGTGTGGGCCACGCCGCCGGTGGAGGAGATCACCCGGCTGCGCGGCGTACCCCGGCTGCGGGTCACGTACCGGGCCGCGAACCCGGGATCCAGCTTCGTCGCGTACCTCTTCGACCAGGCGCCCGACGGTTCGGCGCGCATCGTCACGCACGCCCCGTACACGGACCTCGGCCCCGAGGCCGACCGCCTGATCAGCGCGGACTTCGAGCTCCAGGCGACCGCGTACGACATCCCGCGCGGGCACCGGCTGCTGCTGGTGTTCGACGCGCTCGACCCGTTCTACGGCGACGCCAACCTGCCGCGCGCGACCCTGTCGTTCACCTCCCCGGAGGCGACGCCGAGCTGCCTGGACCTGCCGCTGGGCGGCTGAGCGGCCCGTACGGGTCACCCCTGCCCGGCCGGACCCCCGTGGCCGGCCGGGCGGATGGGTGGGCGGGTGGGCGGGCCGTCGGCCTGACAGACCGGGCCCGGGGGTGCGGTGGCCGTGGCGTGGAGGAGGTCGCGGACCAGGTCGAAGTCGATCCGGTCCACGCGGCGGAAACGGAGGCAGGCCTTGCCCATGTCGTGGGCGGCGAGGCGCTGCGTGAAGGCGTCGCGGACGTCGGTGCGCATGAGGTAGAAGGAGACGTACTGCTTCTGGTTCGCCCAGGCGATCTCCCCGGCCTCCGCGCCGGTGCGGACGTACGCGGGCATCCCGTACGCCATGCGCTCCTCGAAGCCCGTCAGCTCGGCCAGGCACAGTTCGCGCAGCCGGGTCAGGGCCGTGCGGCGGGCCTCCGGGGCGGCGGCGATGTACTCCTCGACGGGTCCCATCAGCCCACCGCCGCCGACCGCTCGCGGGTCCGGGTCGCGGTACGGGTCCGGGTCTGGGAGCGGACCGCGCCCATGCTGGCCGCGATCACCAGCGCGATCGCCAGCGCGTCCAGCGCCGACATGGCCTGGTGGAGGACCAGGAAGCCCGCCGAGGCGGCGATCGCCGGTTCCAGGCTCATCAGGACCGCGAAGGTCGGGGCCGGGAGGCGGCGCAGGGCGAGCAGTTCCAGGGTGTACGGGAGGACTGACGACAGCACCGCCACGCCGGCGCCGAGGGCCAGGGTGCCGGGGGCCAGCAGTTCGGAGCCGGCTTCGACCGCGCCCAGCGGGAGGGACAGGACCGCCGCGACCGCCATGGCCAGGGCGAGGCCGTCCGCCTGGGGGAAGCGGCGGCCGGTACGGGCGCTGAAGACGATGTACGCCGCCCACATGACGCCCGCGCCGAGGGCGAAGGCGGCGCCGAGGGGGTCGAGGCCGCCGAAGCCGCCGCCGTGCGTGGACAGCAGGACGACGCCGGCCAGGGCCAGGCCGGCCCAGAGCAGGTTCACCAGGCGGCGGGAGACGACGACGGAGAGGGCCAGCGGGCCGAGGACCTCCAGGGTGACGGCCGGGCCGAGCGGGATGCGGTCGATGGCCTGGTAGAAGAGGCCGTTCATGCCGGCCATGGTCACGCCGAACCAGACGACGGTGGTCCAGTCCGAGCGGGAGTACCCGCGCAGCCGGGGGCGGCAGAGCAGGAGCAGAACGACCGCGGCGGCGGCCAGCCGCAGCGTGACGACGCCCGCCGCGCCGACCCTCGGCATGACCATGACCGCGAGGGCGGCACCGAACTGCACCGAGATCCCGGCGGAGATCACGAGCGCGACCGGGCCCAGGGGGGAGGGGCGGGCGGCTGCGGCGGCCGGGGTCCCGGCCGGGGCATTCGTGAGGGATGAGGAGGGTGCGGGCATTTATCCAGACTAAGGGGTGCGTAAGGGTCGGGGCGGGGCGGTGCCTGTTGCCCTTACAGGGCCTCGGCGAGCAGCTCGGCGAGGTGGCGGGCCCGGTACGGGGAGAGCTGGGCGATCTGCGTACGGCAGGAAAAACCGTCGGCGAGGACCGCCGCGCCGTTCGCGTCCGCGTCCGAAAGCGACGGAAGCAGTTGTTCCTCGGCACACGCCATCGAGACGGCGTGGTGGCCCGGCTCGAAGCCGAAGTTCCCGGCGAGGCCGCAGCAGCCGCCGCTGAGCTCGCCGGTGAGGCCGGCGAGGTCGCGGAGCCGGCGGTCGGCGGTGTCGCCGAGGACGGCGTGCTGGTGGCAGTGGGTCTGCCCGGCGACCGGCCGGTCGAGGCGGGGCGGCTGCCAGTGGGGGGCGTACTGCTCCAGGGTCTCGGCGAAGGTGCGGACGGCCGCGGCGAGGTGGTGGGCGCGCGGGTCGTCGGGGAGGAGGGCGGGGAGGTCGGTGCGCAGCGCTGCGGCGCAGCTGGGTTCGAGGACGACGACGGGCCGGTCGGGTAGCTCGCCGAAGGCGCTGAGCGTGCGCCGCAACACCTTGCGAGCGCGGTCGAGCCGGCCGGTGGAGACGTAGGTCAGCCCGCAGCAGACGCGGCGCCGGGGGAGGGACACCTCCAGGCCGGCGGCCTCCAGCACCCGCACGGCGGCCCGGCCGGTCTCCGCGGACAGGTACTCGGTGAAGGTGTCGGGCCACAACGTGACGCGGCCGGCGCTGTGTCCCCGCGCGCGGCTCCCGCCGCCCCGCCCCTTCCCGGCCCCGGGCTCCGCCCGGCGGGAGTGCCACCAGCGGGTGAAAGGGGTGGGGGCCAGTGGGGGTAGGGGGCGGTCGCGGGTCAGGCCCGGGATCGGGAAGTGGCGGGTGGCCGCGTTGGCCAGGCGGGGGGCGCGGGCGGTGGCGATCAGGTGGAGCCAGGCCGGGAGGCCGCCCAGGGTGTAGTGGGACAAGGGGCGGATGCGGCCCGCCCAGTGGTGGTGGAGGAACTCCGCCTTGTACGCGGCCATGTCCACGCCCACCGGGCAGTCGCTGCGGCAGCCCTTGCAGCTCAGGCAGAGGTCAAGGGCCTGCGCGACCTCCCGCGAGCGCCAGCCGTCCGTGACGATCTCCCCCGCCAGCATCTCGTGCAGCAGCCTCGCCCGGCCCCGCGTGGAGTGCCGCTCCTCCCCCGTCGCCCGGTACGACGGGCACATGACCGACGCCCCGCCCACATCCGTGGAGCGGCACTTGGCCACGCCCACGCACCCGGCCACCTCCCCCGCGAGCGCCGTCTCCGGCAGCGCCGCGAAGCGGAGGTTCTCGTCGAGGCGGGCCGGGCGGACCAGGATGCCCGGGTTCATGCCGCCCGCCGGGTCCCACACGTCCTTGTACGCGCCGAAGAGCCGGATGACCTCCGCCCCGTACATCCTCGGCAGGAGCTCCGCCCGCGCCTGCCCGTCCCCGTGCTCCCCGGAGAGGGAGCCCCCGTGCGAGACCACCAGGTCGGCCAGGTCGGTGGAGAAGGCGCGGAAGCGGGCGATCCCCGCCCGCGACACCAGGTCGAAGTCGATGCGGACGTGCACGCAGCCCTCGCCGAAGTGCCCGTACGGAGTGCCCCGCAGCCCGTGCTCCGCCAGCAGCGCGCGGAACTCCCGCAGGTACGCCCCCAGCCGGGCCGGCGGCACCGCGCAGTCCTCCCACCCCGGCCACGCCATCCCCCCGTCCGGCATCCGCGTCGCCGTGCCCGCCGCGTCCTCCCGGATCCGCCACAGCGCCCGCTGCCCCGCCGGGTCCGTCACCAACCGGGAGTCCGCCGCGTCGGCGGCCCGTACGAGGGCCCGCGCCGCGCCCTCGTCCGGCATCTCGACGAACAGCCACGCCCCGCCCCGGGGCAGCCCGCGGGCCCGGCCCACCAGGTCCTGCGCCATGCCCTCCACCGTCAGCGGCCCGAACCCCAGCAGCCCCGCCGCCGCGTCGGCCGCCGCGCTCTCGTCGGCGTAGCCCAGCACCGCGAGCACCGGCGCGCGCGGCGCTTCCACCAGGCGCACCACCGCCTGCGTCACCACCCCCAGCGTCCCCTCGCTCCCGCAGAACGCCCGTGCCACCTCGACGCCCCGCTCGGGCAGCAGCGCGTCCAGGCCGCCATAGCCGGAGATCCGCCGCGAGAACCCGCCGGCCAGGCCCGTGCGCAACACCGCCAGGTTCCCCGCCACCAGTTCCCGCAGGCCCGCCGGCGCGCCCGCCCAGCCCGTCCCGAGCCGGTACGACGAACCGCCGTACGCCGTCACCGCGAGCTCGGCGACGTTGTCGGCGGTGGTCCCCCAGGCGACCGAGTGCGCCCCGCACGCGTTGTTGCCGATCATCCCGCCCAGCGTGCAGCGGGAGTGCGTGGACGGGTCCGGCCCGAAGGTCAGCCCGTGGGGCCGCACCGCGTCCCGAAGCCGGTCGAGCACCAGCCCAGGCTGCACCACGGCCGTCCGCGCCGCCGGGTCCACCGAGACCACCGCGTTCATGTGCCGGGTGAGGTCCAGGACCACGCCGACGCCCGTGGCCTGGCCCGCGATGGACGTCCCGCCGCCGCGCGGCACCACCGGGACCCCGGCGTCGGCGCAGATCCGCAGCGCGGCCGCCACGTCCTCGGCGTCGCGCGGGGCGACGACCCCGACCGGTACCCGCCGGTAGTTCGAGGCGTCCATCGTCGCCAGGGCCCGCGCGGCGGCCCCGAAGTCCACCTCTCCGCGCAGCTCCGCCCGCAATGTCCGTTCGAGTTCCCCGGGTGACGTCACCGCCCCAGCCTCCCACCGGCCGGACGCGTCTCACCGGGTGGACGCGCCTGAGAAGGGTGGACCGGGACCCGATACGCTCCGCTCGTGGCCGAGATCCAGATTCCCGCTGACATCAAGCCCGCCGACGGACGCTTCGGCGCGGGCCCCTCCAAGGTGCGGACCGAGGCGCTGGACGCCCTGGCCGCCACCGGTACCTCCCTGCTCGGAACCTCCCACCGCCAGGCCCCGGTCAAGAACCTGGTCGGCTCGGTGCGGCAGGGCATCCGGGACCTCTTCTCGCTGCCCGAGGGCTACGAGGTGATCCTGGGCAACGGCGGCTCCACCGCCTTCTGGGACGTCGCGACCGCCGGGCTCATCGAGCGCAAGTCCCAGCACCTCACGTTCGGCGAGTTCTCCTCCAAGTTCGCCAAGGCCGCGAAGCTCGCGCCGTGGCTGGACGAGCCGTCGGTGATCTCCTCGGAGCCGGGCACGCACCCGGAGCCGGTCGCCGAGGCGGGCGTGGACGTGTACGCGTACACGCACAACGAGACCTCGACGGGTGTCGCCGCGCCGATCAAGCGCGTCGCGGGCGCCGACGCCGGTTCGCTCGTTCTGGTGGACGCGACCTCGGGCGCCGGCGGTCTGCCGGTGGACATCACCGAGACCGACGTCTACTACTTCGCCCCCCAGAAGTCCTTCGCCTCCGACGGCGGACTGTGGCTGGCGGCCTTCTCCCCGGCGGCCCTGGAGCGCGCGGCCCGCGTGCACGCCTCCGGCAGCCGGCACATCCCGGAGTTCTTCTCGCTGCCGACGGCGATCGACAACTCGCTGAAGAACCAGACGTACAACACCCCGGCGCTGTCCACCCTCTTCCTGCTGAACGAGCAGCTGGAGTGGCTCAACAGCCAGGGCGGCCTGGACTTCGCGACCGGCCGTACGTCGGCCAGCGCGCGGAACCTGTACGGCTGGGCGGAGGCGTCGAAGTACGCGGACCCGTTCGTCGTCGACGCCGACAAGCGCTCCGCCGTCATCGGCACGATCGACTTCCTGGACGACATCGACGCGGCCGCGATCGCCAAGGTGCTGCGCGCCAACGGCATCGTGGACACCGAGCCTTACCGCAAGCTCGGCCGCAACCAGCTCCGCGTCGCGATGTTCCCGGCGATCGACCCGGCGGACGTGCAGGCCCTGACCGCCTGCATCGACTACGTCATCGAGAAGCTCTGACCGCTTGACGCTCCCGCGAAGCCCCCGGCGACCCCCGCGTCCCCGGGGGCTTCGCCGTGCGCGGCGACGGCGCGGCCGCGTAGCGGGCCCACCGGCGAAACCCCGCGTGCCCGGCCGCGATACCTTCGGGACGTTCAGGGCTCGGCGATTCTTGGAGGCAGCGGCGTGAGCGTGCGAGTGACGGCGGCACAGGGCGGCGTGGACCCGTTCGGCACGGCCCGGCTGCGGCGCGGGGTGCTCGACGCGTGGGGCGCGGGCCCGGCCCGGTTCCGCGAGGACGCCAACGCCGAGGAGGACCTGGCGCTCGGCGGCTACCGGGACCGGCTGGTGGTGGAGCTGGCGCAGAACGCCGCAGACGCCGCCGCGCGGGCCGGCGTGCCGGGGCGGATGCGGCTCACCCTGCACCCCGGTGAGGACGGGCACGCGGTGCTGGCCGTCGCCAACACCGGTGCCCCGCTGGACGCGACGGGCGTGGAGTCGCTGAGCACCCTGCGGGCCTCCGCCAAGCGGGAGCCCGCCAAGGGCTCCGGCGAAGGCGGCGGCTCCGGCGACACCGTCGGCCGGTTCGGCGTCGGCTTCGCGGCCGTCCTCGCCGTCACCGACGAACCGGCGGTCCTGGGCCGCCACGGCGGGGTCCGCTGGTCCCTCGCCGAGGCCCGCGAACTCGCCCGCGACGCCGCCAACGGCAGCCCCGGCCTCGGCGACGAGCTGCGCCGGCGCGACGGCCACGTCCCGCTGCTGCGCCTCCCGCTGCCCGCCGAGGGCACCGCGCCCGAGGACTACGACACGGTCGTGGTCCTCCCGCTGCGCGACGCCGCCGCCGAAGGCCTGGCCGAGCGGCTGCTCGCCGGCATCGACGACGCGCTGCTGCTCACCCTGCCCGGGCTGCGCGAGGTCGTCGTCGACACCCCGGCCGACGGCACCCGGACGCTGCTGCGCCGCGACGAGGGCCCGTACACCGTCATCGAGGACTCCCGCACCGGCACCAACCGCTGGCGCACCGTCCGCCACAGCGGCGCCATCGAGCGCGCCCTGCTCGCCGACCGCCCGGTCGAGGAGCGGCTGCGCCCCGTCTGGACGGTGTCCTGGGCGGTCCCCGTCGACACCGACGGCGCGCCCGTACGCCCGGCCACCGCGCCCGTCGTGCACGCGCCGACCCCGACCGACGAGCCGCTCGGCATCCCCGCGCTGCTCATCGCGACCCTCCCGCTGGACACCGCCCGCCGGCATCCCGCGCCGGGCCCGCTGACCGACTTCCTCGTGGAGCGCGCGGCCGACGCCTACGCCGAACTCCTGGGCGCCTGGGACCCCGTGAGCACCGCGCTCGTGGACCTCGTACCCGGCCCGCTCGGCAAGGGCGAGCTCGACGGGGCCCTGCGCGCGGCCGTGCTCCAGCGGCTGCCCCGCACGGCGTTCCTCGCGCCCGCGGCGCCCGCCGAGGAGCCCGAGGAGCGCGCCGCCCTGCGCCCCTTCGAGGCCGAGGTGGTGGAGGGCGCGGGCGCCGACACCGTGCGGGTCCTCGCGGAGGTGCTGCCGACGCTGCTCCCGGCCGGGCTGGAGCGGCGCTCCGAGCTGCGCGCCCTGGGGGTAGGCCGGCTGCCGCTGGGCGACGCCATCGAGCGGATCGCCGGTATCGAGCGCACCCCGGACTGGTGGCACCGGCTCTACGACAGCCTCGCCGGGGTGGACCCGGACCGGCTGTCCGGGCTCCCGGTGCCGCTGGCCGACGGCCGCACCGCGATCGGGCCGCGGCACCTGCTGCTGCCCGCCGCGGACACCCCGGCGAGCCTGGCCCGGCTCGGGCTGAAGGTGGCCCACCCGGACGCCGCGCACCCGCTGCTGGAGAAGCTGGGCGCGCTCCCGGCGACGCCCCGCGCGGTGCTGACCACCCCGCAGGTGCGGGCGGCCGTCGCCGCCTCGCTGGACGCGGGGGAGATCTGGGACGAGGACGCCCTCGACGCCGACGAGCTGGCCGAGGTGGTGCTGGGCCTGGTCCGCGACGCCGACCTGGCCCCCGGTGACGAGCCCTGGCTGGGCGCGCTGGCGCTGCCCGACGAGGACGGCGAACTGACCCCGGCGGGCGAACTCCTGCTGCCCGGTTCGGCGTTGGCCTCGGTGATCCGGGAGGACGAGGTCCCGTACGTGGACGCCGAACTGGCCGCCCGCTGGGACGCCGACACGCTGACCGCCGTGGGCGTGCTGGCCGGCTTCCAGCTGGTCCGCGCCACCGACGTGGTCCTCGACCCCGACGAACTGGAGCCCCGCGACGGGGACTTCGCCGAGCCGGACGACGCGGGCCTGCTGGACGCGGTGGACGTGTGGTGCGAGGACCTGCTGGACCAGCTGCCGCAGACCCCGGTGCCGCCGGTGGCCACGGAGCTGATCGCCGTCCGCGACCTCGACCTGGTCGACGACGACTGCTGGCCGCAGGCGCTGGCCATGCTGGCGCAGCCGCCGCTGCGCGACGCCCTGACCCAGCCCGTACGGATCCTGCTGCCGGACGGCACCACCCAGTCGGTGCGCTCGTACACCGCCTGGTGGCTGCGCGACCACCCGGTGTTCGACGGCCGCCGCCCGGCCGGGCTGCGCGCGGCGGGCGGGGATCCGCTGCTGGAGGGCCTGTACACCTCGGCGGACGCCACCGGCTTCGAGGACGAGCAGGTCCTGCGGGCGCTGGGCGTGCGCACCTCGGTGGCGGCCCTGCTGGAGGAGCCCGGCGGCGCGGCCGAGCTGCTGGGCCGCCTCGCCGACCCGGACCGCGAGGTCTCCGACCGGCAGCTGCACGCCCTGTACGGGGCGCTGGCCGACCTGGATCCCGAGCAGGTGACCCTCCCGGACGAGCTGCGGGCCGTCGTGGACGGGGAGGTCCGCGTGGTGGACGCGGCCGACGCGGTCATCGCGGACGCCCCGGACCTGCTGCCGCTGACGGCGGGGCTGGCGCTGCTGCCGGTGTCCCCGGAGCGGGCGGCCGACCTGGCGGAGCTGCTCCAGGTGCGGCGGCTGTCGCAGACGGTCCCGGCGGAGGTCACCACGCCGGGCGAGGAGCACGACGTACCGGACTCGGTGCGGATCCTGCTGGGCGCTGCGACGCCGGCCACGTACCTGGAGCACGAGGAGCTGATCGCGGGCGGCGTCGAGCTGGACTGGCGCCGCACCCCGGACGGCACCCTGCACGCGGCCACCCTGGAGGGCGTGGCGGCGGGCCTGGCCTGGGCGGCGGGCCAGTGGCCGCGCCGCTTCGAGGTGGCGGCGCTGCTGGAGGACCCGTCGCGCACGGCGGAACTGGCCCGCGACCGCTGGTTCGACTAGGGGTTCACGGGGTTCCCTGCGGGGTCAGCAGGGCGTCCGCGACAGCCGTTCGGGCGTAGAGCACCGAGCGGCCGTTGCGGTGCCCGGTGACCAGGCCCGCGTTGCGCAGGGCCGTGAGGTGCTGGGACACCCCGGCGGCGGACAGCCCGCAGCTGCGGGCGAGTTGGGTGGTCGAGGCCGGGACGTCCAGCTCGGCCAGCAGCTGCGCGCGCGAGCGCCCGAGGACGGCGGCGACGGCCTCGGCGGCGGGGCCGGGCGTACGGGGCTCCCACAGCGCGCCGATCCCCCGTGCGGGATACGCCAGTTGGGGCGGCTCGGGCGCCACCGAGCGGGTCAGCACACGGGGCCAGGCGAAGGCGGAGGGCACCAGCAGCAGCCCGGAGCCGGTCTGGTCCCGGGTCAGCCGGCAGTGCCTGCGGACCAGGCGCAGGGTCCCGGCGTCCCAGCGCACCGATGCGTGGAGCTCGTTCAGCACGTGCGCGGAGCCGTGCTCGGCGACCTGCCGGGCGCGGTGGAAGACGTCGGCCTCCAGCAGCTGCCGGATGCGGGGCCAGTACGGGGCGAGCGCGAGCTCCCAGTACGTCTCGATCTCGGCGCTCACCTTCTCCAGCGCGGCCCCGGGCTCCTCGTGGAGCAGCCTGCGCCGGGGCGAGGGGCCGGACTTGGCGCGGAGCGTGCCGAGGTCGGCGCGGACCTGTTCGGGGGTGCTGCGGCGGATGGCGGCCAGCTCGTCGGCGAGTTCGGGGAAGGGCCCGGCCGGGGTCGGGTTGAGGAAGTCCGCGAGGTAGCCGTCACCCGGGATCAGGGCGGCCAGCCAGCCCCGGTCCAGGCCGGCCCGCATCAGCCGGGGCCGAACCTGCGCGGCCCAACGCCGGTGCAGCGTCGGCTCGGTGGGCTCCCGCAGCAGCCGGAAGCTGGTGACTACCTCCCACATCGGGGAGACCGCGAACCTGGTCTGCGCCAGGTCCGCCGCGGAGAAACTCAGTTCGGACTCCATGCCGTGCCGCCCCCTGCTGCCGTTGGATTCGGCCTGAGCTTAATCAATTCGGCCCCGGGGCACAGGGCCGCACGCTCGTCCCATGCCCTCCACCTTCCGCGGACTCCCGCCCACCGTCTGGACCCTCTTCGCCGGCACGATCGTCAACCGGCTCGGTCACCTCGTCACCCCCTTCCTGGTGTTCCTGCTGGCCGACCGGGGTGTCACCGGCCCCGAGACCTCGTACGTCCTCGGCGCCCTCGGCGCCGGCAACCTGCTCGGCCCGGCGCTCGGCGGGGTGCTCGCCGACCGGATCGGCCGCCGCCCGACCATGCTGATCGGGCTCCTCGGCGCGGCGGCTGCGCAGGGCGCGTTGTTCCTCGCGCCGGGCGTGTGGACGATGGCGGCGGCCGCGCTGCTGCTCAGCTCCGCGTCGGCGACGGTCGGCCCCGCCGCCTACGCGCTGATGGCCGACTCCGTGGACCCCGCGCGGCGCCGACCCGCCTACGCCCTCTTCGGGTGGGGCGTCAACATCGGCACCGCCGTCGCCGGCGTGCTCGGCGGCTTCCTCGCGGCGCACGGCTACTGGCTGCTCTTCGCTGTCGACGCGGGAACCCTGCTCGTCTACGCGACGGTCGTGGCGACCCGGCTGCGCGAGCCGGCCCGTACCCCGGCCGTCCGGGGCGAGAAGAGCACCGGCATCGGCTACGCGGTCGTCTTCCGCGACCGGCTGCTGCTCGCCCTGCTCCCGCTGTTCGGCATCCAGCTGTTCGTGTACTCGCTGACCGAGGTCGCGCTCCCGCTGGCGGTACGCGACAGCGGACTCTCCCCCGCCGTGTACGGGGCGTTGGCGGCGGTCAACGCCGCCGCGGTGGTGGCGCTCCAGCCGCTGGTGACGGCCCGCCTCACCGGGCTCCCGCAGCTCCCTGTGCAGGCGGCGGGCAGCGCGCTGATCGCCGTCGGGGTGGCGCTGACCGGCCTCGCGGACTCCGTCGCCGGGTACGTCGTCTCGGTGGTCGTCTGGTCCCTCGGCGAGGTGGTGGTGGCCGGGATCTCGGCCGCGGTGGTCGCCGACCTCGCCCCGGCCGCCGCCCGCGGCCGCTACCAGGGCGCCTTCAGCTGGACCTGGGGCCTCGCCCGCTTCGCCGCACTCACCCTCGGCGTCACCCTCTACACCGGCCTCGGCGCGGCGGCCCTGTGGTGGACGGCCCTCACCGCCGGCCTCCTCGCGGCGGCCGCCACCCTGTGCCTGCGCACCCGCGTCGCGGCCCGCGTGGCGCACGACCTGGCCGCCTGACCCCGGCGGGGGCGGTCCGGACCGCACAGGGGTCGGTCCGGACCGTCCCCCGCGGGGGTCAGGCGGGGAACTTGCGGTCCACCCAGCGGAAGGTGACCTCGATGAGGAACGCGGCGAGGGCGGCGATGGCGACCGCCGTCCACGGCATCGTCGTCCCGACCAGCTTGAGCTCGAAGAACGACTGGAGCCACGGCACCACCAGCACGATCAGGAACGCCAGGCCCATCGCCCCGACCAGGCCGACGCGCCACCACGTGTACGGGCGGGCGATGATCGCCAGGACCCACATCGAGGTCAGGAACAGCGTCAGCGTCGCCGCGCTGGACTCGGCTTCGAGGGCGCCCTCGCCCGTGTAGTGGTGGCGGGCCACCAGGTACGTCACGAACGTGGCGACGGCCGCGATGACGCCGCCGGGGATCGCGTAGCGCATGACCCGCTTCACGAAGTGCGGTTTCGCGCGCTCCTTGTTCGGGGCCAGGGCCAGGAAGAACGCGGGTACGCCGATGGTCAGCGTGGACAGCAGGGTCAGGTGGCGCGGCAGGAACGGGTACTCCACCTGCCAGCAGACCACCAGGATCGCCAGCAGCACCGAGTACACCGTCTTCGTCAGGAAGAGGGTGGCGACCCGGGTGATGTTGCCGATGACCCGGCGGCCCTCGGCGACCACCGACGGGAGGGTGGAGAAGCTGTTGTTGAGCAGGACGATCTGCGCGACGGCCCGGGTGGCCTCGGAGCCTGAGCCCATCGAGACGCCGATGTCGGCGTCCTTGAGGGCCAGGACGTCGTTGACGCCGTCGCCCGTCATCGCGACGGTGTGGCCGCGGGACTGGAGCGCGCCGACCATGTCCCGCTTCTGCTGCGGGGTGACGCGGCCGAAGACCGCGTTGCCGTCGAGGACCTCGGCCATCTCGGCCCGCTCGGTGGGCAGCTTCCGCGCGTCGACCGTGTTCGTGGCGCCCGGCAGCCCGAGCTTGCCGGCCACCGCGCCGACGGAGATCGCGTTGTCGCCGGAGATGACCTTCGCCTTGACGTTCTGGTCCTCGAAGTAGCGCAGCGTGTCGGCCGCGTCGGGGCGCAGCCGCTGCTCCAGGACGACGAGCGCGGTCGGCCGGACCCCGGTGGCCACGGCCGCGTCGTCGAGTTCGCGGCCGGAGCGGGCCAGCAGGAGGACGCGCAGGCCCTGCTCGTTGAGTCCGTTGATCTCGTCGAGTGCCGGGTCCCCGGCCGGCAGGAGCACGTCGGGGGCGCCGAGCAGCCAGGTGGAGTTCTCGCCGTCGCCCTCGCTGAAGCTGGCGCCGCTGTACTTGCGGGCGGAGGAGAAGGGGAGCGATTCGGTGCAGCGCCACTCGGCGCTGTCGGGGTAGGCGTCGATGATGGCCTGGAGGCTGGCGTTGGGGCGCGGGTCGGACTCGCCGAGCGCGCCGAGGACCTTCTTGACGTACGCCGGCTCCGCGCCGCCCAGCGGCCGCAGCTCGGTGACGTCCATGCCGCCCTCGGTGAGGGTGCCGGTCTTGTCGAGGCAGACGACGTCGACGCGGGCGAGGCCCTCGATGGCGGGCAGTTCCTGCACCAGGCACTGTTTGCGGCCGAGCCGGATGACGCCGATGGCGAAGGCGACCGAGGTGAGCAGGACCAGGCCCTCGGGGATCATCGGGACGATGCCGCCGACGGTGCGGGCGATGGAGTCCTTGAGGTTGTTGTCCTTGACGACGAGCTGGCTGATGATCAGGCCGATCGAGGTCGGGATCATCATCCAGGTGACGTACTTGAGGATGGTGGAGATGCCGGAGCGCAGCTCGGAGTGGACGAGCGTGAACCGGGTGGCCTCTTCGGCCAGCTGGGCGGCGTACGCCTCGCGGCCGACCTTGGTGGCGGTGAACGCGCCGCCGCCGGCGACGACGAACGAGCCGGACATGACGGGGTCGCCGGGCTTCTTCAGGACGGGGTCGGCCTCGCCGGTGAGCAGGGACTCGTCGATCTCCAGGCCCTCGGCCTCGCCGACGGCGCCGTCGACGACGACCTTGTCTCCGGGCCCGAGTTCGATGACGTCGTCGAGGACGATCTCGGAGGTGGAGATCTCGGCGGTCTTGCCGTCGCGGCGGACGCTGGGTTTGACCTCACCGATGACGGCGAGGCCGTCCAGGGTCTTCTTGGCGCGCAGCTCCTGGATGATGCCGATGCCGGTGTTGGCGATGATCACGTAGCCGAAGAGGCTGTCCTGCGGCGGCGCGACGATCAGCATGATCACCCAGAGGACGCCGATGATGGCGTTGAACCGGGTGAAGACGTTGGCGCGGACGATGTCGGCGGTGGAGCGGCTGCTGCGGACGGGGACGTCGTTGACGGCGCCGCGGGCGACGCGTTCGGCGACCTCGGCGGTGGTCAGGCCGCCGGGCTTGAACCGGGGCGCGGGCGGGCGGACCGGGTGTACGGGGTCGAGTTCGGCTCCGGCGTCGATGGCGGTGCCGCCGACCTTGCCGGTGCCGGTGCCGTTGCCGCCGCCTCCCGGCTCGGGTCCCTCGGATTCGATCTTCGCCCGCTGCGTCATGCTTTCGACGGTAAAGGCGCTCGTGGCGCTTCACCCGCCGAGATGTCCGAATATCCGACTTCGGGATGAGCGGAATCGTCCCTGGGTAGCCCGCCGGCCCCGAGGCCCGCCCCGGGTCGCACCACGGCCCGGGGCCGGTCGCCGCCAACCCGGCGACGGCGGCCGCGCCGCGCCGACGCCGGCCGGAGCCACGCCGGTCGGGCCCGGGCCGGTCAGGCCTGAGCCGGGCCTGCGGCGTCGGGGCCGCCGGGCCCGGGTTCCGTCCCCGGCGCGGCCAGCGCATCCGCGTGGCGCTTGAGGGCGGCCTCGCGGCCGCGGACGTACCAGATGCCGATCAGGCCGAGGAAGCCGCCGGCCGCGCAGCACCAGACCCACCACAGCAGGTCCCGGTCGGCGAACCACCCATAGAAGGGGAGCTGGACGAGGAAGAGGGCGAACCAGATGATCGTGCCGCCGGTGACGGTCGCGACGATCGGACCCTCAAGGGGCTCCGGCGCCTCGTGCTTCGCAGTCCATTTCGCCATGCGCTCAAGTCTAGGTGCGCGCGATCGCGGTCTACGCGCGGAGATGGACGCCCTTTCGTTCATGTGTTCATACTGAAACGGTTTGGGCTTGGCCCATTTTCTTCGTATGAATCACCCAATGAGGACGTTGAGGACCGTATGAGCACGTCGGCCCCCGCCCCCGCCGAATCCACCCCCACCCCCGCGGAAAGCGCCCCGGCCCCCGGCGCGCCCCAGGGCGCGTCCGCCCTGGACCGCTACTTCAAGATCTCCGAGCGCGGTTCGACCGTGGCCCGCGAGTTCCGCGGCGGCCTGGCGACCTTCTTCGCGATGGCCTACATCATCGTGCTGAACCCGATCATCCTCGGCAGCGCGAAGGACATGTACGGGCACCAGCTCGACGGCGGCCAGCTCGTCACCGCCACCGTCCTGACGGCGGCGTTCTCCACGCTCCTCATGGGCGTCATCGGCAACGTCCCGATCGCCCTCGCGGCCGGTCTCGGCGTCAACACCGTCGTCGCGCTCCAGCTCGCCCCCCGGATGAGCTGGCCCGACGCCATGGGCATGGTGGTCCTCGCGGGCTTCGTGGTGATGCTGCTGGTCGCCACCGGCCTGCGCGAGCGCGTCATGAACGCCGTCCCGCTGGGCCTGCGCAAGGGCATCGCGATCGGCATCGGCCTGTTCATCATGCTGATCGGCCTGGTCGACTCGGGCTTCGTCACCCGCATCCCGGACGCCGCGCACACCACGGTCCCGCTCCAGCTCGGCACCGACGGCCACCTGCACGGCTGGCCCGTCCTGATCTTCGTCGTCGGCGTGCTGCTGACCCTGGCGCTGCTGATCCGCAAGACGCCGGGCGCGATCCTGATCTCCATCGTGGTCATGACCGTCATCGCGGTCGCCGTCCAGCTGATCGTGGGGCTGCCCGACTCCGGCTGGGGCCTGACCGTGCCCGAGTGGCCCGGCAACCCGGTGGCGGCGCCCGACTTCGGGCTCGTCGGCCAGGTCAGCCTGTTCGGCGGCTTCGAGAAGGTCGGGATGCTGACCGGCGTCCTCTTCGTCTTCACCGTGCTGCTGTCCTGCTTCTTCGACGCGATGGGCACGATCCTCGGCGTCGGCGACGAGGCGAAGCTGATCGACAAGAAGACCGGCGAGTTCCCCGGGATCAACCGGGTCCTGCTGGTCGACGGCCTGGCCGTCGCCTCGGGCGGCGCGACCTCCTCGTCGGCCACCACCTGCTTCGTGGAGTCCACGGCCGGCGTCGGCGAAGGCGCCCGTACGGGCCTGGCGAACGTCGTGACGGGCGGCCTCTTCGCCGTGGCGCTGTTCCTCACCCCGCTCGCCACGATGGTCCCGTCCCAGGCGGCCACCCCGGCGCTCGTGGCGGTCGGCTTCCTGATCCTGGCGGGCTCGGTCAAGGACATCGACTGGAGCGACTTCACCATCGCCGTCCCGGCCTTTCTGGCGATGGTGATGATGCCCTTCACCTACTCGATCACCAACGGCATCGGCATCGGCTTCGTGAGCTTCTGCGCGCTGCGCCTGGCGACGGGCCGGGGCCGCGAGGTCCCGGTGGCCATGTACATCGTGTCGGCGGTGTTCGTCTTCTACTACGCGATGCCCGCGCTGGGCCTCACGTAAGGCCGTAGAACTTCTCCGTCTCGTCGACGGCGGCCTTGAAGCGCTCGTCGAAGTCATCGCGAATGAGCGTCCGGACGACATAGTCCTGGACGCTCATTCCGCGTTTGGCGGCATGGTGCCGGAGCCGGTCGAGCAGCTCCCCGTCTATGCGCATGCTCAGCACATGTGTCCCCATGCCGAAAGGGTCGGGGCACAGGGCGTGGACGCGTGTCGCTTTCCCGAACTCACTCACCCTTACGAGTGATGAGGGTCTCCCTGGGCAGGGCGGATTCCAGTTTTCCTTAGCTAGGGTAATGAGTTACTCTAAACAACATGCGTGACCTTTCCCATGGCGACGACGCTGCCGCCGTGAACGATCTCCGCTCCGCCGTCATGCGGCTGGGCCGGCGCCTGAAACACCAGCGCGTCGACGAATCGCTGAGCCCGACCGAGATGTCGGTGCTCGGCACCCTCGCCCGCTGCGGCCAGGCCACCCCCGGTGAGCTGGCCCGACGCGAGCACGTCCAGCCGCCGTCGATGACGCGCATCGTCGCGCTGCTCGAGGCCAAGGGGCTGGTCACGCTGGAGCCGCACCCGGACGACCGCCGCCAGAAGGTGGTCCGCCAGACGGAGGAGGCCGAGGCGATGCTCGAAGAGAGCCGTCGCAAGCGCAATGCCTTCCTGGCCGGGCTCGCGGCCGAGCTCACCGAGGACGAATGGGCCAAGCTGCGCGCGGCCGCGCCCGTCCTGGAGAAGCTCGCGCACTTGTAACCGCGGACGCCAGGAGGCGAACTTTTTGAGTACGGGACCCGGAGCAGACTCCGCCCCCGACCACACACCCACCCCCAAGAACGAGAACTCGATGTTCTCGTCGCTGAGGATCCGGAACTACCGGCTCTTCGCGACCGGCCAGGTCGTCTCGAACACGGGCACCTGGATGCAGCGCATCGCCCAGGACTGGCTGGTCCTCTCCCTGACCGGCTCCGCATCCGCGGTCGGCATCACGATCGCCCTGCAGTTCCTGCCGATGCTGCTGTTCGGCCTCTACGGAGGCGTACTCGCCGACCGGCTGCCCAAGCGGCCGCTGCTGATCGGCACGCAGACCGCGATGGGCCTGACCGGCCTCGCGCTCGCCGCGCTCACCCTGGCCGGACACGTCCAGGTCTGGCACGTCTACCTCGCGGCCTTCCTGCTCGGCCTCGTCACGGTCGTGGACAACCCGGCCCGGCAGACGTTCGTCTCCGAGATGGTCGGCCCGGCGCAGGTCGCCAACGCGGTCAGCCTGAACTCGGCCAACTTCCAGTCCGCGCGGCTGGTCGGCCCGGCGCTGGCCGGCGTGCTGATCACCGCCGTCGGCTCCGGCTGGGCCTTCCTGCTGAACGGGCTCTCGTTCGCCGCGCCGGTCGCGGGCCTGCTGATGATGCGGACGCGCGAACTGCACCCGGTCGAGCCGCAGCCGCGGGCCAAGGGCCAGCTTCGGGAGGGGCTGCGCTACGTCGCCGGCCGCCCGGAGCTGATCTGGCCGATCGTGCTGGTCGGCTTCATCGGGACGTTCGGGTTCAACTTCCCGATCTGGCTGTCGGCGTTCGTGAGCGACGTGTTCCACGGGGACGCGGGCACGTACGGCCTCTTCAACACCCTGATCGCGGCGGGCTCCCTGGCCGGCGCGCTGCTGGCGGCGCGGCGGGGCCACTCCCGCCTGCGGGTCCTGGTCGCCGCGGCGGTCCTCTTCTCCGTCCTCCTCCTCGTCACGGCCTTCGCCCCCGGCTTCTGGCTGTTCGCGGCGCTGCTGGTGCCGATCGGGATCTTCGGCCTGACGGTGAACGTGACCGCCAACTCCAGCGTGCAGATGGCCACGGACCCGGAGATGCGGGGCCGGGTCATGGCCCTGTTCATGATGGTGTTCACCGGGGGCACCCCGGTGGGGGCCCCGCTGGTGGGCTGGATCACGGACACCTACGGTGCGCGGATCGGCATGGCGGCGGGCGCGGTGGTCTCCCTGGCGGCGGCCCTGACCATCGCCCTGGTCCTCTCCCGGGTCGGCAACCTCCGCCTGCGCGTCTCCCGCCACGCGGGCGTCGCCCTGGTCCCGCGCAAGCGCGACCTGGTCCCCGCCGCCTGACCCTGCGGGGCCGACCGGGCACTGGACGCCCCAGACCCCGGCCCGGCCCCGCCACCCGGCCCGAACCCCCGGGCACCACCCGGCCCCGGTCCGGACCCGCCACCCGGCCCGAACCCCCTGGGGTTCCGCCCCAGACCCCGCGCCTCGAACGCCGGCGGGGCTGGATCATCGCCGACGCAGCCGGACGAGCGCGGCTGGGGCGCGGTGGCGGGGCGGTGGGAATGGGCCGTGTCGTCGGCCGGGGGGCCGTTAGGGTCGGGGGATGAGACTCTTCGCCGCCGTGTTGCCGCCGGCGCAGGCCGTGGCCGAACTGCGCGAGGCCGTGCGGGCGCTGCCCGCGGACGACCGGCTCAGGTGGACCGCGGAAGCGGGCTGGCACTTCACGCTCGCCTTCATGGGCGAGGTGCACGAAGAGGTACTGCCCGATCTGCACGAACGGCTCCGCCGCGCGGCCGCGCGCACCGCCCCCTTCGCGCTCCGCCTCCACAGCTGCGGCCACTTCGGCGACCGCGCCCTCTGGACCGGCGCCGCCGGGGAGCTCGACGCCCTCCGGATGCTCGCCGAGCGCGCCGACGCCGCCGCGCGCCGGGCCGGGGTCCCCATGGAGCAGCACCGCCGCTACACCCCGCACCTCACCCTGGCCCGCAGCAGCCACGCCGTCGACCTCGCCCCGTACCTCGAAGCCCTCCGCCCCTTCGAGGGCACCCGCTGGCAGGTCGGCGAGCTGAGCCTGGTCCGCAGCAACCTCCCCACCTCCGGCATCCCCGGCGAGCGCCCCCGCTACGAGGTCGTCGCCGCCTGGCCCCTGAAGGGGTGACCGGGCGTCGTCCGCCTGACCGCCGGGCTGCTCACCGTGGCGACGACCGGGCCCGCCCCCTCCGTACGGGGGGCGGGCCCGGTCGCGTTACGCTCGAAGGGTGGATCCCAAGACCAGAAACCGTGTCATGGCCGGTGTGCTCGTGCTGATGTTCGTCGTCGTGGCGGTGGCCGCCGCCGTCGGGCAGTAACCCCCCGGCGGCCGCCCGCCGCCACTACCAGGCGAAGGCCTCCTACCAGGCGAAGGCCTCCGGCGACGGACCCGGGCCCGGGAAGATCTCGTCCAGGCCCGCCAGGACCTCCTGCGAGAGCTCCAGCTCCACCGCCCGCAGCGCGGACGCGAGCTGCTCCGGCGTACGCGGGCCGACGATCGGTCCCGTGACCCCCGGGCGGGTCAGCAGCCAGGCCAGCGCCACCTCGCCCGGCTCCAGGCCGTGCTTGGCCAGCAGGTCCTCGTAAGCCTGCACCTGCGACCGTACGGCGCTGTTCGCCAGCGCGTCCGCCGAGCGGCCGGAGGCCGTCCGCCCGGACTCGGCGGCCTTGCGGATCGCGCCGCCCAGCAGGCCCCCGTGCAGCGGGGACCACGGGATGACGCCCAGCCCGTACGCCTCGGCGGCCGGGAGGACCTCCATCTCCGCGCGCCGCTCGGCGAGGTTGTAAAGGCACTGCTCGCTGACCAGGCCGAGCCGGCCGGTCCGCGCCGCCGTCTCGTTCGCCTGGGCGATCTTCCAGCCGGGGAAGTTGGAGGAGCCCGCGTAGAGGATCTTGCCCTGCTGGACCAGGACCTCGATGGCCTGCC
Organism: Streptomyces sp. NBC_01551; assembly: GCF_026339935.1. Taxonomy (NCBI): domain Bacteria; kingdom Bacillati; phylum Actinomycetota; class Actinomycetes; order Kitasatosporales; family Streptomycetaceae; genus Streptomyces; species Streptomyces sp. NBC_01551. The sequence goes on from NZ_JAPEPX010000001.1 coordinate 2,838,935, forward strand.
AGATCTCCTCGAAGGGGGTCTGCCGGTCCACGTGGTGGAACTGGTAGACGTCGATGTGGTCGGTGTTCAACCGCTTCAGGCTGGCGTCGACGGCGCGCCGGATGTTCAGCGCCGACAGACGGTCGAAGTTGGGCCAGGTCTCGCTCTCGCGGGACATGGAGCCGTAGACCTTGGTCGCGAGGACCGTCTTCTCGCGCCGGCCGCCGCCCTGGGCGAACCAGGTGCCGATGATCTCCTCGGTGCGGCCCTTGTCGGCGCCCCAGCCATACACATTGGCGGTGTCGAAGAAGTTGATGCCCGCGTCGAGGGCGGAGTCCATGATCGCGTGACTTTCGGGCTCCCCCGTCTGGGGGCCGAAGTTCATGGTGCCGAGTACAAGTCGGCTGACCTTGAGACCGGTGCGTCCGAGCTGCGTGTACTTCATGGGGCACTAGCCAACTGCCTGGAGTGCGCTCCAGGCAAGTGCCTCCGACGAACAGCGTGTTACAGACCCCGCGGCGGGCCGTACGGCGCGCCGATGCCCCACGCCTGGTGCAGGACCGCCGCGAACTCCCCGGCGAGGCGGTGCTCGCCGGAGGCGTTGGGGTGCGTGCCGTCGTAGGTGTCGTGGTGGATGTCGTACGAGGCCGGCCGCGCGCCCAGCAGGATCGGCGAGGCGTCGGTGGTCAGGTCGGCGACGGCCTTCGCGAGGAGCTCGTTGAAGCGCGCGACCTGCGCGGCGAAGGGCAGGTCGGACTCGGCCCGGACGTTCGGGATGACGGGGAGCAGGACCATCCGGACGCCGGGGCGGGCGGCGCGGGCCTCCGCGATGAACCGGCGGGCGTTGGCGGCGGTCTGGGCGGCGTCGGTGTAGAAGCCGAGGTCGATCAGGCCGAGGGAGACGAGCAGTACGTCGGCCTTGCCGGCGCGGACGGCGGGGCCGATGAGGGGGGCCATGTGCTGCCAGCCCTCGCCCCAGCCGGCGAGGTGGCGGCGGGCGTGCTCCGGGAAGCCGGGGTCGGCGTACTCATGGCTGGTGGGGGCGTCGGCGAAGGTGTCGTACACCTCGCATCGCGGGCCGACGATCTTGTACGGGCCGCCGAAGGTCGCGTTGAGGTGCTGCCACATCCGGTAGCGCCAGGTGTAGTCGCCGGCGCGTCCGATGGTCATGGAGTCGCCGACGAACATGAAACGCATCCGGTCATCATCGCGGATCGCGCGGCGTGGGCCGCTGTGATGCCGGACACGCGGGGCGGGCTGGCAGGCTTGGGGGTATGCGCCTGCTGCCGCCGTTGACCGCCTTCTCCGCCGCCGCCGTCCTCGCCCTGATGCCGGGGGCGGCCGCCGCCGCTCCCGCCGCCGGGGGCGCCGCCGCCTCGGGGTTCACCATCACCGATCCCCGGATCAAGGAGTCGAGCGGGCTGGCGGCCAGCCGGATCCACCCGGGCGTGTACTGGACGCACAACGACAGCGACGACGGCCCGTACGTGTACGCGGTGGACTCGGCGACGGGCAAGACGGTGGCGCGGGTGACGCTGACGGGGATCGGGAAGCCGCGCGACGTCGAGGCGATCTCACTGGGGCCGGACGGGGCGCTGTACGTCGGGGACATCGGGGACAACCGGGACGGCACCTGGGACCACGTGTGGATCTACCGGTTCCAGGAGCCGAAGGAGCTGCGCGACGCCACGGTCAAGGCGGAGCAGTTCACCGTGCGGTACGAGGGCGGGGCGCGGAACGCGGAGGCGCTGATGGTGCATCCGGTGACGGGGCGGGTGTACATCGCGAGCAAGAGCGAGGACAAGGGCGGGCTGTACGAGGGGCCGGCGACCCTGTCGGCGTCGGGGACGAACGTGTTCCGGCGGGTCGCGGAGATGCCGTGGGTGACGGACGGGGCGTTCTCTCCGGACGGCACGCGGCTGACGGTACGGGGGTACTTCCTGGCCCGGACGTACGCGTGGAAGGACGGGCGGCCGCAGGGGCAGGGGGAGCGGATCGACGCGCCGTGGCAGGGGCAGGCGGAGTCCGTGACGTACACGGCCGACGGCTCCGCCCTGATGTTCGGGGCGGAGGGGGCGTCGAGCCGGGTGGTGGCGGTCCCGGTGGGGTCGTCCTCGTCGAGCCCGTCGGGCTCCCCCACCGCCCCGACGGGCGCGGGCGGCGGCCAGGCGGGCGCGGGCCCGTCCGCTGCCGGGGAGGGCGGCTACACGAAGACCGCCCTCGTCCTGGCCGCGGCGACGGCCCTCGTCTTCGGCGCGAAGCGGGTGTTGCGGCGGCGCCCGAAGCCGTAGCCCTGCGGGGCGCGGGACAGCCACCTGCCCGCGCCCCGGGCCGGCGGAACGCCCGCCGCGCGGGGCCTCCCCCGGGGTTACTGGTCCGTGAGCGGGATCGACTCCGACGGAGTCGGGGCCGGGTTCGGGGGCGGGGTCATCGTTGCCAGGAGCTGGCGGGCCAGGCCGAGGCCGGTGCCGCCCATCGTGAGGGCCTTCGCGAACATCTCCGACATGCCCTCGGCCCCGTTCAGCAGGACCATGTGCTCCACGTTGCCGAACGCGCCCGCGCCCGCCTGGACGATCGCCGGCCAGTTCTCCGCCAGCTGCTGCGCGACCACCGCCTCCTGATTCTCCGCCAGCGCCGCTGCCCGCGCCTTGATGGCGTCCGCCTCGGCCAGACCCTTCGCCTTCGCCGACGCCGCCACCGCGAGGCCCTTCGCCTGGGTGGCGGCCGCCTCCGCCTCACCGGTCGCCCGGGTCGCCTTCGCCGCCGCCAGGCCGCGCGCCTCCGTCGCCGCCGCGTCCGCGGTCGCCGCCGTCGTCACCCGCGTGGCCTCCGCCGCGGCCGCCAGCTCCGTCTCCTTCGCCTTCGCCTGCGCCGCCGAGATGCGCGCGTCGCGTTCGGCCTCGGCGCGGGTACGGGTCTCGTACGCCGCCGCGTCCGCGGGTTTGCGCACGTCCGCCTGGAGCTGCTGCTCGCGCCGGTGCGCCTCCAGCTCCGCGACCCGCGTCTCCTGGACGACGACCTCCTGCCGCGCGGCCGCCTCCGACAGCGGGCCCGCCTGCCGCGCGGTCGCCGCCGCCTTGTCCCGCTCGGCCTGGTAACCCGCCTGGAGGATCTCGCTGTCCCGGGTGGCCTCCGCCATCCGCGCGAACGCCGTCTGCTCCGCCTCCGTCGCCAGCCGGTTCGCCTCGGCCTGCGCGATGCGCGCGTCCCGCTGCACGGCCGCCGCGTGCGGCATCGCCAGGTTCTTGATGTACCCCGTCGGGTCCTCGATCTCGTGGATCTGCAGCGAGTCCACGATCAGCCCGAGCTTCTCCATCTCCGTACCGCAGGCCGCCCGGGTCTGCCCCGTCAGCTTCTCGCGGTCCCGGATCATGTCCTCGACCGTCAACCCGCCCACGATCGACCGCAGATGACCCGCGAAGACGATGTGCACCCGCTCCGGCATCATCTTCTGCTGGTCCAGGAACCGGCGGGCCGCGTTCGCGATCGACACCAGATCGTCGCCGATCTTGAAGATGACGACGCCCTTCACCCGCAGCGGGATGCCCTGGTGCGTCACGCAGTCCACGTTCAGCTGCGTCTCGTTGAGGTCCAGCGACAGTTTCCGCACCGCCTGCACACCCGGCAGCACGAGCGTGCCGCGCCCGGTGACGATCCGGAAGCCCATGCCCTCGCCGAGACCCTCGGTCTTGTGCGTGGAGCCGGATATGACCAGTGCCTCGTTGGGCTCGGCCACCCGCCACATGAGCTTGAACAGGCCGATCAGAGCAATGATGGCGGCGACCACGATCCCCGCCACGACGCCGATAGCCATCGGCAACTCCCCCTCGTCGCGGCGCCGTTCGGCGCCGAAGAAGGCGAGTCTGCGCCTGCCGCCCGCGTGGCGTGAAGACGTCGGCCGGGTCTTGTCGCCATCTTGATACGCACAGGTGGGCGCGGGGTTACTGGTCGTAGGCCGCCATCACGTACACCGTGCGCGGCGGCAGGTACTCGACGACCGTCACCACCGTGCCGACGGGCAGCCGCCGCGAACCCGACCCCGCGACCGGGTGGGCCAGGAAATGCTCGGCGCCGCCCCGGATCCGCACGATGACCTCGCCCACCAGCCCCGGTCCGACCGTGCCCGTCACCCGGCCGGTCATGCCGACCATGTCCTCGTCCCCCATGGGCCGAGGGTAGCGGCCGGGCGCGGCCGGGCCCCCCGTTAGGAGTGGCCCAGATCCGCGGCGGGCAGGTCCGACACCGGTACCGAGCCCGTGTCGCCGGCGGGCGCCGGCCGCAGCGGGAACTCGTCGGTGGCCATGGAGTCCAGTACCGGCGGGGCCGGGCGCAGCGGCTTCGGCATGACCGCGGCCTCCGAGTGGCCGCCGCAGCCGTACGAGAGCGACACCAGGCGGCCGTCGGCGGGGCTGAACTCGTTGGCGCAGACGCCGAACGCCTGGCCCAGCGAGCCGCCGATCGCGACGAGGAACCCGCAGGAGACGCAGGACGCGGGGGCCGCCTGCGCCATCGGGGTCTTCGCGCCGAACGACTCGTCCCAGCGGTCGGCCGCGCTGTGCAGCCCGTAGCGCGACAGGACGCGGGCGCGGCGCATGCCGAGTTCCTCGGCGACGGCCGCGATGGAGCCGCGTACCGGGACCACGGTGCGGTCGGTGACGTCGGCGTCCTCCGCCTCGACCAGTTCGGCCATCTCGGTGGAGACGACCGAGTTCGGCGGCGGTACGTCCTCGCCCGACCAGCCCGGCTCCAGGCGCAGGTCCTCGGCGTCGGTGGGCAGCAGGTCGCCGGGACCCATGTCACCCGGACGCAGCCGCTCGCTCCACGGCACCCACTCGGGTGCCAGCAGGGCGTCCTCGCCGGGCAGGAGCACCGTTTCGTCGAGGGTGACGAGCTTCGCGCGGGACGCGCGGGTCACGGTGACGGCCCAGCGCCAGCCGCGGTAGCCCGGGTCCTTGCACTCGAAGAGGTGCGTGACGACCCGGTCGCCCTCCGCGACGGCGGAGACGTGCTCGCCCACCACTCCGGGAGCAGCGGCTTCCTCGGCCGCGGTGCGGGCGAGGTCTACCGCCTCGGCGCACAGGCGGTCGGGGGTACGGCTTCGCGTCGTCGCAGCACTCACAGGTCTCGTTCTCTCCTACGCCGTCTCACGAGTGCGCCGTCCGTACTGTCGTCCTGAACGACCCGTCGGTCCTGTCCGTACGAGGCGCGGGCGGAGCGGACCAGAGGGCCGCGTCGACGTCCGCACCCGATCGGCCTCGGGCGCACCTACCTGCGATCCATTCTGCGGGATCACGAAGAGGCGCGCGGCCAAGAGCAACCGCCGGTGGCGCGCTACGCACGCTACCTCCTCCGACGCCTTCGGCCCACATGCAAGGTCCGATTCGCGGACAAGCCGGTGGGGTGACGGTGGCCGGCGGACGTCCGGACGCGCCGGGACGGCTCGGGGACGGGTCCGCACGACCCGAGTGGGGCACTATGTCGAGTGTGGCACCCGTACGGTCGTCCGACGACGGCTCGGGACCGGCCAGGAAGGCCGGCCGGGCCGTCGGGCGTGCCCTGCACTTCCCCATCACGGGTACGGCGCGCGGCATCCGGCGCGCCACGCACGCGCACGGGGCCGGCGAATCGGGCCTCGGCAAGCTGATCGAGCTGCACGCGATCAACGGCGCCGGCGACGTGATGATCACGGTCGCGCTGGCGTCGACCGTCTTCTTCTCCGTCCCCACGGACGAGGCGCGCGGCCGGGTGGCCCTTTACCTGGCGATCACGATGGCTCCGTTCACCCTGCTGGCCCCGGTGATCGGGCCGCTGCTGGACCGGCTGCCGCACGGGCGGCGGGCCGCGATGGCCGCGGCGATGCTGGCGCGGGCGCTGCTCGCGGTGATGATGTCGGGCGCGGTCGCCACGGGCGGCATCCAGCTGTATCCGGCGGCGCTCGGCGTGCTGGTGGCGTCGAAGGCGTACGGGGTGGTGCGCAGCGCGGTGGTGCCGAGGCTGCTCCCGCCGAATTTCTCACTCGTCAAGGCGAACTCGCGGGTCACCCTGGCCGGGCTGCTGGCGACGGGCGCGGCGGCGCCGGTCGCGGCGGGGCTGCACATGATCGGGCCCGAGTGGCCGTTGTACGGGGCCTGCGCGATCTTCGTGTGGGGGACGTTCGCGGCGTTCTCGCTGCCGCACAAGGTGGACGAGGCGAAGGGGGAGCGGCGGGCGCGGCTGTCGACGCACGAGGCGCACTCGCAGCGGCCGGGGCTGCGGACGGTGACTCCGTCGGTGCTGTGCGGGCTGCTGGCGAACGCGGCGATGCGGGGGCTGTCGGGGTTCCTGATCTTCTTCCTGGCGTTCCTGCTGCGGGAGCACCCGCTGCCCGGGCAGAGCGCGGCGGTGTCGCTGGGCATCGTGGGCGTCTCGGCGGGCCTGGGCAACGCGTGCGGGACGGCGGCGGGGGCGTGGCTGCGGGCGCGGGCGCCGGAGGTGATCATCGCGGCGGTGCTGTGCATGACGCTGGGGGTCGCGGTGCTGGCGGCGGTGTTCTTCAGCGGGCTGTTCATGGCGGTGCTGGGCGCGACGGCGGGCTTCTGCCAGGCGCTGGCGAAGCTGTCGCTGGACGCGATGATCCAGCGGGACATCCCCGAATCGGTCCGCACCTCGGCGTTCGCCCGCTCGGAGACGCTGCTCCAGATGGCGTGGGTGCTGGGCGGCGCGATCGGCATCGTCCTGCCGCTGAACGGCGTCCTGGGCATGTCGGTCGCGGCGGCCATCGTCGCCCTGGGCACCACCATGGCCCTGCGCGGCGTCCTGGCGGCCCCCCGCGGCCGCCACCCGTCCTCTTCCCGCCCACGAGTGGCGTAACGAGCCCGGCGACAGCGCCCCCGTGGTGCGGGCGACGGGCCCGAAAGGTGGGGATGGGGCGCCGCGCCGGGGGGTGGAGGACCCCGTGCGGCGGGGGAGGGGGGCGGCCCGATAGCCTTCGGCTCATGACCGCACCGCTTTTCTCGGGTAGGGGCCGCCGCAGCGTCGCGGCCCTCGGAGCCGTGTCCGCCGGCCTCCTCCTCCTCTCCGCCTGTGACAAGCCGACGCCGCTGGCGACCGTGACGGTCGGCACCTCGTCGGTGTCCGCCGAAGCCGCCTGCCGTGGCGACGGCAAGGAGCTCTCCATGGAGAAGCTCCAGGAGTGCTTCACCGAGCACACCGGCGCCAAGACCATCAAGTACGGCCGCGGCGACACCCTGCGCCTCGGCGTCGAGCCGGAGATCGTCGAAGACGGCAGCAAGTGGCAGGCCGTGCTGGACGGCAACCCGATCACCGAGCCCTCCTCGAACACCTACCGCAGCTTCCCCGGCGCCGACCTGTTCGCCACCGGCGGCCAGGGCGAGGCCCCGTCCTCGAAGAAGCTGTCGTTCGTCCAGGTCTCCGAGGACGGCAAGCCCCAGGCCGTCTGGAACTTCACCGTCAAGCTCAAGTAACCCGGCGGCGGCAACGGTGCGCGCGCTCATCGTGACCGCGGTGGCGGCGGAGGCAGACTCCGTCGCCGCCGGTCTGACCCCTCATCCGGACCCCGTCACCCCGGAGCCGCGCACCCTGCCCGGCGGCTACCGGATCTCCCGCCGCGACCTGCCCGGCCTCGCCGCCGACGTGCTCGTCGGCGGTGTCGGACCGGCCGCCGCCGCGGCCGCCACGGCCACCGCGCTCGCGCTGGCCGACTATTCCCTCGTCATCTCCGCCGGCATCGGCGGCGGGTTCGCCCCCGCCGCCCCGCCCGGCTCGCTCGTCGTCGCCGACGCCGTCGTCGCCGCCGACCTGGGGGCGGAGGGACCCGACGGGTTCCTCCCCGTCGACGCGCTCGGCTTCGGACGCAGCGTGCACCTGCCCCCCGCCGAACTCGCCGCCCGCGCCGCCGAGGCGACCGGCGGTCTGCTGGCACCCGTACTCACCGTCTCCACCGTCACCGGCACCGCCGCCCGCGCCGCCGAGCTCGCCGGCCGCCACCCGCTCGCCGGGGCCGAGGCCATGGAGGGCTTCGGGGTGGCCGAGGCCGCCGCCGCGCACGGCCTGCCCGTGCTGGAGATCCGCGCCGTGTCCAACGCCGTCGGCCCGCGCGACCGCGACGCCTGGCGGATCGGGGACGCGCTGGCCGCCCTGACCGGCGGATTCCGCGCCCTGGGACCCGTACTCGTCCACTGGGGAGGACAGCATGAGCAGCAACAGCACCACGGGTGAGCCGCTCCGCATCGCCTATTCGCCGTGCCCGAACGACACCTTCGTCTTCGACGCGTGGGCGCACGGCCGGATCCCCGGCGCGCCCGCCCTCGACGTCACCTTCGCCGACATCGACGTCACCAACGGCATGGCCGAGCGCGGCGAGCTCGACGTCCTGAAGGTGTCCTACGCCGTGCTGCCCTGGGTGTTGGAGGAGTACGCGCTGCTCCCCTGCGGCGGCGCGCTCGGCCGCGGCTGCGGACCCCTCGTGCTGACGCGCGAGCCCGGGCTCGACCTCACCGGCAAGACCGTCGCCGTGCCCAGCGAACGCTCCACCGCCTACCTGCTGTTCCGGCTCTGGGCGGCGGACGTGCTGCCCGACGGCGTCGGCAAGGTCGTCGTGCTGCCGTTCCACGAGATCATGCCGGCGGTGCGCGACGGCCGCGTCGACGCCGGACTCGTCATCCACGAGGCCCGGTTCACGTACCAGGACTACGGACTGCACTGCCTGGCCGACATGGGCGAGCACTGGGAGTCCACCACCGGCCTGCCGATCCCGCTCGGTGCGATCATCGCCAAGCGCTCGCTGGGCGCCGAGACCCTGCGCGCGCTGGCCGAGACGGCCCGTACCTCGGTCCGGATGGCCTGGGACGACCCCGAGGCTTCACGCCCGTACGTCCGCGCGCACGCGCAGGAGCTGGACCCGGCCGTCGCCGACCAGCACATCGGGCTCTACGTCAACGAGTTCACCGCCGGGCTCGGCGACGCCGGGTACGCGGCCGTCCGCGGGCTGCTGACCCGTGCCGCCGCCGAGGGGCTGGTTCCGGCCATCGCGCCGGACGCGCTGGCCTTCCCGTAGGCCCGTACGGCGCGCGTACGACGGTGCCCCGGCCCTCCGGAGAGGGACGGGGCACGGTCGTACGGGGGTGCGGGCGGCTCAGACGTCCAGCTGGTCGGCAACCGCGCGGAGCATGCCGGCGATCTTCGTGCCGTGCGCCTTGTCGGGGTAACGGCCCCGCTCCAGCTGCTGCGTGACGTTCTCCAGCAGGGTCGTGAGGTCCTGCACGATCGAGGCGAGTTCGTCCGGCTTGCGGCGCTGCGCGGCCGCGACGGAGGGCGCCGGGTCCAGGACCGTCACCGAAAGTGCCTGGTCACCGCGCTGACCGGCGACCACACCGAACTCGACGCGCTGGCCGGGCTTGAGCGCGTCCACCCCGTCGGGGAGCACCGACGAGTGGACGAAGACGTCGCCGCCGTCGTCGCGGGAGAGGAAGCCGAAGCCCTTCTCGCTGTTGAACCACTTGACCTTGCCGGTAGGCACGTCCGTCCTCTGTCCTTGTGCTCGTTGGGTCCGGTTCGCCGTCGGAACGGCTCCGGATAGCAGTACAGCGGGTCACCGACCCGCCACCTCCAGGCTAATGGTCCAGGGACGGGTGACAAGACGTTCCCCGGTCCTTCACGGTCGACCGCTTCGGCCAGGGAACTACCCTGGTGGGGTGACTGTTACTCCTCAGACCGACGAAGCACGGCACGACGAGGCGCGGCCCGGCGACGGGCTGGTCCGGGCCGGCGGCATCGTGTTCATCGTCGGCGCCGTGGCCACCCTGGTGACGATGGCCCCGCTGTTCCTCGACATCGACCCGTTCCCGTCGTACGCGTGGGCCGTGTGCATGCTCATGGGCGTCGGCTTCGCCATCTCGGCGGCGGGCGTGCTGCGCTCCGCCTCGGCGCAGCGCAGGGCGGCCAAGGCGACGCAGGGGGCGTAGCAGGGCGCGGGGGTGCCTGGAAGCGCGCGGTACCGAGCGGCGCGCGGTACCCAGCGGCGCGGGCTCTCAGCGGCGCGCGGGCTCTCGGACTTCCCGCGTGCGGACGTACTCCGCGAGCCACGCCGGCAGCTCCGTAAGGTCCGCCAGCACCACGTCCGCGCCCGCCGCCAGCAGCTCCGGCTCCGGACACGGCCCCGTCGGGACGGTCACCGACACCGCGCCGGCCGCCCGCGCCCCGCGCACGTCGCCCACGTGGTCGCCGACGTAGACCTGCGCCCCGTACTCGCGCAGCGCGCCCGCCTTGGCCTCCGCCCACAGCCAGCCGATGACGGCGTCCGGCTCGATGCCGAGGTGCTTGAGGTGCAGGCGGGCGTTGGGCTCGTGCTTGGCGGTGACCACGATCGCGCGGCCGCCGAGCGCCTGGACCGCCTCGATCGCCTCGCGGGCGCCGGGCATCGCCGGGGTCGGGTCGATGGCGTACGTCGGGTACATCTCCCGGTAGCGGTCGGCCATCGCCGGGATCTCCGCCTCCGGGAACCAGTACGCGAGCTCCTCGTCCAGCGGCGGGCCGAGCCGCGTGATCGCCTGCTCGGCGTCGATGAACGTACCGGTTTCGGCCGACAGGGCCTCGTAGGCGGCCTTGATGCCCGGGCGCGAGTCGATGAGGGTCATGTCGAGGTCGAAGCCGACCGTCAGCAACGGGGCGGCGGATCCGGTCGGCGCGACGGACTCGGCGGAGGTCTCGGGGCTCAGGCTCTGGCTCATACGTGCCATTGTGCCCAGCCGGGCCGGCGGACCGGGAACGCGGACTGAGCCCCGCCTTACCGGAGAGTGAAATCCGGTGACATGTCAGCCCACGCGCCGGCGGGGGCAGCGGTGCGTCAGCGGCGGCGGGCGCGCCAGGTCAGGTACAGGGCCGACGCCAGGCCGGCGGCGCGGGCCAGCCAGGGCCACATGCCCGGGAGGGTGTCCGAGAGGGCGTCGTCGGCCAGCGGCGTGCCCCAGCGGCCGCGCTGGCGGCCCCACAGCCAGACCACCGCGCCCGCGAACACCGCGCCCGGCAGGCCGAAGACGACCACCTTGCGCTCCGTCGGCCCCAGCACCCGCGACGCGTACGCCGCCGCGAAGCCCACCACGAGCAGCAGCCAGTACCCGCTCACCGCGCCCGCCGCCAGGATCGCCGCCGCCAGGAGGAGGAACGCGTGCGGTTTCGGGCGGGGCTCGGCGGCCGGGGCCGAGGGGTCGGCGGCCGGCTTCTTCGCGCGCAGGCGTCCCTTCGCGAAGCGGAGCAGCGCGCGGCCGCGCGGAGAGGCGGGAGGGTCCGGCTCCGGCGCGGGGGCGTCCTCCTCCTCCGGCTCCTTGAAGAGGTCCGGGATCTCGATGCCCCCGGCGAAGCCCTCCACCTGCGGCCCGCCCCGCCCGAACGGCCCCGGCGTGACGCGCCACCAGTCCGGCTCGGCCCCGTCCGACGGGCCGAGCTCGTCCAGCCCCGCCAGGTGCGGCGGCACGTTCACCGCCGCGCGGGGGGTGTCGGGACCCCGCTGGGCGGGGACCGCCGCGACCGGGGCAGCGGCCGCGGCGTCCGGCCCCGACAGCGTGCCCAGCGTGTCCAGCACCTCCTCCGGCGTGCCGATCCGCTCCAGGATCTTCCGTACCGACGCCTGGGTCTCCGGTTCGTACTTGGCGCGCCGACGGTCGATCTCGTCCCGCAGCCCCGCCACCAGGCGCATCCGGTCACCCGACGGCAGCTGCCGCCGCTGCGCCAAGTCCCCTACCCGGCTCAGATATTCGTAGACCAGCTGGTCGCTCTCGATCCCCATGCCCCGCCTCCTCCCGTACCGCCCTCCCGAAAGGTAGCGCGTGCGGACGTGGAGCTGTCCCGGGCGCAGCGGATACCGTTGACCGGATGGGGACCGGCCGACTGACCGGCCGAAGCGACCAGGAGGCGACTGTGCCTGAGCCAAGCACCGGTACCACGGCAGGCGCCGCCCCGCGCTCCCTCGCCGAGGCCCTGCGCGCCCGCGACGACGACTCGCTCGCCGCGCTGCTGCACGCGCGCCCGGACCTGCTGAACCCGGTGCCCGGCGACATCACCCAGCTCGCCACCCGCGCCGGCACCCGCGCCTCGGTCGTACGGGCCCTGGACCGGCTCGACCGGTTCGCCCTCCAGAGCGCCGAGGCCCTCGCGGTGGCCCCGGACCCCTGCCCGTACCCGGTGCTGGAGTCGCTGCTGACCGGCGAGCACGGCACCACCGGCGACGCCGACAACGGCGCCCGCGCCGCGCTCCCCCGCGCCCTCGGGACGCTGCGCGAGCAGGCCCTCGTCTGGGGCGACGACGACCGGCTGCGCCTGGTCCGCACCGCCCGCGAGCTGCTCGCGCCGTCCCCGACGCGCCCCTCCCCGACCGGGCTCGGCCCGACCGTCGCCGAGGCGACCGCCGGGATGTCGCCGACCCGCGTCCAGGAGATCGTGGCGGCCGCCGGGCTGCCCGCCACCCACGACCCGGTGTCCGCCGTGACCGCGCTGACCGGCCTGTTCACCGACCCGGAGCGGATGGCCGCGCTGCTCGACGAGGCCCCGGCGGAGGCCCACCAGGTGCTGGGCCGGCTGGTGTGGGGCCCTCCGTACGGGGAGGTCACCCCCGATCCGACGCCGCCGGTGCGCTGGCTGCGCGACCGGGGCCTGCTGCTCCCCACCACGGCGCGGACCGTCGTACTGCCCCGCGAGGTGGCCCTGCACCTGCGCGGCGGGCTCGCGCACCGCACCCCGGAGCCGGTGGCCCCGGAGGTGCCCGCGCACCGCGAGCACCGTCCACAGCTTGTGGACGCGAACGCGGCCGGGCAGGCGCTGGCCGCGCTGGCGACCGTCGAGGAGCTGGTGAAGTCCTGGGAGCACGCGGGCCCGGCGGTGCTGCGGGCCGGCGGGCTCGCCGTACGGGACCTCAAGCGGACCGCGGCCGCCCTGGACGCCACCGAGGGCGCGGCCGCGTTCTGGATCGAACTCGCCTACGCGGCGGGCCTGCTGGCCAGCGACGGCGAGGCCGACGAGCGGTACGCGCCCACCCCCGCCTTCGACGACTGGTGCGAACTCCCGCCCGCCGAGCGCTGGTCGGCCCTGGCCGCGGCCTGGCTGCCCGCCACCCGCACCGCCGGCCTGGCCGGCGAACAGGACGCCAAGGGCCGTACGTTGTCGGTGCTGGGCCCGGACCTGGACCGCTCCGCCGCCCCCGAGGTGCGCCGCCGTGTCCTCGACCTGCTCGCCGCGCTCCCCGAGGGCGGCTCCCCCGACCCGCGGGCCCTCCTCGAACGGCTCGCCTGGGAACGCCCGGTGCGCACCGCGAGCGACCTGCGCGCCCGCCTCGCGCACTGGACGCTGACCGAGGCCGAGGTCCTCGGCGTCACCGGCCGGGGAGCGCTCTCCGCGCCCGGCCGCGCCCTGTTGGAACACCGCGACCCGGCGCCGCTGCTCGCGCCGCTGCTCCCCGAACCGGTGGACCACGTACTGCTGCAGGCCGACCTGACGGCGGTGGCGCCGGGGCCGCTGCGCCGGCCGCTCGGCGACACCCTGGCGGTGCTCGCGGACGTCGAGTCGAAGGGCGGGGCGACGGTGTACCGCTTCACGCCCGGCTCGGTGCGCCGGGCCCTGGACGCCGGGCACACCGCCTCCGACCTGCACGCCTTCCTCGCCGAGCACAGCCGCACGCCGGTGCCGCAACCGCTGACGTACCTGATCGACGACGTTGCCCGGCGGCACGGGCACCTGCGGGTGGGCGCGGCCTCCTCGTACGTGCGCTGCGACGACGACGGCATGCTGAACGAGATCCTGGCCGACAAGCGGTCCGCGGGGCTCGGGCTGCGCCGCCTCGCCCCGACGGTGCTGGCCGCGCAGGCCGAACCCACCGCGCTGCTCGACGGGTTGCGGGCGATGGGGTACGCGCCGGCCGCGGAGTCCCGCACCGGCGACGTGCTGGTGTCCCGGGCGGACGCCCGCCGGACCCCGCAGCGCTCGGCGCCCGAGCCGGTGCCGGACGGTCCGCGGGTGCCGGACAGCACGCTGCTGGGGGCCGCGGTACGGGCCATCCGCGCGGGCGACCGGGCGGCGACGGCGGTGCGCAAGGAGCCGGCCGGGCAGGCGTCGTCCGCGGCGGCGGAAACGGGCTGGGGTTCGGGCTCGGGATCGGGCTCGGGCTCGGGCGAACTCCCGCGGACCAGCGCGGCGGAGACCCTGGCGACGGTGCAGGCGGCCGCGCTGACCGGGTCGGCGGTGTGGATCGGGTACGTCAACGCGGACGGGGCGGCGAGCCAGCGGGTCATCGCGCCGGTACGGGTGGAGGGCGGCTTCGTCACCGGGTACGACCACACGGCGGACGAGGTACGGACGTACGCGCTGCACCGCATCACGGGCGTGGCGGAACTGGCGGAGGACCAGGTCTAGGTCCTGTCGTCGAAGTGGCGCCGGCCTTGCCGGGGGCGCGGTAAATCCGCTGGCCGGGCCCGGCCCCGGCCCGGCACCCTGACGGCATGTCCGAAACACCGGTCCCCGTACCCCACCGCGCCGTCCGCGCCGCCCACACCGACACGACGGTCACCGTCTACCAGGCGTACGCCCCGCGCCTGGGAGTTCCGGCGGCGCGCGACGGCCGGTTCCCGCCCGCCTGGAAGCGGGAGCGGATGACGTGGATCAAGCCGTCGTTCCTGTGGATGATGTACCGCTGCGGCTGGGCCACCAAGGCCGACCAGGAGACCGTGCTGGCGATCGAGATCACCCGCGAGGGCTTCGACCACGCGCTGCGCCACGCCTGCCTGTCGCACTTCGAGCAGGGCACGCACGCCGACCGCGCCTCCTGGCAGGCCGCGCTGCGCGAGGCTCCGGCGCGGGTGCAGTGGGACCCGGAGCGCGACCTGCACCTGAACCCGCTCCCGTACCGCTCGCTCCAGCTGGGCCTGTCGGGGCCGGCCTCCCGGGCGTACGCGGACGAGTGGACGGTCTCCATCCGCGATGTCACTCCGCTGGCCCGGCAGATCCACGGCCTGCTGCGGGCCGGTGACACGGACGCGGCGCGCGGACTGCTGCCGGCCGAGACCCCGTACCCGTCGGGGCCGTTGCCCCACCTGGGCGCGTAGCCGCCCGGTCGCACCGGTCGCCGGGGAGCCCAGGGCCCGCCCGGCCCCCAGGGCCCCAGGGCACGGGGGCCCAGGGCACGAGGGCCCCAGGGCACGGGGGCACGGGGGCACGGCCCCGCGGGGACGGCCCCGGTCAGAATCACCCCACCCGCGGAGCGATACGGCAGACTGGAGGTTTGGCCGCCCGCGTCCGGGCGGTCACCCCACGCGGAAAGGGACGTGTGTGAACGGGCCCCTCATCGTCCAGAGCGACAAAACCCTCCTGCTGGAGGTCGACCACGAGCTCGCCGGAGCCGCGCGGCGCGCCATCGCGCCCTTCGCCGAGCTGGAGCGGGCGCCCGAGCACATCCACACCTACCGGATCACCCCGCTCGGCCTGTGGAACGCCCGCGCCGCCGGGCACGACGCCGAGCAGGTCGTCGACGCGCTCGTGGAGTTCTCCCGCTACCCGGTCCCGCACGCGCTGCTCGTCGACGTCGCCGAGACCATGGCCCGCTACGGCCGCCTCACCCTCTCCAAGCACCCCGTCCACGGCCTGGTCCTGACCAGCACCGACCGGCCGGTGCTGGAGGAGATCCTGCGCTCCAAGCGCATCGCCCCGCTCGTCGGCGCCCGCCTCGACCCCGACACCGTCGCCGTGCACCCCTCCGAGCGCGGGCAGATCAAGCAGACCCTGCTCAAGCTGGGCTGGCCGGCCGAGGACCTCGCCGGGTACGTGGACGGCGAGGCGCACGCCATCGACCTCGTCGAGGACGGCTGGGCGCTGCGCCCGTACCAGCAGCAGGCCGTCGAGGGCTTCTGGCACGGCGGTTCGGGCGTGGTCGTACTGCCCTGCGGCGCCGGGAAGACCCTGGTCGGCGCGGGCGCGATGGCGAAGGCCAAGGCCACGACGCTGATCCTGGTCACGAACACCGTCTCGGCCCGCCAGTGGAAGCACGAACTGGTCAAGCGGACCTCGCTGACGGAGGAGGAGATCGGCGAGTACTCCGGCACCCGCAAGGAGATCCGGCCCGTCACGATCGCCACGTACCAGGTCCTGACGACGAAGCGGAAGGGCGTCTACCCGCACCTTGAGCTCTTCGACTCCCGCGACTGGGGCCTGATCCTCTACGACGAGGTGCACCTGCTGCCGGCGCCCGTCTTCAAGTTCACCGCCGACCTCCAGGCCCGGCGCCGGCTCGGTCTGACCGCGACGCTGGTCCGCGAGGACGGCCGGGAGTCCGACGTGTTCTCCCTCATCGGCCCGAAGCGGTTCGACGCGCCGTGGAAGGAGATCGAGGCGCAGGGCTACATCGCCCCGGCCGACTGCGTCGAGGTCCGCGTGAACCTCACCGAGAGCGAGCGGCTCGCGTACGCGACCGCCGAGACCGAGGAGAAGTACCGCTTCTGCGCGACCACCGCCACCAAGCGGAAGGTCACCGAGGCACTGGTGCGCAAGCACCAGGGCGAGCAGACCCTGGTCATCGGGCAGTACATCGACCAGCTCGACGAGCTCGGCGAGCACCTCGACGCGCCCGTCATCAAGGGCGAGACGTCCAACGCGCAGCGGGAGAAGCTCTTCAACGCGTTCCGCGAGGGCGAGATCAGCGTCCTGGTCGTCTCGAAGGTCGCGAACTTCTCGATCGACCTGCCGGAGGCCACCGTCGCCATCCAGGTGTCGGGCACCTTCGGCTCCCGCCAGGAGGAGGCCCAGCGGCTGGGGCGCGTGCTGCGCCCGAAGGCGGACGGCCACGAGGCGCGGTTCTACTCGGTCGTCGCGCGCGACACCATCGACCAGGACTTCGCCGCGCACCGCCAGCGCTTCCTGGCCGAGCAGGGCTACGCCTACCGGATCATGGACGCGGACGAGCTGCTGGCGAGCGACTGATCCCGGCGGGGCGTGACGACGGCCCGGCGCCCGCCCGCGAGGGCGGGGCCGGGGCGACGGCCGGGACCGGGGCCGGGCGGCGGCGGGCCGCCCGGGTCAGGACCGCGAGCAGCGGTACGCACCAGACCCACAGGTGCGACCAGGGCCAGTCCAGCGGCAGGGCCCGGCCCGTCGCGGGCAAGTGGCGGGCCCAGAACTCGGCGGAGGCCTGCGGGAGGACGAGCAGGCCCAGCAGGGCGGTGCCGGTGAAGGCGGCGAGCGCCGTCAGCCCGGCCCGGACCCGGCCGGTGAGCAGCAGGTACGGGACGAGGAGCGCCGGGGTCAGGGTGATCCCGGCGGCGGTGCCCAGCGCGAACCCCTTGCCGAGGGCGGTGCGGGACCGGCCGAGGTCCCAGACGGCGAGGCAGGCCAGCGCCAGGTTGATCTGGCCGGTCAGCGGGGTCTGGAACAGGGGCTCCAGCCACAGTCCGGCGATGGTGGCGGCCAGGACGGGTCCGGACCGGGCCCGCAGCCCCGCGAGGCGGCAGGACAGCAGGATGAGCAGGGCGAGCAGCCCGGCGCTGCCGAGCACGATGACGGCCTTCAGGGCGGCGGCAGGCAGCCAGGCGGCCGGTGTGAACAGGATCGCCGCGAACGGCGGGTACGCGGTGGACGGGTGCCACTCGGCGGCGCAGAAACCGTGGACGAGGGCGTCAGCCACCGGAATGCGCAGGGCGACGCACAGCACGCCCAGGAGCAGCAGCGGGCCGGTGACCAGCGTGCCGGAAAGCGACCCGGAGAACAGCCCGGTGAGCGGCCCGGAAAGCGGCCCGGGAGACGCGCCGGGCAGGGCGCCGAAAGGGGGCGCCGACGAGCGCTCGGGGGCGGGGTGGCGGGTCACGCGCGTGACCCTAGTGGATCACTGGGGGCCTACCGCCCGGTTCAGGCCACGGCTGCGCACCGGCTCGCCGGGGCGGGGCGCGCACCGGAGCCGCCGTATCGGACGACGAACCCCCGGATGGCCGAACCAGCAGGTCAGCGACGTATAACGCCCGCGTCCTCGGCGTATTCGCCCAGGACGACCACGCTGACGGCGGTGGCCGCGAACACCTTCGCGGCGTGCAGCAGGCCACCGACGCGGTGGCGGGGACGGTAGTCGGGGGAACTGGCGGTGGCGCCGCTAGGGCGGCCGCCCCGGATCGGGGTGAAGGTTGCGGTGCTCATGTATCCATGGTGCGTTTCCGCCACGGATTTCACATCGCCCTCGGGGCTGAACCCGGGGCCCCGCGGCGTCCTCCTCACGGCCCATGGCGTCCCCTAGTGGCTCTGCCCAAGGTCTGACACTCCCAGGTATGACCCGTACGGAGGTCCTGGCCCTCAGGTATGCGCGCCGCGTAAATCCATTCGCGCGCCCGCGCCGCGATGACTAGAATCTCCGCTCTTGCCGCCTCCCGCCGCACCTCTGGGAGAGCCGCCCCCCGGACGGAAACCGGCGGGCATCCACCACGCAGACCAGCAGCTGGAGGCAGTCCCGTGCCCGCGCACGCCCCCGAGTCCGACACCGGCATCGACAGCGACACCGGGACCGACAGCGCCGTCGCCCCTTGCGCCGACTCCCCCGATCCCCTGGCGCGCGAGCGGTCGCACCTGAGCGCCTCCCGCGCCGCGCTGCGCGCCATGCGCGAGGACGTCGAGTCGCTCGACATCCGCGACGTCACCGCGAACTGGGTCAACGCGATCGTCCTGCAGGCCCAGATCGAGGACCGCATCAAGGCGCTGGCGGACCTGGCGCACACCCCGCTCTTCTTCGGCCGCCTGAACTACCTGCACGCCCCGGGCGCGGAGCTGGCCGAGGGCGCGGAGGGCGAGCAGTTCTACATCGGCCGCCGCCACGTCCACGACGCCGACGGCGACCCGATGGTGATCGACTGGCGCGCGCCCGTCTCCCAGCCGTTCTACCGGGCCTCCAAGAACGACCCGCAGGACATCGCGCTGCGCCGCCGCTTCGGTTACACGGGCGGCGAGCTGACCGCGTACGAGGACGAGCACCTCTCCGACCCGGCGGAGACGGCCGCCGTCAGCAAGCTGCTCCAGCAGGAGATCGAGCGCCCGCGCGTGGGTCCCATGCGGGACATCGTGGCGACGATCCAGCCCGAGCAGGACGAGATCGTCCGCTCCGGGCTGTCCGGCTCCGTCTGCGTGCAGGGCGGCCCCGGCACCGGCAAGACGGCGGTCGGCCTGCACCGGGTCGCGTACCTCCTGTACGCGCACCGCGAGCGGCTCGCCCGCACCGGCACGCTCGTCATCGGGCCGAACCGTTCCTTCCTGCACTACATCGAGCAGGTCCTGCCGGCGCTGGGCGAGCTGGAGGTCAAGCAGGCGACGGTCGACGACCTCGTCGCCCGCGACGGCCTGGAGGTACGCGGCGCCGACCAGGCCGAAACGGCCGTGGTCAAGGGCGACGCCCGGATGGCGGAGGTACTGCGGCGCGCGGTCCGCTCGCACGTCAGCCCGCCCGTCGAGCCGCTGATGGTGGTCCGCGGGTCGCGCCGGTGGCGCGTGCCGGCGTACGAGCTGGAGCAGATCGTCTCGGAACTCCAGGACCGGGACATCCGTTACGGCGCCGCGCGCGACGCGCTGCCGCAGCGGATCGCGCACGCGGTGCTGGTACGGATGGAGCAGGCGGGCGAGGCGCCGGACGACCGGGTCCAGGACGCGGTGGCGCGCAACGCGGCCGTGAAGGCGGCGGTCAAGGCGGTGTGGCCGGCGGTGGAGCCGGCGAAGCTGGTGCTGCGGCTGCTGTCGGACCCGGAGTTCCTGGCTCGGCACGCGGAGGGCGTCCTCTCGGACGACGAGCAGAAGCTCCTGCTGTGGCCCAAGCCGTTCCGCAGCGTGAAGTCGGCGAAGTGGTCGGCGGCGGACCTGGTGCTGATCGACGAGGCGGCGGACCTGGTGGAGCGCACGCACTCGCTCGGCCATGTCGTGCTCGACGAGGCGCAGGACCTGTCGCCGATGCAGTACCGGGCGGTGGGGCGGCGCTGCACGACGGGCTCGGCGACGGTGCTGGGCGACCTGGCGCAGGGGACGACCCCGTGGGCCACGCGCAGCTGGGACGAGGCCCTGACGCACCTGGGCAAGCCGGAGGCGGTGCTGGAGGAACTGACGGCCGGGTTCCGCGTGCCGCGCGAGGTGATCGCGTACGCGTCGCGCCTGCTGCCGGCGATCTCCCCGGGCCTGGCCCCGGTCTCCTCGGTCCGCGAGACCCCGGGGTCGCTGGTCATCACCCCGACGACGGACCTGACCCCCTCGGTCCTGGCCGCCTGCCGCGCCTCCCTCGGCCACGAGGGCTCGATCGGCCTGATCGCGGCGGACGCGCGGATCCCGGAGCTGGCGCAGGCCCTGCGGGCGGCGGGCCTGCCGTACCTGTCGCCGGGCGAGGAGACGACGGCCCAGTCCCGCCTGACCCTGGTCCCGGCGTCGCTGGCGAAGGGCCTGGAGTACGACTACGTCGTGCTGGACGAGCCCGCCGCCATCGTCTCGGGCGAGCCGGACGAGCGCACGGGCCTGCGCCGGCTCTACGTCTGCCTGACCCGAGCCGTCTCAGGCCTGACGGCCCTCCACACGACCCCCCTCCCGACGGCCCTGACGTAACACCGACCCCGGCCGGGGCCCCGACGGCCGCCGCTGGCCGGGTCGGCCCGATCCGACATCCCGACGCCGGCCCCGGCCGGGGTGCGGGGCCCTGCGGGGCCGTCCCCTACCCGCCCTTCCGCCGTTCCCTGGGCTCCGCCCAGACCCGCGCCTCAAACGCCGGCGGGGCTGGAGGTTCCCGGCCGGATCTTCCAGCCTCGCCGGCGTTTGAGGCGCGGAGGTACGGGGCCGACCCCCGGCGGGGTCAGGCGAGGGCGGCGCGCCAAGTGGCGACCGCGGCGGCGGACACCGGGCCGGTCCACCCGGAGGGACGGGCCGCGCCGCCGATGTGGAACGCGTCCAGCCCCGCCGCCCGCAGCGCGGCCAGGTGCGCCAGCGTCAGGCCGCCCCCGACCAGGATCCGCGGCTCGTACCCCGGCTCACCCCGCCGCGCCGCCTCCGCCACCAGGACCGGGAGGCCCGCGGAGACCCCCTCCGCCGACCCCGCCGTCAGGTACGTGTCCAGCCCCGGCAGATCGGCCAGCGCCTTGCGCAGCCCGTCCCGGTCCGCCGCCCGGTCGATCGCCCGGTGGAACGTCCAGCGGCAACCGCCCAGCTCCGCGACGACCGCCTCGACCGCCGCCAGGTCCGGCGCGCCGTCCGGGTCCAGGAACCCGAGGACGAACTCGTCCGCCCCCTCCGCCCGCAGCGCCCGCGCCTCCTCGGCCAGCGCGTCCACCGCCCCCGCCGCGAACCCGTCCGTCCTGCGGAGCATCACGCGCAGCGGGATGTCCACGGCCGCCCTGATCGCCGCGAAGGTCTCGCGCGCCGGGGTGAGCCCGTCGGCGGCCATGTCGGTGACCAGTTCAAGGCGGTCCGCCCCGCCGGCCTGGGCCGCGACCGCGTCCTCCACGTCGAGGGCGATCACCTCCAGGAGCGCACGGTTGCTCATTCGATCCCATCCTTCTTCGCACGACGCACAACAGGTCTAGTCCAATATCAGGGTACGGGGCCGCGCCCTCACACCACCAGCACAATCACGCCACCCACCACAATGTGCTCATGGACACCGACTCGCCCCGCCACGACACCGCGGGCCACCGCACCGCGGGCCACGACACCGCGCACCTCCACGCCCGCTGGCACGCGACCGCCACCGCCGCCGGCGCCCGCGCCGGCCTGGACAGCGCCCCCTACGCCGAGCGCCTCCTCGCCGCCTGGGCGGAGCCGCAGCGCCGGTACCACACCACCGCGCACCTGGCCGACGTACTCGCGCGGATAGACGTACTCGCCGACCACGCCGCCGACCCGGCCGCCGTCGAACTCGCCGCCTGGTTCCACGACGCCGTCTACCGCCCCGACCGCTCCGAGAACGAGGAGCGCAGCGCCGCCCTCGCCGAGCGCGCCCTGCCCGAGCTCGGCATCGACCCCGCCCGTACCGCCGAGGTCGCGCGGCTGGTCCGGCTCACCGTCACCCACGACCCCGCCCCCGGCGACACCAACGGCGAGGTCCTCTGCGACGCCGACCTCGCCGTCCTGGCCGGCGCCCCCGAGGCGTACGCGACCTACGCCGCCGCCGTCCGCGACGAGTACGGATTCGTGCCCGACGACGCCTTCCGCACCGGCCGCGCGGCCGTCCTGCGCCAGCTGCTCGGACTGCCCCGGCTGTTCCGCACCCCGTACGGCACCGCGCACTGGGAGGCCCCGGCCCGCCACAACCTCGCCACCGAGCTCGCGCTGCTCGGCTAGGGCCCCGCGCAACACGCCCGTCACGTTCGTCCGGGAATGCGATCACGCTCACGCCGGTTGGTGAAGAACATGCCCTCAGCCGCCGAAGACCGCCCTTCCCATGCCCCCGCCCGCGCGCGCACCCGTATGCCGGTCGCCGTCTACGTCCTCGGCCTGTCGGTCTTCGCCCTCGGCACGAGCGAGTTCATGCTCTCCGGGCTGCTGCCGCCCATCGCGGAGGACATGGACGTCACCATTCCGCAGGCGGGCCTGCTGATATCCGCCTTCGCCATCGGCATGGTCGTCGGCGCGCCGCTGCTGGCCGTGGCCACGCTGCGCCTCCCGCGCCGCACCACCCTCGTCTCCCTCATCAGCCTCTTCGGCCTCGGGCAGGTCGCGGGCGCGCTGGCGCCCACGTACGAGCTCCTCTTCGCCTCCCGCATCGTCTCCGCGCTCGCCTGCGCCGGCTTCTGGGCGGTCGGCGCGGCCGTCGCGATCGCCATGGTCCCCGTCGACGCCCGGGCCCGCGCGATGGCCGTCATGATCGGCGGACTCTCCATCGCCAACGTCCTCGGCGTCCCCGCCGGCGCCTTCCTCGGCGAGCACCTCGGCTGGCGCGCGGCCTTCTGGTCGGTCGGCGCGGCCTCGGCGATCGCCCTCGTCGGCATCCTGGCGCTGATCCCGAAGATCCCGCTGCCGGACCGGAAGCCGTCGCTGGGGCGCGAGCTGCGCATCTACCGCGACCGGCAGGTCTGGCTGGCCATCGGCATCACCGCGCTCGCCGCGGGCGGCGTCTTCTGCGCGTTCAGCTACCTCTCGCCGCTGCTCACGGACGTGGCCGGACTGGACTCCGGCTGGGTGCCGTGGATCCTCGGCCTCTTCGGGGTCGGCGCGCTCGTCGGCACCACGGTCGGCGGCCGGGTCGCGGACGCGCACCTGTTCGGCGTCATGCTGTGGGGCATCACCGCCTCGACGGTGTTCCTGGTGGGCCTGGCCGTACTGGCGTCCGCCGCGGCCGCCGCGATCGGGCTCTCGTTCCTGATCGGCTTCTCGGCGTTCTTCACGGCCCCCGCGCTCAACGCCCGCATGTTCAACGTGGCGGGCGCCGCCCCGACCCTGGCCGGCGCCACCACCACGGCCGCCTTCAACCTGGGCAACACCGGCGGCCCCTGGCTCGGCGGCACCGTCATCGACGCCGGCTACGGCTTCGCCGCCACCGCCTGGGCCGGCGCGGCCATGACGGTCACCGCGATCGCCCTCGCGGCCGTCGCCCTGCGCCTGGACCGCCGTACGCCGCCGAGCCCGGCCCGCGTGGTCGCCGCGGGCGGCGTCGCCGCGACCCCGGCGGAGGAGCCCGCCCGCGCCTGACCGCGGTCCCGGTCGCCGCCCCGGACCCGGCTTCCTACGATGGGAAGGTCCGCTCGGGGACAGGGGACCGCTCGGGGACGAGCGTCAGGAGTGATCCTGGATGGGCCGGTACCGGACGCCCACCGCGCTGGCAGCCGCCTCGCTGCTGCTGACCGCGCTGTGCGCGGGCCAGGCCCCCGCCGCCGCCCCGCCGGGCCGCGTCGACATCGACCCGGTGATCGCCGAGCAGCTAGACGACGCGATCACCGCGGCCATGCGCAAGGCCGCCATCCCCGGTGTGGGCGTCGGCCTGTGGATCGACGGCGACGACTCCTACGTGCGCGCCTTCGGCACCGCCGACAAACGCACCGGCACCCCCATCAAGACCGACATGCACACCCGCATCGGCAGCGTCACCAAGACCTTCGCCGTCACCGCCGCCCTCCAGCTCGTCGACGACGGGAAGGTACGGCTCGACGCGCCGATCTCTACGTACCTCGACGGCGTGCCCGGCGGCGAGAAGATCACCGTCCGGCAGCTCGCCGACATGCGCAGCGGCCTCTACAACTACACCGAGGACCCGCGCTGGCTGGCCACCTTCAAGGCCGACCCGCACCGCGCCTGGACCCCGCAGGAGCTGCTGGACTCCGCCTTCCGGCACCCCGCCGAATTCCCGCCGGGCGCGCGCTGGGAGTACTCCAACACCAACACCGTCCTGCTCGGCCTGCTCGTCGAGAAGGTCAGCGGTCAGCCCCTGCACACCTACCTGGAGCAGCACGTCGTCGAACCGGCCAGCCTGGACGCGACCTCGCTGCCGACCGGCGCGGAGATCGCGTCCCCGTACGTGCACGGCTACACGAACTTCACCCCGGACGGCGCGACCGTCGACGCCTCCACCTGGAACCCGTCCTGGGGCTGGGCGGCCGGCGCGATGATCTCCACCATGGACGACCTGCGCTCCTGGGTCGCGACCCTGGTCAGCGGGCGGCTGCCGGCCGGCGGCCGGCTGCTGGAGCCGGACACCCAGGCCCAGCGGCTGCGCATGCTGCCCACCGGGCACCCCGACGTGGGCTACGGACTCGGCATCGCCGAGCTCGACGGCTGGATCGGCCACAACGGCGAGCTGCCCGGCTACGAGACCATCGCCGTCCGGCTCCCGCAGGACCGCGCCACCCTGGTGATCGTGGTGAACTCCGACATCGACGGGAAGTTCGGCAGCCTGAGCGGCCTCATCGCCAACGCGGTCACCAAGACCGTGACCCCGGAGCACGTCTGGGCGCTCCCGCCGGCAGCCCAGCCCAACGCCGTCCCGGAGCCGTCGCCCCCGGCGCCGACGCCGGGCTCACGGCACTAGGCCGCCGGACGCCCCTTCGGTCGCCGCAGCCCGGCCGCCGTCAGCCGCCGGACCAGCTCCTTGCTGCCGATCTGCACCGCGCCGGCCGCCACCGCCTGCGCGTAACGGTGCTCCGGCACGTCGTAGTGGTCCCGCTCGAACGCCTTGGGCGGGCAGCCGATGCCCGCCGCGAAGGCGTGTAGCTCCTCGTACGAGACGTCGCTGACCAGGTGCGACCACATGCGGCCGTGACCCGGCCAGGTCGGCGGGTCGATGTACAGCGTCACCGGCGCCTCACCGGCCGCCACCGGCTCCGAAGACCGCCCCGAGACCGCCCACCGGGGCGACCTTGACGACGGTCTTCGCGCACACCCAGTGCGGGTCGGGTCCCAGCTCCGGCTCCACGTCCAGCGCGTGCGGGTCACCGTGCGAGCAGACCGGGCACAGCGGCCAGCGCCCGTACTTCTCCAGGAGCGCGTCCTGCACGTCCTGGGCGACGAGCCCGGCAAGGTAGTCGACCCCCTCCGGCCACTGCTCCACCCACCACCGGCGGTGCGTGACCGAGTCCTCGACGAGGGAGACGACATCGGCTTCGGCGACCTCGCCCGCGACGAGATCGGCGAGTACAAGAGCGCGGGCGGCATGCAGCGCCTGCTCCAAAGGGGTCGCGTGGTCCATGGGGCCATTGTCAACCCGCGGGGGCCCGGAGTCGAAGGCCCCCCTTCGCGGCCGCCCGGATCACGCGCGTCAGGTGGCCCCACGGCGTCTTGTCCCCCGCCCCCGCCGAAATTAGGTTTCGGGGGATGAGGGGACGCGGGCGGGCGGACGGCACGGCTCCCGGGTGGGGTGTTCGGCGCGTCCTGCGCCGTCCGGCGGGATCGCGCGCGGACACTGCTGCGCACCGGCCTCATCGTCCCGCCCCACGCCGAACCGTCAGGAGCCGCCGCCCATGACCGCGTCGTACGCCGAACTCCGCGCCCAGCTCGACACCCTGACCACCGAGGCGTTCCGCCCCGAGCTGGCCGGCATCGACCAGATGCCCACCCTCGACATCGCCCGCGTCATGAACGCCGAGGACGCCACCGTCGCGGCCGCCGTCGCGGCGCGGCTCCCGGAGATCGCCGCCGCCATCGACGCGATCGCCCTGCGGATGGCACGCGGCGGCCGGCTCGTCTACGCCGGCGCCGGCACCGCCGGGCGGCTCGGCGTGCTCGACGCCAGTGAGTGCCCACCCACCTTCAACACCGACCCCGCCCAGGTCATCGGCCTGATCGCGGGCGGCCCCGGCGCCCTGGTCAGGGCCGTCGAAGGCGCCGAGGACTCCGAGGAGCTCGCCGCCGCGGACCTCACCGCCCTGGCGCTGACCGAGGCCGACACCGTCATCGGCGTCTCCGCCTCCGGCCGCACCCCGTACGCGATCGGCGCGGTCGAGTTCGCCCGTACCCGCGGCGCCCTCACCGTCGGGCTCTCCTGCAACGCCGCCTCCGCGCTCGCCGCGGCCGCCGCGCACGGCATCGAGGTGGTCGTCGGCCCCGAGCTGCTGACCGGGTCCACCCGCCTGAAGGCCGGCACCGCGCAGAAGCTGGTGCTCAACCTGATCTCGACCATCACGATGATCCGGCTCGGCAAGACGTACGGGAACCTCATGGTCGACGTACGCGCCTCCAACGAGAAGCTGCGCGCCCGCTCCCGCCGCATCGTCGCGCTGGCGACCGGCGCGCCCGACGCCGAAATCGAGGCCGCGCTCGCCGCGACCGGCGGCGAGGTCAAGAACGCCATCCTCGTCATCCTCGGCGGCGTCGACGGCCCCACCGCGGCCGAGCTCCTGACCGCCTCGGGCGGGCACCTGCGCGACGCCCTCGCCCACCGTGCGGACAGCTGAGGATGCCGATGCCCACGGACAAGAACCGCGCCACCGCCGCCGCGATCCTCCCCCTGGTCGGCGGCCCGGACAACATCACCTCCGTCGCCCACTGCATGACCCGCCTGCGCATCGGCCTGCGCGACCGCTCGCTGGTCCAGGACGAGGCGCTCAAGGCCGTCCCGGCCGTCCTCGGCGTCGTCGACGACGAGACGTACCAGATCGTGCTCGGCCCGGGGACCGTCGCCCGCGTCACCCCGGAGTTCGAGGCCCTGGTGAAGGAGGGACAGGGCGTACAGGGGGCGGAGGGGGGACCAGGCGGAGGCGAGGGACAGGCAGGACAGCAGCGGCAGCCGGAGGCATCACCGCGACCCGTCACCGCCGCCGACCTCGCCGACCGCGGCGCGGCGCTGAAGGAGGCCCGGAAGGCCCGCAACGCCACCCCGCTCAAACTGTTCCTGCGCCGCATCGCGAACATCTTCGTCCCGCTGATCCCCGCGCTGATCGGCTGCGGCATCATCGCGGGCCTGGGCGGCGTCCTGACAAACATGGCCTGGCTGCCCGCCCTGGTCCCCGCGCTCGCCGCCATCGCCTCCGGGTTCATGTCCCTCATCGCCGTCTTCGTCGGCTACAACACCGCCAAGGAGTTCGGCGGAACGCCGATCCTCGGCGGCGCCGTCGCCGCGGTCATCGTCTTCCCCGGTGTCGCGAAGATCGACGCCTTCGGCCAGCACCTCTCCCCCGGCCAGGGCGGCGTCCTGGGCGCGCTGGCGGCCGCGTACCTCGCCGTCCGCGTCGAGCGGCTGTGCCGCAGGTGGGTCCCCGAGGCCCTGGACGCCCTGGTCACCCCGACCCTCACCGTCCTGGTCTCCGGCTTGGCCGCCCTCTTCGGGCTGATGTTCCTCGCCGGTGAGGTCTCCGCCGCCATCGGCACCTTCGCCACCTGGCTCCTCGCCCACGGGGGCGCCTTCGCGGGACTGGTCCTGGGCGGCCTCTTCCTCCCGCTCGTCATGCTGGGCCTGCACCAGGCCCTGATCCCCATCCACACCACCCTGATCGAGCAGAACGGGTACACCGTCCTGCTCCCGATCCTCGCCATGGCCGGCGCGGGCCAGGTCGGCGCCGCCATCGCCGTCTACGTCCGCCTGCCGCGCAACCGCTCGATCCGTACGACGATCAGGTCCGCGCTCCCGGCCGGCTTCCTGGGCGTCGGCGAGCCGCTGATCTATGGCGTCTCCCTTCCGCTGGGCCGCCCCTTCGTCACCGCCTGCGCGGGCGGGGCGGCCGGCGGGGCGTTCGTCGGCCTGTGCAACCAGATGGGCGTGGCCTTCGGCTCGACCGCGATCGGCCCGTCGGGGTGGGCCCTGTTCCCGCTGCTGGACGGCCGGTCGGGGATGGGCCTCAGCCTCGCGATCTACGGGGGCGGGCTGGCGGTCGGGTACCTGGTGGGGTTCGTCGCCACGTACTTCTTCGGCTTCACCGGGCAGATGCTGGCCGAACTCGACACCGACCCGGATCCGGCGTCCACGACGCCGACCGCTGCCGAGCCGACCCGCCAGCCGGCCCTGACCTGACCTGACCCGACCTGACCGCCACGCGGCCGCCGTCGCGCGGCCTGCCGCCCGGTCACGGCGAAGACCGGCCGAGGGCCGTCGCCGTGACCGGGCCGAGGGCGTCCGGGCGTCCGTCGTCCGTGAGTCCGGCGTCCGGGAGTCGATCCCGGCGCTGTCGCGCCAGTAGGCCTATCCCCGCGCGGCCTCGATGAAGGCCCGGATCAGATCCGGCGACTTCACCCCGCGCTCGCGTTCCACCCCGCTGGAGACGTCCACGCCCCACGCCCCGGTGGTCTCGACGGCCCGCCGCACGTTGTCCGGGGTCAGTCCGCCCGCCAGCAGCCAGCGGCCGCTCGGCGCGGTGAACCCGGCCGCCGCCCAGTTCCACGGCTTGCCCGAACCCGGGTCCGGGGCGTCGATCAGCAGCAGGTCCTCCCCGTACTCCCCGCACCGCTCGACGTGCCGGGCGGTGGCCCGCAGCAGCGTGCGGCCCTCGGCGCGCAGCGCCTCGTAGTACTCGGGACCCTCGTCGCCGTGCAGCTGGACCCCGCGCACGCCGCCGGCCTCGGTCAGCCGGCGCACCTCGTCCACGGACTGCCCCCGGAACACCCCGACGGTGAGCACCGAGTCCGGCACCCGCGCCGCCAGCTCGCGCGCGACGGAGGCCTCGACGGTGCGCGGACTCCCCGGCGCGAACACGAACCCGACGGCCCCGGCCCCGGCGGCCACCGCGGCATCGACGTCCGCCCCGGTCTTCAGCCCGCAGATCTTGATGAACACGTCCGCCACATCCGCCACGTCAGTCATGCCAGCAGTCAACCACCGTCCGCGCCGTCCTCAAGATCGGTCCCACACAATGGGCGCCATGGACATCACGACCGGCGGCGCGGACGCCGCACTCGACGCACGGCTGAGCAAGGAACTCGACGCCTTCAACCTGAAGGCGACCGAAGGCCACGAGCAGGCGGAGTTCACGGTCCGCGTCAACGACGCGGACGGCGAGCTGGTCGCCGGCCTCAGCGGCTGGACCTGGGGCGACTGCGCCGGCATCGAAATGGTCTGGGTCCGCGAGGACAGCCGCGGCGGCGGCTGGGGCGCCCGGCTGCTGTCCGCCGCCGAGACCGAGGCCCGTGCCCGCGGCTGCCGCACCGTCCTGGTGTCGTCCTTCACCTTCCAGGCCCCGGCCTTCTACGCCCGCCACGGCTACGCGGAAACCACCCGCGTCCCCGGCTTCCCGGCCGGCCACGAGGACGTCTACTTCCTCAAGCGGCTCTGACCGCGGGGCCCCGCGCCCTTTACGGCTCCCCCGCCGCCCGGTTACCTGGAAGGGACGGGCACGAGCCACGGGGGGGGCGGGCATGGCGCGCTGGCACGGCGGGTGGGGGCGGGGGCTCTGGCGGACCGCGGTGGCGGTGGCCGCGCCGCCGCTGGCCGCCGGTCTGGCGTTCGGCGTGGCCCGGGAGTCGGCGTACGGCTCGCTCGGCACCCTGGGGTTCCTCCTCGGCGGGCTGCTGCTGCCACTGGTCCTGCTCGGCGGGCACGCCGCCGTTGCCGGGCGGCGCGAAGCCCCGCTCATCGCCCTGTCCGCCGTCCCGGCCGGCCTCGGCGCCCTGCTCGCCCTGGCGTCCGTGGGGCACGGCGCGCTCGAAGAGCGGGGCATCGAGATCAGCTGCGTCGTGCTGGAGGTCACCGAGCACACCGAGACCGAGACCTCGATGGACAGCCAGGGCCACTGGAGCACCACGACCCGCACCTCCTACGACCACCGCCTGGACTGCCCCGCGGGCGGCCCGGCCCACCTGGACTCCCCCTCGCGGCTGGCGAAGGAGGGCGAGGCCCTGCCCGTGCTGTACGACCCGCAGGGCAAGGTCTCCGCGCGCGCCGCCGGCGACGTGCACGCCTGGGGCCTGCGCACCGCGGCCCTGGTGGCGGTCGGGACCGCCGTGCTCATGGGGCTGGCCGGCGGCGTCCGGGAGGCGTACGAGAAGCGGCACCGCACGCCGCGGCGGGCGAAGCGGCGGTGAAACGCCCGAGGGCGGCACCCCTTCGCGTGGAAGGAGTGCCGCCCTCGGTACGAGAACAGCCGATCAACCGGTGGCCGGAGCCAGAGGCGGATCAGAAGTCCATGTCACCGCCCGGCATGCCGCCGCCGGCCGGGGCGCCGGCCTTCTCGGGCTTGTCGGCGATGACGGCCTCGGTCGTCAGGAACAGCGCGGCGATCGACGCGGCGTTCTGCAGCGCGGAGCGCGTGACCTTCGCCGGGTCGATGATGCCCTCGGCGATCATGTCGACGTACTCGCCGGTCGCGGCGTTCAGGCCCCAGCCAACCGTCAGGTTGCGGACCTTCTCCACGACGACGCCACCCTCGAGACCACCGTTGACGGCGATCTGCTTGAGCGGGGCCTCCAGGGCGAGCTTCACGGCGTTGGCACCGGTCGCCTCGTCACCCGACAGGTCGAGCTTCTCGAAGACCGCGGAGGCCTGGAGCAGGGCCACGCCACCACCGGCGACGATGCCCTCCTCGACGGCCGCCTTCGCGTTGCGAACGGCGTCCTCGATGCGGTGCTTGCGCTCCTTGAGCTCCACCTCGGTCGCGGCGCCGGCCTTGATGACGGCCACGCCGCCGGCCAGCTTCGCGAGGCGCTCCTGGAGCTTCTCGCGGTCGTAGTCCGAGTCGGAGTTCTCGATCTCGGCGCGGATCTGGTTGACGCGGCCGCCGACCTGGTCGCTCTCACCGGAGCCGTCGACGATCGTGGTCTCGTCCTTGGTGATGACGACCTTGCGGGCGCGGCCGAGCAGGTCCAGGCCCGCGTTCTCGAGCTTGAGGCCGACCTCCTCGGAGATGACCGTGCCGCCCGTGAGGATGGCGATGTCGCCGAGCATGGCCTTGCGGCGGTCGCCGAAGCCCGGGGCCTTGACGGCGACCGAGCGGAAGGTGCCGCGGATCTTGTTGACGACCAGGGTCGACAGGGCCTCGCCCTCGACGTCCTCGGCGATGATCAGCAGCGGCTTGCCGGACTGCATGACCTTCTCCAGCAGCGGAAGGAGGTCCTTCACGTTGCTGACCTTGGAGTTGACGATCAGGATGTACGGGTCGTCGAGCGACGCCTCCATACGCTCCATGTCGGTGGCGAAGTACGCCGAGATGTAGCCCTTGTCGAAGCGCATGCCCTCGGTGAGCTCAAGCTCCAGACCGAAGGTCTGGGACTCCTCGACGGTGATGACGCCTTCCTTGCCGACCTTGTCCATGGCCTCGGCGATGAGCTCGCCGATCTGGGTGTCAGCGGCGGAGATGGAGGCCGTCGAAGCGATCTGCTCCTTGGTCTCGACATCCTTCGCCTGCTCCAGCAGGGCGCCGGAGACGGCCTCGACGGCCTTCTCGATGCCACGCTTGAGGGCCATCGGGTTGGCGCCGGCCGCCACGTTGCGCAGGCCCTCGCGGACGAGCGCCTGGGCGAGAACGGTGGCGGTGGTCGTACCGTCGCCGGCGACGTCGTCCGTCTTCTTGGCGACTTCCTTGACCAGCTCGGCGCCGATCTTCTCGTACGGGTCCTCGAGCTCGATCTCCTTGGCGATGGAGACACCATCGTTGGTGATCGTGGGGGCGCCCCACTTCTTCTCAAGGACGACGTTGCGACCCTTGGGGCCAAGGGTGACCTTGACGGCGTCGGCGAGCTGGTTCATCCCACGCTCGAGACCGCGCCGGGCCTCCTCGTCGAACGCAATGATCTTGGCCATCTGAAGTGGTCCTCCAGGACTGGGGTTCCCCCTACGCCGCCAGGCGTGAGGGGAGGCTGGATTGCTCCGGACCGCGCCCGCGCCCGCGACGGACGGCCTGCGTGCCCGGCGGTTCCTTCCCGCCGGACCCTGCGGGCCTCACCGGCCCGGTCCTCGTCTGGTAGCACTCTCACCAGGAGAGTGCTAACGCCAATGATTAGCACTCGACCCCTCCGAGTGCAAGCGGCTTCGGGCAATGCCCGCCCACCGGGACGGTGCCGCACCGGCACCCGCGACGGCGCCGCGACCGCGCCGGGCAGACGCCGGACAGACGTACGAGGGGCCCACCTCCCGTGTCCGGGATGTGGGCCCCTCGTATGTAAGTGCGTCGGTGGTCGATCGCTCTCGGACTAGCCGGCGGCGAGCTTGACCATGTCCGCCTGCGGACCCTTCTGGCCCTGCGAGATCTCGAACTCGACCCGCTGACCCTCTTCAAGGGTGCGGTACCCGTCCATCTGGATGGCGCTGTAGTGGACGAACACATCCGCACCACCGTCGACCGCGATGAAGCCGTAGCCCTTCTCCGCGTTGAACCACTTGACGGTGCCCTGAGCCATGCCTAACTCCCCTATTACTGGCCCTTGCGCAGGACCGCACTTCGCGGTCCCGGGTCAGAACTTGCGCCGGAACGCCTCGACCGGGGCTGAATGTATCCGCACCGCTGCTGTCTGCAACAGGTCAATCCGACGAGAATTCTGGCCAGGGAGAAAGTTTGAAATAGAGTGAAAATCTGGCATCTTCCCGGGCAACTCGGGCCCGGCATATCTCACCAATGCCCCATACCGCGCTTGCATATTGACTCAATGTCAACCCTCACGCGACCCGTTCATATGCGGCGGGCAAGAACAGCGGAGGGGACTTCCCCAACTCTACCGCGCCCAACCAAGCAGAATTGCCCCCTCCGTTTATTAACGGAGGGGGCAATTTCGTTTACGCGTGCCACCTGGAGAAGCGGCGGGGGCCTCGTGAAGGCTCAGCAGCCGCCCGCGACGGCGGGAATGATCGAGACGCCCGCACCGTCCGGCGTCACCGCGTCCAGACCGCCCTCGAAGCGCACGTCGTCGTCGTTGACGTAGACGTTCACGAAGCGGCGCAGCTTGCCCTGGTCGTCCAGGACGCGAGCGGCGATGCCCGGGTGGTTCTGCTCCAGCGACGCGATGACCTCGGCCAGGTTCGCGCCCTCGGCGGCGACCTCGGCCTGCCCGCCGGTGTAGGTGCGCAGGATGGTGGGGATGCGGACGTTGACGCTCATGGAGCTACTGCCTTTCCGGGTGCGGGAGAAGAAGATCAGGCGAGGCCGGCGGCGCGGAACGCGTCCAGGCTCGGGCGGATGGTGGCGGTCTGCCCGCTGTCCGCGGCCACCGCCTCCAGGGTCTTGAGGCCGTCACCGGTGTTGAGGACCACGGTGGTCAGCGCCGGGTCGAGCTGCCCGTTCTCGATGAGCTTCTTCGTCACGCCGACGGTCACGCCGCCCGCGGTCTCGGCGAAGATGCCCTCGGTCTGCGCGAGGATCTTGATGGCCTCGACGACCTGCTCGTCGGTGACGTCCTCCACGTAGCCGCCGGTGCGGCGGGCGATGTCCAGGACGTACGGGCCGTCCGCCGGGTTGCCGATCGCCAGCGACTTGGCGATGGTGTTCGGCTTCTGCGGGCGGACCACGTCGTGGCCGGCCTTGAAGGCGGTGGAGACCGGGGAGCAGCCCTCGGCCTGGGCGCCGAAGATCTTGTACGGCTTGTCCTCGACCAGACCGAGCTTGACCAGCTCCTGGAGCCCCTTGTCGATCTTCGTCAGCTGGGAGCCGGACGCGATCGGGATGACGATCTGGTCCGGCAGCCGCCAGCCGAGCTGCTCGCAGATCTCGTACGCGAGGGTCTTGGAGCCCTCGCCGTAGTACGGGCGCAGGTTGACGTTGACGAATCCCCAGCCCTCGCCCAGCGGGTCGCCGATGAGCTCGGAGCAGAAGCGGTTGACGTCGTCGTAGTTGCCCTCGATGCCGACGAGGTCGCCACCGTAGACACCGGCCATGACGACCTTGCCCTGCTCCAGGTCGTGCGGGATGAACACGCAGGAGCGGAAGCCGGCGCGGGCGGCCGCGGCGCCGACGGCGCCGGCCAGGTTGCCGGTGGAGGAGCAGGACAGGGTGGTGAAGCCGAAGGCGCGGGCGGCCTCGACGGCGATGGCCACGACGCGGTCCTTGAAGGAGTGCGTCGGGTTGCCGGAGTCGTCCTTGACGTAGAGCTTGCCGGTGACGCCCAGCTCCTTGGCCAGGTTCTCGGCATCCACGAGCTTGGTGAAGCCCGGGTTCAGGCTGGGCTTGGAGGCGACGTCCGCCGGGACGGGCAGCAGCGGCGCGTAGCGCCAGATGTTGTTGGGGCCGGCCTCGATCGCGGCCCGCAGGGCCGCCGGGTCGCCGGTCGGGAGCTCGTAGGCCACTTCCAGCGGCCCGAAGCACTCGACGCAGGCGAAGATGGGGCCGAGCTCGAAGCGGGTACCGCACTCGCGACACGAAAGGCCGGTGGCAGGTCCGAGGTCGACAGAGGTGGCAACAGTCTGTGCAGCCATGATGGCGAGGCCCTTTCTCCTCATCTTCCCCATGGCGCACTTCGCCATGAGACGGAATTGGCACCTTCCCTAGCCGGGGACCCCGCTGACGTCGCTGTGTGCGCGATCGCGAGAACCGACTGGAGGGTTGCCGGGGCTTCAACGGGCCGTGTCCCTCTGCCCCTCTGGATGAGCGGTATGGCACCGGCACACGCGCTCTGTGGCGCGCCGGTGCGTTTGTGCGCGGGGACCCCGGCATGCGGTGGTCCTTCGCGTTGTTCAAGACTGTAACCGAAGGTGCGGGCGGTTGAGACAGCCGTCCGAACCGCGAGATGGATCACTTTTCGGACGAAACCACGGATGAACCAGGGAGTGCAGAACGTGCTGGAAGAGGTGGAGCGCTGGCTGGCCGACCGCTCCTGGTCCGCAGCCGACCGACCGCTCGACCAGCTGCTGGAGCGGAAACGGGCGGCCGGTACGACGGTCAGCGTGGTGCTGCCCGCGCTCGACGAGGAGGCCACGGTCGGCGCGATCGTGGAGGTGATCCGGCGCGACCTGATCGACGGGCTGCCGGTCCCGCTGGTGGACGAGCTGGTGGTGGTCGACTCGGGCTCCAGTGACCGGACGGCGGAGGTCGCGGCCAAGGCCGGCGCCCGTGTGGTGCACCGGGACGAGATCCTGCCGCGCCTGCCGGCGCTGCCCGGCAAGGGCGAGGTGCTGTGGCGGTCGCTGCTGGCGACCAGCGGGGAGGTCGTCTGCTTCGTCGACGCCGACCTGCGCGACTTCTCGTCCTCCTTCGTGTCCGGGATCGTCGGCCCGCTGCTGACCGACCCGGGGGTGGAGTTCGTCAAGGCGATGTACGACCGCCCGCTCGGCCCCGAATTCGACGGGCTCGCCTCCGGCAAGGCTCCGGGGCAGGGCGGGCGGGTCACGGAGCTGGTGGCGCGCCCGCTGCTGAACCTGCACTGGCCGCAGCTGGCCGGCTTCGTGCAGCCGCTGGGCGGCGAGTACGCCGTTCGGCGGTCCCTCCTGGAGAGGCTCCCGTTCCCCGTCGGGTACGGGGTGGAGCTCGGCCTGCTGGTGGACGCGCTGCACACGGTGGGGCTGGACGCGCTGGCGCAGGTGGACGTGGGCGTCCGGCTGCACCGCCACCAGGACGGGCAGGCGCTGGGCCGGATGGCCGCCGCGATCTACCGGACGGCGCTGGTCCGGCAGTCGCGCGGGCACCTCGTACGCCCGGAGCTGACGCAGTTCGAGCGGGGTCCGGAGGGCTTCGTACCGCGCACGTACCCGGTGGACACGGAGGAGCGGCCGCCGATGGCGGACATCGAGGAGTACGCGGTGCGCCGGGTGGCATGACCGGGAACGCACGTTTGAGCCGGGGCGGGCCGGGCTAGGTTCGCGGCATGGCCTACTCGGTACTCGTCGCCGCCAACCGCGGCCCCCTCTCGTACGCCCTCGCCGCCGACGGCACCCTCACCGCCCGGCGCGGCGGGGGCGGTCTGGTCTCCGGCCTCTCCGCGGCGCTGGCGCGGCAGCCGGACGCGCTGTGGGTCTGCGCGGCGCTCTCCGAGGCGGACCGGGAGGCGGTCCGCCAAGGCGTCTCCGAACCAGGCGTCCGGATGCTGGACATCGACGAGACGGTGTACGACGACGCGTACAACGGCATCGCGAACTCGGTGCTGTGGTTCACCCACCACCACCTCTACGACGTCCCGACGGCGCCCGTCTTCGACGCGGAGTTCCGGCGGCACTGGGACTCGTACGTCGTCTACAACCGGGCGTTCGCGCGGGCGCTGGCGCAGGAGGCGGCCGAGGGCGCGGCGGTGCTGGTGCAGGACTACCACCTGGCCCTGGTCCCCGGCGAGCTGCGGGAACTGCGGCCGGACCTGCGGATCAGCCACTTCACGCACACCCCGTGGGCCTCGCGGGACTTCCTGGACATGCTGCCGGACGACGTCCGGGCGCAGCTGATGTGGGGGATGCTCGGGGCGGACGTGGTGGGGTTCCACACCTCGGCGTGGGCGCACGCGTTCATGGAGGGCGCGCGCCTGGACGACGAGCGGGGCACCGCCGCCCCGTGCTTCCCGGCGGGGACGGGCGGGGAGCGGTACGTCGAGAAGGGCCCGGCGGGCCCGGGGCGGGGGCACCGGCGGACGGACGTGGCGGTGTACGCGCTCGGCGTGGACGGCGACGAGCTGCGGGCGCTGGCGCACCGGCTGGAGGTGAACGACAAGCTGGCGGCGCTGCGGGCGGAGGTGGGGGACCGGCGGACGATCGTGCGGGTGGACCGCACCGAACTGTCGAAGAACATCGTGCGGGGCCTGCTGGCGTACCGGGAGCTGCTGACGACGCGTCCCGAGTGGCGGGGGCGGGTCGTGCACCTGGCCTCGGCCTATCCGTCCCGGCAGGACCTGGAGGTGTACCGGGCGTACACGCAGTCGGTGCGGGAGCTGGCCGCGCGGATCAACGAGGAGTTCGGCTCGCAGGACTGGCAGCCGGTGCTGCTCTCGGTCCAGGACGACTTCGCACGCTCGCTGGCGGCGTACCGGCTGGCGGACGTGGCGCTGGTGAACCCGGTGCGGGACGGGATGAACCTGGTGGCGAAGGAGATCCCGGTGGTGTCGGACGGGGGCTGCGCGCTGGTGCTGTCCACGGGGGCCGGGGCGTACGGGGAGCTGCGGGAGGACGCGCTGACGGTGAACCCGTTCGACGTGTCGGACACGGCGCGGGCGTTGCACGAGGCGCTGGGCATGCCGGCGGCGGAGCGCGCGGAACGCACCAAACGGCTGGCCGCCGCCGCGACGGCGCTGCCGCCCTCGGCCTGGTTCGAGGCCCAACTCTCCGCCCTGCGCGGCCCGTAGCCCCACCGCGGCCGCCCCGCCCGTCCACCGTTCCCCGGGCTCTGCCCGGACCCGGTCCTCAATCGCCGGACGGGCTGGAAGATCCGGCGTTTGAGGCGCGGGGGTCCGGGGGCAGGGCCCCCCGCAGCGGCACCGATCCGATCGGGGTCAGGCGCGGACGGCGGTGGCCAGGGTGGCGAGGAAGGAGCTGACCGCGGCGGGGCCCGGGAGGACCACGTCGGCCCGGGTGGCCAGTTCCGGGACTTCCGCCGAGCCGCTGCACACCAGGAGTCCCGGGAGGCCGTCGGTGCGGAGCTTCTCGACCGCCGCGTAGGCGGCCAGGTCCCCGAGGTCGTCGCCGGCGTA
The DNA here is from genome assembly GCF_026339935.1 of Streptomyces sp. NBC_01551. Taxonomy (NCBI): domain Bacteria; kingdom Bacillati; phylum Actinomycetota; class Actinomycetes; order Kitasatosporales; family Streptomycetaceae; genus Streptomyces; species Streptomyces sp. NBC_01551. The sequence continues at coordinate 2,876,825 of NZ_JAPEPX010000001.1, forward strand.
CAGCACCGCCTCCGCGCCCGTCTCCGCCAGGTACTCGGTGAGGGCGACGCCCTTGTCCATGCCCGGCGGCCGCAGCTCCAGCACGGCGCGCCCCGGCTCGACCATCAGGCCGTGCCGCGCCGCCAGCTCCGCCAGCGGCTCCCGCAGCGCGGCGAACGCCGCGTCGGGGTCGGCGGCGCGCCGTGTGTGGACCGCCAGCGCCCGCCCCTTCTCCTCGATCCAGGTCCCGCGCCACGCGCCGATGGTGTCCAGGAACCCCGGCAGCTCCGCCCGTACGGCGGCGACGCCCGGATGCTCGGCCGGCGCGTGCACGATGCCGGTGACGGCGTCCCAGCGCTCGGCCCCGTAGTGGCCGAGGACGACCAGGTGTTCCAGCCCCGGCACGCCCGCGAACCCCCCGTACCGCACCGCGACCCCGGCAGGCCGGCCGGTGATCACCGCCACGGACGCCACCTCGGGCGCCAGCGCGGCCAGCGCCGGCACGGCGTCGGGGTGGGCCCGCGCCTGGTCCGGGTCGGGCACGATCTCGGCGAGGGTGCCGTCGAAGTCGAGGGCGATCACGGACCGGCGGGGCACCCGGAGCAGGGCTTCGAGTCCCTCGCGTCCGGCGGCGGTGACGGGCATCGGCAGGCTGTGCGGATGGCTCCCCATACGGACGACCCTAACGGCCCAGCCGGACGACGGCTACGGCGCGCACAAGACGCACCGCGCAGCGCGAGCCCCGGACCCCCGGCTACCGCCGGGCCCGCTGCGCCTCGCGGATCCGGCGCAGTCGGTTGACCGTGCCCGGGGCGTGGGCCAGCGCCCGGGGGTCGTCCATCAGCGCGTTGAGCAGCTGGTAGTAGCGGACCGGGGGCATGCCGAGCCCTTCCCGTATGGCCCGCTCCTTGGCCCCGGGCCCCGGCCAGGTGCGTCCCTCGTACGCGAGCACCGCGGCCTCGGTGGCCGTCAGCTGCCCCTCGTCCGTCATACCGCCAGATTAACGCCGACCACCGACACCCGAGGCGGACGCCCCAGCGGCCCCGGTCCCGGGCCCGGCCGGCCTCAGAGGTTGCCGTCCGCCGTCCGCGCCGAGGTCGCGATGTCCTCCAGGACCTTCTCCGGGTGCCCGCCCGGCTGCACGGCCTTGCCGATGTTGGTCTTGACGTCCTCGCTCACGCCCGCCCAGGACTTCTTGCCGACCGGGTAGAGCCGCGCGTTCGGCAGCGCCGTCAGGAACGTCCTCAGCTGGGCCGCCGAGCCGCCCGTGCTGCCCTCCATGGCCCGGTAGCCGCTGGTGGTGACCGGCAGCAGGTCGTACTTGTTCGTGAAGGTGGTCACGTTCTTCGACTCGTAGAGGTAGTCGAGGAACTTCCCGGACTCCTTGCGGTGCCCGTTCTTGAACGCCATGACCCAGTCGGCGACGCCCATCGTGGGGTGGTCGGTGCCGTCGGCGGTCGGCATTTCCACCATGCCGAACTTGACGCCCTTGGCGGCCGCCTGCTTGATCAGCGTGGGGTGCCCGTTGAGCATGCCGACCTCGCCCCGCGTGAACGCGTCGAAGGCGTCCTGCCGGTTCAGCTTGCCCGGCTCGGCCGGCCCGGTCAGCCCCTGCCCGACCAGCTTGTCGCGCAGGAACTCCAGCGCCTTGACGTTCTCGGCGGAGTCGATGGCGTACGACTCCTCGTTGTCGGTGTAGCCGCCACCGCCGGCCAGCATCCACATCATCGTCTCGGCCTGCGCCTCCTCGCGGCCCAGCGGCAGCGCGAAGGGGGTCTGGACGCCGGCGCCCTTGAGCTTCTTGGCGGCCGCCTCCAGGTCGCTCCAGCTCTTGGGCTGCCAGCCGCCCTTGGCGTCCTTGCCGAGCACGCCCGCGTCCGTCAGCAGCTTCTCGTTGTAGAAGAGCAGCCGGGTGCTGGCCACGAACGGCATGCCGTACTGGGTCCGCTTGACCTTGCCGGCGTCGGCGAGCGGCGCGAGGAAGTCGGCCTCGGTCTGCACGGAGAGCAGTTCCTCGGCCGTGTACAGCTTGCCGGCCTCCGCGTAGTCGGCGTAGGCGCCGATCTGCGCGATGTCGGGGGCCTTGCCGGCCTTGACCATGGCGGCGACCTTGGCGTCGACCTCGGACCAGGAGTAGACGCTGACCTCGACCTTGACGCCGGGGTGCGCCTTCTGGAAGCCGGCGGCGAGGTCCTGCCAGTACCCCGAAGAGGAGTTCTGCGGACTGTCCCCGTAATCGGCCGCCACGACCCGCAGGGTCACCTCGTTGTCCCCGGAGAGGCCCGGCAGGCTTCCGCAGCCGGTCAGCATCACGGCGGTCAGGCTCAGCGCGGCGCCGGTGGCGGCCGGCCTCTGGTAACGGCCCTTCACAGTTCTCGATCCACCCCTTGTTGTACGTACGATCAACGTAAGGTCTACACCACTTTGGCGACTCGGCCACATCGGGGCCCGATTTTGTATGGCAGCTCAACAATCACTCCCCAATGGACTAGACCTTTCCCCGCCGAGCACGCGAGACTGTCCTCTGTGAAACCCGTGAAACACGTCATCGCGCACGTCATCGCCCTCGATGTGGGCGGCACCGGGATGAAGGCCGCCCTCATCGCCGAGGACGGCACCCTGCTGCACCAGGCCCGCCGCGCCACGGGCCGCGAGCGGGGCGCCGAAGCCGTCGTCGAGACGATCCTGGACTTCGCCGCCGACCTCCTGGACCTGGGCCGCGCGCGCTTCGGCACGGCCGCCTCGGCCGCCGGCGTCGCCGTCCCCGGCATCGTCGACGCCGAGCACGGGATCGCCGTCTACGCGGCGAACCTCGGCTGGCGCGACGTCCCCCTGCGCGAGCTGCTCAGCGCCCGCCTCGGCGGCGTCCCCGTCTCCCTCGGCCACGACGTCCGCACGGGCGGGCTCGCCGAGGGCCGCATCGGCGCCGGCCGCGGCGCCGACCGGTTCCTGTTCGTCCCCCTGGGCACCGGCATCGCCGGCGCCATCGGCATCGCCGGCCGCATCGAGGCCGGCGCGCACGGCTACGCGGGCGAGATCGGGCACATCGTGGTACGCCCCGGCGGCCCCGCCTGCGGCTGCGGCCAGTACGGCTGCCTGGAGACCCTGGCCTCCGCCGCCGCCGTCAGCCGCGCCTGGGCCGACGCCTGCGGCAACCCCGAGGCCGACGCCGCGGACTGCGCCAAGGCCGTCGAGTCCGGCGACGACGGCGCCCGCGCCGTGTGGCACGCCGCGATCGGCGCGCTCGCCGACGGCCTGGTCACCGCCATCACCCTGCTGGACCCGCGCACGCTGATCATCGGTGGCGGGCTCGCCGAGGCCGGGGAAACCTTGTTCACACCGCTTCGGGCCGCCGTCGGGGAACGCGTCACGTTCCAGCGGCTGCCCGAGATCGTTCCGGCGGCCCTCGGGGACACCGCCGGATGCCTGGGCGCAGGGCTGCTCGCCTGGGACCTACTCGCCACGGAGGTACCTGCCTGATGTCCGGAAGCGCACACAGCACCGTTCTCTCCGGCGCCAGGGTGGTGCTGCCCACCGGAACCGTGGCGAACGGCCGGGTCATCGTCCAGGGCGACCGCATCGCCGGCAGCGCCCCCGAGGGCGCCCGCACCCTCGACCTGACGGGGCACTGGCTCGTCCCCGGCTTCGTGGACATGCACAACCACGGCGGCGGCGGCGCCTCCTTCACCTCCGGCAGCGCCGAGGACGTCCTGCGGGGCGTACGGACCCACCGCGAGCACGGCACCACCACGCTCGTCGCCTCCACCGTCACCGACGACCTGGCCGAACTGGCCCGCCGCGCCGCGCTGCTCGCCGAGCTCACCCAGCAGGGCGAGATCGCCGGCATCCACTTCGAGGGCCCCTTCATCAACGCCTGCCGCAAGGGCGCCCACAAGGCGGAGCTGCTGCGCGACCCCGACCCGGCCGAGGTGCGCAAGCTCGTCGACGCCGCGCACGGCACCGCCCGGATGTTCACCCTCGCCACCGAACTCCCCGGCGGCCTGGACTCCGTACGGCTGCTGGCCGAACACGGGGTCATCGCGGCGATCGGGCACACGGACTCCACCTACGACCAGACGCGCCAGGCCATCGACGCGGGCGCGACCGTCGCCACCCACCTGTACAACGCGATGCCGGGCCTGGAACACCGCGCGCCCGGCCCGATCGCCGCGCTGCTGGAGGACGAGCGGGTCACCGTCGAGCTGATCAACGACGGCACGCACCTGCACCCGGCCATGCTGGAGCTGGCCTTCCACCACGCGGGCGCGCACCGGGTGGCGCTGATCACCGACGCGATGGACGCGGCCGGCTTCGGCGACGGCACCTACCACCTCGGCCCGCTGGAGGTCGAGGTCAAGGACGGCGTCGCCCGCCTCGTCGAGGGCGGCTCGATCGCGGGCTCCACCCTCACCCTGGACACCGCGTTCAAGCGGTCGGTCACCGTCGACAAACTGCCCGTCGAATCGGTGGTCCAGGCGATCTCCGCCAACCCGGCCCGGCTGCTCGGCCTCTACGACCAGGTCGGCTCCCTGGAGCCCGGCAAGTACGCGGACCTCGTCGTCCTCGACGCCTCGTTCGACCTCAAGGGCGTCATGCGGCGCGGCGAATGGATCGTCAGCCCGCTGCTCTGAGCGGGTCCCAGAAGGCGGCGGCCGGCCGGCGGGACTGGGCGGACCGCCGTCTGTTTGGCATGATCCCGGCATCCCGGCAACCACCGAGACCGAGGCCTGCCATGCTCCTGACCGTGACGCTCAACACCGCACTCGACGTCACCTACCGCGTACCGCGGCTGCGTCCGCACACCTCGCACCGGGTCACCGAGGCGGCCGAACGCCCCGGCGGCAAGGGGCTGAACGTGGCCCGCGTGCTGGCCGCGCTCGGCCACGAGGTCACCGCGACGGGCTTCGCGGGCGGCCCGGTGGGCTCAGTCGTACGGGAGTTGCTCGCCGGCTCGCCCGGCGTGGTCGACGCCCTGGTGCCCTGCGCGGGCAGCACCCGGCGCACGGTGGCCGTCGCCGACGCGGCCTCGGGCGACACCACCCAGTTCAACGAGCCCGGCCCGCTGATCAGTTCCGCGGAATGGGCGCGGTTCCTGGAGCGCTACGAGAACCTGCTCGCCGGTGCCCGGGCCGTCGCCCTGTGCGGCAGCCTCCCGCCCGGTGTCCCCGTCGGCGCGTACGCCACGCTCGTACGGGCGGCCCGCGCGGCCGGCGTCCCCGTACTGCTCGACACCAGCGGCGAGGCGCTGCGCCGCGGGATCGCCGCCCGCCCCGAGATGATCAAGCCGAACGCGGCCGAGCTGGCGGAGCTGACCGGGGCCCGCGACCCGCTGCCCGCGATCCGAGACGCCCGCCGCCGGGGCGCCCACGCGGTGATCGCCTCCCTCGGCCCGGACGGGCTGCTCGCCGCCACCCCGCAGGGCACCTGGCAGGCGGCCCCGCCGCGCCCGCTGTCCGGCAACCCCACCGGAGCCGGCGACTCCGCCGTCGCCGGGCTGCTCTCCGCGCTCGCGGAGGGCCTGGACTGGCCGGAGCGCCTGGCCCGCGCGGTCGCCCTCTCGGCGGCCACGGTGCACGCCCCGGGCGCGGGCGAGTTCGACGCCCGCACCTACGAGGAGCTCACCCGGAGCGTGACGGTCACCGCCGTCGGCTCCTGAGCCGTCGGCGCCTGAGCCGTCAGCGGATGAGCCGTCAGCGGATGAGCCGTCAGCGCCTGTGCCCCGCGCCCAGGTCCAGCTGGTCGAAGATCACGTCGCACTGGTCGCCGGCCTCACACGAGATCTTCATCGTGTTGGACCCCTTCTTGAGGTTGATCCACGCGAACGTGCGCGTCCAGCCCTTGTCCCAGGCCCCCGCCTCCGCCTTGGAGAAGTTGGCCAGGTTCAGGGACTGCGTCGGGTTCTGCCCGTTGACCGTGAGGGTGGCCTTCGCGTCCTTGCCGGGCACCGCGTAGTTCACGAACAGCGTGTACTTCCCGTCGGCCGGGATGTCCGCGGTCCAGGTCAGGGCCGCGCCCTGCTGGTTGAAGTTGCCGACGTACTGGCCGCCCGCGCTCTTCGCGCCCTGCACCGCGTTCTGCAGCACCGCGTTGCCGGTCAGCGTCATGCCCGAGCCCGACGCGTCGGCCTTGGGGAGCGGGGCCTGCGAAGCGGCCGGCGAGCTGCTCGGCTTCGTGTCGTCGGACTTCTTCGGCGAGGCCGACTGCTGCTGGCCGTTCGCCTGGTCCTTGCCGCCCTTGGCCTTGTCGCCGTCCTTGTCGCCGAACGCCACGGCCGCGCCGATGCCGATCGCGACGGCGGCGACCACCGCGACCGCCGCGATGAGCATGCCGCGGCGGCTGGAGCCGCCACCGCCGCGCCCGCCGCGCGGCGCGGGCGCCTGGGGCGGGGGAGCCTGCTGCTGCGGCGGAACGCCGTAGCCGCCCGCCTGAAGGGCCTCGGGGGCCTGGTACTGGGCCTGGTAGCCGGGCTGCTGCGGCTGCGGGCCCTGCTGGTGGGGGACGGGGCCGCGCTGGCCGCCGTACGTCCGCTCACCAACCGTGCGCACCTGGTTGTACGAGGTACGGGGGACACCGGGCTGCGCACCGGGCTGCCCGCCGACCGTCTGGCCGGGGTAGCCGTATCCGCCTGACGTGGGCGGGGTGGCACCGGCGGCCTGGCCGTCCGCGTAGAGGTAGCCGAACGGGTCGTCGTCCTCGGGCTTGTTCGCCCCACCGTGCGGGCCGTTGTTCGCGGGCGTCGTCATCGCAGGTCACTCCTTTCGACCCCCGGGAGCCTACCCCGAACAGGTGCGCCCACGGGCGATCGATCGCCTCAGCCCGCCCTGCGGTGGGCCTTGGAACGCGACCTCTTCTCGATGTACATCCGCTGGTCGGCGGAGCGCAGCACCTCGTCCGCGGACATCCCGCAGCTCGCCCAGCCGATGCCGAAACTGGCTCCCACCCGCACCGCGCGGCCGTCCACCCGGATCGGCGGGATGATCGCGTTGCGCAGCCGGACCGCGAGATCGGCCGCGTCCGCCGCGCCCAGCCCGTCCGCGAGGACGACGAATTCGTCACCACCCAGCCGAGCGACGGTGTCACCGTCCCTGACGCCCGTCGTGAGCCGCCGGGCGACCTCGATCAGGACCGCGTCACCCGTGTGGTGCCCGAACCTGTCGTTGATCGACTTGAACCCGTCGAGGTCGCAGAAGAGCACCGCGAGCCCCTTCGTCCCGTCGTCGACGTCCGTCGCCGGCGCCACCGCGTGCACGTGGTGGTCGTACGGGCCCGCCTCGCCGGGAGCGCCCGCCGGCGGGCCGGACCCGGCGGGGCCCCCGGGGAAGTCGAAAGGGTCGTGCCCCGCGAAGGGGTGCGGGCCGTCGGGCTGAAAGCCGTGCTCGCCGGCACCACCCGCCTCGTGCCCGCCGCGCCCCTCGTAGGCGGCGTCGAGCGCCTCGATCGCCGTCGCCCGCGCGGACTGCGGCCGCCTGCACAGCCGCGCGCCGAGCCGGGAGCGCAGCTCGGCGCTGTTGGGCAGGCCGGTCAGCGAGTCGTGGCTGGCCCGGTGCGCGAGCTGCAGCTCGTGCCGCTTGCGCTCCTCGATGTCCTCGACGTGCGTGAGCAGGAAGCGCGGCCCGTCGGCGGCGTCCGCGACCACGGAGTTGCGCAGCGAGACCCACACGTAGCTGCCGTCGCGCCGCCCGAGCCGCAGCTCGGCGCGGCCGCCCTCGGCGGAGGTCCGCAGCAGCGTGCCGATGTCCTCGGGGTGGACCAGGTCGGAGAAGGAGTACCGGCGCAGCACCGACGCGGGCCGCCCCAGCAGCCGGCACAGCGCGTCGTTGGTCCGCAGCAGCCGCCCGTGCTGGTCGCCGCCCATCTCGGCGATCGCCATCCCGCTCGGCGCGTATTCGAACGCCTGCCGGAAGGACTCCTCGCTCGCGCGCAGCGCCTGCTGCTCTCGCTCCAGCCGCACCAGGGCCCGCTGCATGTTCGCGCGCAGCCTCGCGTTGCTGATCGCAATCGCCGCCTGGAAGGCGTACATCTGGAGCGCCTCGCGCCCCCAGGCGCCGGGGCGGCGTCCGTTGCGGGGTCTGTCCACCGAAATGACACCCAGAAGTTCCCCGCCGGTCGCGTACATGGGCGCGTAGAGCCGGTCCTCGGGGTGCCATTCGTCCTCGAACCGCGGATCGGGGCCGTCGGTGTGCCACTGCGGTACGTCGTCCTCCAGCAGCACCCAGCCCTCGCTGTGCGGGATGAAGCGGAGCCCGTCCCAGTTCTCACCCATCGTCAGACGGCGGTCCCAGGAGGCGCGGGAGCCGACCCGGCCGGTGATCAGGGCCTCGGCCGCGGGGTCGCCGGCGAAGGCGGCGACGACGAGATCACCGTCGGGGCGTACGAGGTTGACACAGGCGAGTTCGTAGCCGAGCCCCACGACGATGCCGTCCACGACGGTCTGCAGAGTGTCCGCCAGGCTCCTGGCCGTGTTGAGCTCGGCCACCACCCGGTGCAGCTGCCGCAGGGTCGCAAGACGGACGTACGGCTCCGACTCGGTCTCCATTGCTCGCTCTCCCCGAGACCTCGACAGCAACTCCAGGATTGTCATCGGCGTTTCGTTGCGGTGTCCCGCCCACTGAATCACAGTGAGCTGTGCGGCAGGTACACAGGGTCAACAAATCTTGCTGTCTGTGACTTAAGTCACATGAGATGGATAATGGCGCGCACCAGGGAAGTCCTCACTGGGAGCGCTCCCCCTCGTTCTCGGGAGCAAACGCTACGCCCGGGCCTAGGCCGAGGGGCGGGGACACGGCTCGTACCAGGGCCCGATGTGCGGCGCGAGGGGGCGAGACTAGCGTTCCGAGGGTGCCGAACACGACCCTTGTACCCAACCCCGTACCGACCCCCCATCCTGAGGGGGTGAGCAACGACGAGTTCCGGGCGGCGATGTCCCGGCTGGCCGCGGGTGTCTGCCTGATCACCGCGCACGAGCCCGCGCTGACGGCCGACGGCCCGTCCGGCGAGGACGTGGGCATGACGGCGACCGCGTTCCTGTCGGTGTCCCTGGACCCGCCGCTGGTCCTGGCCAGCATCCGCGAGGGCTCGCGGATGGACGACCTGCTGGAGGAACAGCCGCTGTGGGCGGTCTCCGTCCTGGCGGACAGCCAGCTCCAGGTCGCGGGCCGGTTCGCCATGAAGGGCCGGATCAGCGACCGCCTGCTCTTCCAGGACCTCCCCCACACCCGCGGCGAGGTCTCGGGCGCCCTGCTCCTGACGGGCGCCCTCGCCACCCTGGAATGCCGCACGGAATCCCGCGTCCCGGCGGGCGACCACACCCTGGTCGTCGCCCGCGTCCTGACGTCGACCCTCCCGAACCCGGACGCACCCCCGCTGACGTACTTCCGAGGCCGCTACCGGCACTTGGCGTAGCCCTGCCCGGCCCCGTCGGCGTGTGGGGCGCGGGGGTACCTCCGGACGGAGTCCCGGGGAGGGCCCGGGGCGGAGCCCCGGCAACGGCGCCGCAGGAGGAGCCGGCTACCAGTCCCGCCCCGTACGGCCCCGCTTCGTCTCGCCCCGGGCCTTCTTCTCCCGGAGCCGGCGCTCATTGATCCCGCGGGGGATCTTCGTCGCGCGACGCGGCCTCGGCGGCGGCGCCGTGGCCTCGGCCAGCACGGCCGCCAGCCGGACCAGCGCCATCTCCCGGTTGCGGAACTGCGACCGGTGCTCGGACGCCCGGACCGTCAGCACCCCGTCCACCAGGCGGGACGCCAATCGCTCCAGCGCCCGTTCCTTCCACACCTCCGGCAGCGCCTTCGTGGCACCGACGTCGAACAGGAGCTCCACCCGCGAGTCCGAGGTGTTCACGTGCTGCCCACCCGGCCCGGAGGATCGCGAGAACCGCCAGGCGAGCTCCCCCTCGGGGAGCACGACCGAACCGCGGATGACATAGGGACCAGGCATGCCCCCTATGATCGGCCCCCGCCCCGCTCCCCGTCACGCGCATTTACGGACCGCGAGGAACCTCGCGCCCCCCTCCCCGCGTTATAGGGACAGCGGTAACTTGGCCACATCTCGCGGTCATGCGACTCAGAAGGGACACCAGTCAAAATGGCAGTAAGCCTGTCCAAGGGCGGCAACGTCTCGCTTTCCAAGGAGGCCCCCGGCCTCAGCGCCGTCACGGTCGGCCTCGGCTGGGACACCCGCACGACCACCGGCGTCGACTTCGACCTCGACGCGTCCGCCATCGCGGTCAACGCGACCGGCAAGGTCGTCTCCGACGGCCACTTCGTGTTCTTCAACAACAAGACCACCCCGGACGGCACCATCGTCCACACCGGTGACAACCGCACCGGCGAGGGCGCCGGCGACGACGAGGCCATCAACGTCAACCTCGCCGGTCTCCCGGCCGACGTCGACAAGATCGTCTTCCCGGTCTCCATCTACGACGCCGAGTCCCGCAGCCAGAACTTCGGCCAGGTCCGCAACGCGTACATCCGCGTCGTGAACCAGGCCGGCGGCTCCGAGATCGCCCGCTACGACCTCTCCGAGGACGCGGCGACCGAGACCGCCATGGTCTTCGGCGAGCTCTACCGCAACGGTGCGGAGTGGAAGTTCCGCGCCGTCGGCCAGGGCTACGCCTCGGGCCTCACCGGCATCGCCCAGGACTTCGGCGTCAACGTCTGAGTCGGCCGAACCCGCTGAACGGCTCGCGAAGCCCCCTCCCCCGTCCGGGAGGGGGCTTCGCTACCGTTCGGCAGGTGATCCTCCAGCCGCTCGTCCCCGTCGACGGCGCCCTCCCGTGGATCGGCCTCCTCCTCGTCGACGCGGCCGCGCACCGCGAGGGGCACGGCCGCACCGTCGCCGCCGCGGTCGAGGACCGCTTCCGCGCGGCGGGACGAACCGGCGTACGACTGGCCGTACTCGACAACAACCCGCGGGCCCTCGCGTTCTGGCGGGCGCAGGGGTACGGCGTGCTGCGCCACGGCGAGGACCGCGAGCTGAAACGCCCCTGCACGGTCCTGCGCAAGGCGCTGTGAACCGGGTGGGCGCCGGGGCGTCTGCCGGGGGCGTTGAGCACGGTTGCGCTTGGCGCGGGGGCGTTCAGCGCGAGGGCGCCTGGCGCGGGCGGTCTTCCCCGTACAGCCAGACGTCCCAGACCTTCTTCAGGTCGTGGCCCGTCTTCTTCTCCGCGTAGGCGGTGAAGTCGGCCGTACTCGCGTTCCCGTACTTGTGGTCGGCGGCCCAGCCGCGCAGCAGGGCGAAGAACTTCTCGTCGCCGACCTCCTGACGGATCCGGTGCAGGACCATCGCGCCCCGGTGGTAGACCGGGCTCTCGGAGAGGTGCTCGGGCCCGGGCGGCGCGGCGGGCGGGAACGCGGCCCAGTCCGAGCCTGCCTCCCCGTCGACCGCCGTGTCACCGGCGAGGAACGCGTCGAAGTGCTGCTGCGCGCTCGGCCCGCCGTGGTCCTCGGTCCACAGCCACTCGGCGTAGGTCGCGAAGCCCTCGTTGAGCCACATGTCCTGCCACGACTTCGGCGACACCGAATTGCCGAACCACTGGTGGGCCAACTCGTGCACCACCAGCTCGTCCTCGGGCGCACCGGAGTAGACGGGCTTGGTCTGCGTCTCCAGCGCGTACGCCAGGGTCTCGCCCGGCACCACGATCGCACCGGCGGTCGAGAACGGGTACGGGCCGAACCGCCCGCCGCCCCACTCCACGATCTCCGGCACCCGCGCCAGCCCGGGCGCGCTGCGCGCCTCCTCGCCCGGCGACACCGCGTCGTACACGGCGACCCCCGAGGGCGTCTTCCCGGTGGTCACCTTGAACTTCCCGATCGCGGCGGTCGCCAGGTAGCTCGCCATCGGCTCGCGGCTGTGCCACGCGAACTCCGTCTGCCCGTCGGCGGTGTCCTCGCGGGAGGTCAACTCGCCGTTCGACACCGCCTCGTAGCCCTTGGGCACCGTCAGCGTGATGTCGTAGGTGGCCTTGTCGCTCGGGTGGTGGTTGCCGGGGAACCAGGTCATCGACCCGACCGGCTCACCGACCGCGACCGCCCCCTCGGCCCCCCGCGCCCCTTCGGACGTGCGGATCCAGCCCTCCTGGGAGCCGTCCGGGTCCGTGAGCGCCTTCGGCTTGCCGACGTAGTCGACCTCCGTACGGAAGACCTCGCCCTTCTTCAGGTCCTCGGCCGGGCGCACCGTCAGCTCGTTGCCGGTCCGGTTGAACCGGGCCCCGGCCCCCTGCACGCTCACGCCCTCCACCCGCAGCCCGCTCAGGTCCAGGTTGAAGGAGCTGAGCCCCTGCGTGGCGCGGGCGGTGATGACGGCCGTACCGTTCAGCTGCCCGTCGGCCGGGTCGTAGTCGAGGTCGAGGTCGTAGTGCTCGACCTGGTAGCCGCCGTTGCCGGCCTTGGGGAAGTACGGATCCCGCAGCCCCGACGCGCCCGGCCGCCCCTGCACCGTCGCCCCCGTACACCCCGTGGTGAGGGCGAGCAGGGCGGCGACGGCAGGGGCGGCGAGGCGGGGAAGAGAGCGGTGTTCCACGCTCTCGATCCTATGCGCGGCGGGTGGTGCGGGCCGGTCGCGCGCCGGTGACGGCGGCCGGATCCGGCCTAGTTGGCGAGGGCGTCAACGCCGGCCTTCGCGAACTTCTCGTCCAGGTCACCGCTCGGGGCGCCGGCCACGCCGACGCCCGCGACGGGGGCGCCGTTCGCCTGCACCGGGGTGCCGCCACCCAGGAAGAGGGTGCCCGGGATGTCCTTCAGGTTCGGGGTCTGCGCGAGGCGGCCCACCAGCACCGAGGTCGGGGCGTTCCACGACACGGCCGTGAACGCCTTGCGCTGCGCCGACTCGTAGGACTGCGGGCCGGCGCCGTCGCCGCGCAGGGTGACGATGGTGTTGCCGTTGCGGTCGACGACCGCGACCGTCACCTTCTGGCCCTCCTTCTCGGCGGCGTCCAGCGCGGCCTGCGCGGCGCGGGAGGCGGCGTCGATGGTCAGGTGCGTCGTCGTGGTGAAGTTCTTGTCCTTCACCACGCCGTCCTTCTTCGCCGAGGCGGCCGGCGCGGACTCGGCCTGCGCGACGGGCGAGGCGCTCGCGCTGGCGCTGACGGCACCGAAGGTCCCGGCGCCGAGGGCGAGGGCGAGGGCGGTACCGGTGAGAACGCGGGTGCGGGTGTTCATGTCTGCTCCTGAGAACGTCGGCGCGGCTGCGTCTGGGGGTGTCCGTGCTGCGGGCTGCCTGCTGTTTCTGCCTGCTGTTTCTGCCTGCTCCAAGCCTGTGGCCGCCGACCGCCCCGGCCCGTCCCCGTACCGGCTCGCGACGGCCACCGCACCGGCTGACCCCCGGGTCAACCGATCGGTCGATGCGGACCGGGTGCCCGTACGGATTGGCTGGTCAGCGCCGTCGCCCCCGTCCAGGCAGGATGGAAGGCGCAAGCACCACCACCCCGGGAGCCCGCCGTGCCAGCAGTGCCCGCCGCGAAATCCGACACCCGCGCGCTGGCCACCGTCATGCACACGGCGTTCTTCCTGTTGCTGGGCGCCTCCGTGGCCCGCTTCCTGCTGCGCCACCCGGGCGAGCCCCGCACCCCGTGGATCATCGCGCTCAGCATCACCCTGGCGCTCCTGTACGTCCTCGGACCCGCCCTCGGCGCCGCCCCCACCCTGCGACGGCTGCTCTGGCTCGGCCTGGTCGTCGCCACCTGGGTGGTCCTCGTCCTGCTCGCCCCCAGCTTCGCCTGGTGCGCCGTACCGCTCTTCTACACCGCCCTGCGCACCCTGCCACCCCGCGCCGCCATCGTCCTCGTCGCCCTCCTGACCGTCTTCGTCGTCACCGCCCAGCTCCAGCTCGCCACCGCCTTCGACCCGAACCTGCTGCTGGCCCCGCCGGCCGTCGCCGCGCTCGCGACCGCCGTCTTCGTCCACATGGAGCGCCAGGCGCAGGCCCAGCGCGACCTCATCGACGACCTGATCCGCACCCGCCGCGAACTCGCCGCCACCGAACGCCGCGAAGGCACCCTCGCCGAACGCCAGCGGCTGTCCATGGAGATCCACGACACCCTCGCCCAGCACCTGTCCAGCCAGCAGATGCTGCTCCAGGCCGCCGACCGCACCTGGGACAGCGACCCGACCACCGCCCGCGCGCATGTCCGCACCGCCAACGACATCGCCGGGCGCGGCCTCGCCGAAGCCCGCCGCCTCGTCCACGACCTGGCCCCGCCGGAACTTGAGGGCGGCGCCGGCCTCGCGGACGCCCTGCGCACCCTCGACGCCGGCCCGCACACCGAGGTCCGCTTCCACCTCGAAGGCACCCCCGCCCCGCTGCCCGACCGCGTCCAGTCCGCGCTGCTGCGCATCGCGCAGGGCGCCCTCGCCAACGTCCGCGAACACTCCGGCGCCCGCACCGCCGCCCTCACCCTGAGCTTCCTGGGCGACCAGGTCGTCCTGGACGTCGCCGACGACGGCCACGGCTTCACCGAAGCCGGCCGCGGCCCGGGCGGCGACCGCGGCCACGGCCTGCCCGCGATGCGGGCCCGCGTCAGCCAGCTCGGGGGCACCCTGACCATCGAATCCACCCCGGGCGAAGGCACCGTCCTGTCCGCCGCGATCCCCCTGGAGCCCACCGGATGACGACGATCCTGCTCTGCGACGACCACGTGGTCGTCCGCGCCGGCCTGCTGGCCCTGCTGGGCAGCGAGCCCGACATAGAGGTCCTTGGCGAGGCCGGCAGCGGCGAGGAGGCCGTCGCACTGGCCGCGAAGCTCCACCCCGACGTCGTGCTGATGGACCTCCAGCTGGGCGAGGGCATCGACGGCGTGGAGGCCACCCGCCGCATCACCGCCCTCCCCGACCCGCCGCACGTCCTGGTCCTGACCACCTACGACACCGACGCCGACATCACCCGGGCCATCGGCGCGGGCGCGACCGGATACCTCCTCAAGGCGGAACGCCCCGAGGAACTCTTCGCCGCGATCCACTCGGCCGCCGCCGGCCGCACCACGCTCTCCCCACCCGTCGCCAGCCGCGTCATGGCCCACATGCGCGGCACCCGCCCCACCCTCACCGACCGCGAACTCGACATCCTCGGCCAACTGGCGCGAGGCCTCGGCAACCGCGAAATCGCCCGGGCCCTCTTCATCAGCGAGGCCACGGTCAAAACCCACCTGGGCCGCATCTACGACAAGCTGGACGTGGACACCCGCGCGGGCGCGGTCTCGGTGGCCAAGGAACAACGCCTCCTCCCCTAGCCGGGGGTCAGTGGGGTCAAGCCGGCCACCGGGGGCCGGGTCCGAGTCCCGCAGGGCGGGCCGAGTCCCCCTGGGTCACGCCGGGCCACCGCGAGTCAGGTCCGAGTCCCGGGGATCAGACCGGGCCGCCAGGGGCAGGCCGGTCCACAGGGGTCAGACCGAACCACCGGAGGCCAGGTTCGAGTCCGGGGGTGAGCTTCGTGTCCCCGACGGTCAAGCCGGGCCGCCGGGGGGCAGGTCCGAGCCCCGGGAGGCCGGGCCGGGTCGCCCGGGGCCTGGTTCGGCCCCGAGGTGAAGCCCCAAGGGCCCGGGGCGGGCGGCAGGTTCGGGGCGATGCCCTCAGGGGCATGCCGGGCGGCAGGTTCGGTCCCTGGAAGCCGGGCCGGGTCCCGGGGCCTGGTTCAGCTCCGGGGCGTGCCTCCGAAGGCCCGGGGGCGGGCGGCAGCTCCTGGGCGTGCCTCCGAAGGCCCGGGGGCGGGCGGCAGCTCCGGGGCGATGCCCCGGGGCATGCCTGCGCCCGGATGCGAGCCCACGGGAGGCGCCCCCGCATTCCGCCCGGCACGCGCCCGCAGCGAGTGGCCGGGCGGAGTGCGGGGCGGAGCCCCGGTCCCCCGGCTACCCGGCCGACCCCCTGGCAGGTCCAGCCCCCGGCGGTTGAGGCGCGAGGACGGGGCGACGGCGCCGGGCACCGGTGCGGCGTGACACCATCGGGACGTGCTCGACATCGGCTACTCCCTCTCCCGGCGCTTCCCCGACCCCCCGCAGACCGACTACCGCTCGGCGGACGTCCGCACCCTGCGCCACGACCTGTTCTGCGGGGACGTCTACCTCGCCGACACCAACGCGGACCGGGAAGTGTCCACAGCCTGGGGATGGGTCCCCGTACTCGACTTCGCCTGGGCGCTCTGCGACATCGTCGAGCAGCTCGACCAGGACCCCCGCGGCAGCCGCTCCTCCAACCGCCAGTACGCCGAACTCGACTTCACCGAGTCCACCGACCGCATGCTCTTCGAGCGCCGCTTCGGCTGGGTCGACATCGAGGCCGACTGGATGCCGCCGGAGGAGGACCCGCTCACCTTCAGCCACCGCCTCCTGCGCCGCGAGGCCCGCGACTTCCTGCACGACCTCATCGCCGACCTCGTCGACATGCACGACGGCCTCGCCGACAACCCGGCCATCTGGACCCTCCAGTCCCGCTTCCCCCGCGTCCCCGCCTGACGGCTCCCCCGGCCCCGCCGGCATCTGAGGCGCGGGGTCCAGGGCGGAGCCCCGGGCTCCCGGCAGGTCCCGCTCTCCTCAGGCCACCCGCCCCCGGCCCAGCCCAGCCGGCGCAGCCCAGCCGACGCGGCCCAGCCAGCCCAGCCGGCCCAGCCCAGCCAGCCCGGCCCAGCCAGCCCAGCCCAGCCCAGCCAGCCCAGCCGGCGCAGCCCAGCCGGCGCGGCTACGGCAGGACTCGGAGGCCCAGCTGCGCGGCCAGCGCAGGGGCCAGGTCGAACAGCTGCCCCGGGCTGATCACGGCCCCAGCCAGCGCCTCCACACCCCGCGCGACGTCCAGCTCCGCGGCCCCCCGCAGGTCCACGTCCGCCATCCGCGCCCCCGTGAAATCCGCCCCCCGCACCGCGCAGCCCCGGAACTCCACCCGCTCCAGCACCGCACCCCCGAAGTCCGGCTCCACCAGCACGCACCCGTCGAAGACCACGTCCTTGAGCCGCGCCATCCGCAGGTTCAGGTAGTCGATCTTGCCCCCGCGCACCACCACCCGCTCCCACACCGCCCCGTGCGACTGCACCCCGCCCAGGCGCGCCTCCACCAGCTCCACGTCCCGCAACGACGCCCCCGACAGGTCCGTCCCCACACCCCGGACCCCCTCCAGCACCGAGTCCAGGAACCGCGCCTTCGCCAGACCCGCCTCGTCCAGCGCGCACCGCCGCACCGCGCAGTCCATGAACCGGGCCCCGACCCCCTCCTGCCCCGCCAGGTCCAGGTCCGCGAACTCCAGCCCGTCGTAATCCCCGTCCGGCTCCAGCTCACCGCCCGCCCACGCCACCAGCTCCGGCAACCGCACCTCCGCCCGCCGCGCCGCCTTCACCGTCTGCCCCGTCTGCCCGGCCTGCCCCGCCTGCCCTTTGCGCACCATCCCCCCATCGTGGCCCACCCCGCCGACAACACCGACGACGCGCGGGGCACGCCTTGACCTCAAGTCCGCTTGAGGTCACACCCTGACCCCATGACGACGCCCACCATGAACGCCATCCGCCTCCACGCCTTCGGCCCCGCCGAAAACCTCACCTACGAACGCACCCCCGTCCCCCACCCCGCCGCCGGCCAGGTCCGCATCGCCGTCGCCGCCGCCGGAGTCCACCTCCTCGACACCACCCTCCGCCAAGGCGTCCAAGGCCCGCCCGCCCCACTCCCCGAGCTCCCCACCATCCCCGGCCGCGAAGTCGCCGGCACCGTCGACGCCCTCGGCCCCGGAACCGACCCCACCTGGCTCGGCCGCCCCGTCGTCGCCCACCTCGGCTTCGCCCTCGGAACACCTCCCGGGCGAAGCGCCGGGGGAGGCTACGCCGAGTACGCCGTCACCGACGCCGAACGCCTCCACCCCATCCCGCCCGGCCTCGACCCCGCCCAGGCCGTCGCCATGATCGGCACCGGCCGCACCACCCTCGGCATCCTCCAGTTCGCCGATCTCGGCCCCGGAGCCACCGCCCTCGTCCCCGCCGCCGCCGGCGGCATCGGCACCCTGCTCGTCCAGTACGCCAAGAACGCCGGGGCCACCGTCATCGCCCTCGCCGGCGGCCCCGCCAAAACCGCCCTCGCCGCCGCCAACGGCGCCGACCTCGCCGTCGACTACACCGCCCCCCACTGGGCCGACACCGTCCGCGCCCACCACCCCGACGGCGCCACCGTCCTCTTCGACTCCGTCGGCGGCCCCACCGCCCGCGCCGCCCTCGGCCTCCTCGCCCCCGGCGCCCGCCACCTCGTCTTCGGCTGGTCCGCCGGCCCGCTCACCCTCACCGACACCGAACGCGCCGACCTCACCGCCCGCCGCATCACCACCCGGAACGTCCTCGGCCCCGCCATGCTCGAACGCGCCGGCGGCGACAACCCCCTGCGCCGCCTCGAAACCCGCGCCCTCGCCGAAGCCGCCGCCGGCCGCCTGCGCCCCGCCCTCCAGCGCTACCCGCTCGCCGAAGCCGCCGCCGCCCACCACGCCCTGGAGACCCGCCGCACCACCGGCAAGGTCGTCCTCACGACCTAAGGGCGACGCCCCAGCTCCCCAAGTGCCTCGTCCGTCAGCCGGTACACCGACCACTCGTCCTGAGCCCGCGCACCCAGCCCCTCGTAGAAGGCGATCGACGGCGCGTTCCAGTTGAGGACCGCCCACTCCAGCCGCTCGTACCCGCGCTCCACGCAGATCCGCGCCAACTTCGTCAGCAGCGCCTTCCCGTACCCGCCCCCACGCGCACCCGGACGCACGTACAAGTCCTCCAGGTAGATCCCCTGCACCCCCCGCCACGTCGAAAAGTTCAAGAACCACACCGAGAATCCGACGACCTCACCCGACTCCGACTCCGCGATGTGAGCGAACGCCGCCGGCCGCTCCCCGAACAACGCCTCCCGCAACTGCTCGGGCGTGGCACGCGCCTCGTGCGGCACCTTCTCGTACTCCGCGAGCTCACGAACCATCGCGTGGATCACGGGAACATCGGAAACCTCAGCCATACGGATCATGCCCCGCACCCTAGGCCCTGCCGCCGGCGCGGCGCCGCACCACCCCTCGCCGCTCCCCCAGTGCCCCTCAGTACCCCAACAAGGCCTCCGCCACCGCCAGTTGTACGGCCGACAGCCGCACCTCCCCGTCCTCCACTCCCACAGGCAGTTCTGCAACACCCGCCCCAACGCCCCCGGTACGTCCGCCAGCATCCCCGCCGCGATCCCCCGAGCCCCCGCACCCCGGCCGGCGCCGCCACCGCCGTCAACCGCGCCAGCAACTCCCCCGCCCCACGCGCGCAGCGCGAGCGGCTCCCCCACCCTAAGAACCGCCCCGCCCCCGCCGCATCAGCCAACAAGCCTCAGAACCCACCCCGAAACCCGGCACACCGCACCT
Organism: Streptomyces sp. NBC_01551; assembly: GCF_026339935.1. NCBI lineage: Bacteria > Bacillati > Actinomycetota > Actinomycetes > Kitasatosporales > Streptomycetaceae > Streptomyces > Streptomyces sp. NBC_01551. The sequence continues at coordinate 2,896,135 of NZ_JAPEPX010000001.1, forward strand.
GGACACCCTTCCCGGACGCCCTGTACCAACTCCCCCATGACGATCAACGGCGGCATCTCCTTCTGGTACGCGACCGACCCCACCGCCACCCAGCCACCCCGCCCGCCCCTCACCGGCGACACCACCGCCGACGTCGTCATCGTCGGCGGCGGCTACACCGGCCTCTGGACCGCCTACTACCTCAAACAAGCCGCCCCCGACCTCCGCGTCACCCTCCTGGAACAGAAGTTCTGCGGCTACGGCGCCTCCGGCCGCAACGGCGGCTGGCTCTACAACGGCATCGCCGGACGCGACCGCTACGCCGCGCTCCACGGCCACCAGGCCGCACTCCGCCTCCAGCGCGCCATGAACGACACCGTCACCGAAGTCATCGACACCGCCGCCAAAGAGAACATCAACGCCGACATCCACCGCGGCGGCGTCCTCGAAGTCGCCCGCACCCCCGCCCAGCTCACCCGCCTCAAGGCCTTCCACGCCGCCGAACTCGGCTACGGCGAGACCGACCGCCGGCTCCTCGACGCCACCGAAACCCACGAGCGCATCAGCGTCACCGACGCCGTCGGCTCCAGCTGGACCCCCCACGGCGCCCGCATCCACCCCCTCAAACTCCTCAAGGGCCTCGCCGCCGCCTGCGAACGCCTCGGCGTCGTCATCCACGAGAACACCCCCGTCACCGAGATCGCGCCCCGCCGCGCCATCACCCCCTACGGCACCGCCCGCGCCCCGTACGTCCTGCGCTGCACCGAGGGCTTCACCGCGGCCCTCAAGGGCCACAAGCGCGCCTGGCTCCCGATGAACTCCTCGATGATCGTGACCGCCCCGATCCCCGCGTCCACCTGGGACGCCCTCAACTGGTCCGACGCCGCCACCCTCGGCGACATGGCCCACGCCTACATGTACGCCCAGCGCACCGCCGACGACCGCATCGCCATCGGCGGCCGCGGCGTCCCCTACCGCTTCGGCTCCCGCACCGACCACGACGGCACCACCCAGGAACGCACCGTCGCCTCCCTCACGGCGCTCCTGACCTCCTTCTTCCCGGTCCTCGCCGGTACGGAGATCACCCACGCCTGGTCGGGCGTCCTCGGCGTCCCCCGCGACTGGTGCGCCACCGTCACCCTGGACGCCACCACGGGCCTCGGCTGGGCCGGCGGCTACGTCGGCTCGGGCGTCGCCACCTCGAACCTCGCCGCCCGCACCCTCCGCGACCTGGTCCTGGGCGAGCGGACCGACCTGACCACCCTCCCGTGGGTCAACCACCGCGTCCGCCGTTGGGAGCCGGAACCTTTCCGCTGGCTCGGCGTCCAGGCCCTCTACGCCGCCTACCGCGAGGCGGACCGCCGCGAGACGGCGACCCACACCCCGACCACAACCGCCCTGGCCCGCCTGGCGGACCGCATCTCGGGGCGCCACTGACACAGCAAACGCCGAAGGCCCCGGGCAACGCCCGGGGCCTTCCGCTTCGTCCGAACCCCTGTGGCCGACAAGCCTCTGACCTGGGATGGAGCCGCCTGTCGGAATCGAACCGACGACCTTTGTATTACAAGTACAGTGCTCTACCAACTGAGCTAAGGCGGCGCAGGTGACCCCGTGCGGCGCACAGAATCGCCTTCACTTTACACAGCCCCGCGACCGCGCCGCGAAGAACTTTCCGGCCCGCGCGACCTCCCCCGGTCACACCCCCGGATACCCCGCCCGCACCAGCCTCGGGACCACCACCTCCAGGGGGAGGCCCGGGTTGAGGGCGGTGACGGCCTCCCGGGTCAGGGGGCGGAGGTCCCAGAGGTGTTGGACCGCTTCCAGGGGGAGCGTGGTCTCGTAGTAGTCCTCGGCGAACGCGCGGTAGGCCTGCGGAGTGCCCGCCGCCAGGACACCGAAGAGGTGGCGCGTGCCGTCCGCGTCGGTGCGGCCCGCCGGGAACTCCACGTCGCCGGCCCGCCAGGCCGTGTCGCCCGTCTCGCGCCAGAAGACGACGGTCGCCTGGAGCACGCCCTCCTCCACGCAGAAGGAGGGCTCGGTCACCAGCGGCCGGAAGGCTTCCGGTACGCCCTCGACGAGGCCGGGCCACAGCTCGACGTCATCGACACCCCAGGGGCTCATCGGGGACTCGTGGTCGAAGCCGCGCCCGAAGACGCCGTCCGCGGTGAAGACGATCGCGTACTCGTCACCCGAACCGTTGTCCATGAAGGCCGCCTCCTCCCCCGGACCCCAGGCCGGGTCGTACGAGAAGAATCCGCCCTCCGTGTTGCCGCTGATCACCAGTTCCAGTGCGGCCATCGCCCGGCAGCGGTCCCGGAGGGTCGCGATGTCGGGGAGGGCGCCGATCAGGTCGTGGACGTTCGCGCAGGCGTTCTCGTAGGCGTTCATGGGCGGATCCAATCAGCCGCATCCGACAGTCGCGGAAGTCACCCCGGTCCGGGTGCTGACAGGAGGCGGATCGGCGGGTAGCGTCGGGCGGAAGTCCGATTACTGGACTAGACCTTCCACTCGGATCGTCCGGCACGTTCCTGCCGGTAGAAGGGATTCATCACCATGGCTTCTGTCACTTTCGACAAGGCGACCCGGCTGTACCCCGGCGGCGACAAGCCCGCCGTCGACCAGCTGGAGCTGGAGATCGAGGACGGCGAGTTCCTCGTCCTCGTCGGCCCCTCCGGCTGCGGGAAGTCCACCTCGCTGCGCATGCTGGCCGGCCTGGAGGACGTGAACGGCGGCGCCATCCGCATCGGTGACCGCGACGTCACGCACCTGCCGCCCAAGGACCGGGACATCGCGATGGTGTTCCAGAACTACGCGCTCTACCCGCACATGTCCGTCGCGGACAACATGGGCTTCGCGCTCAAGATCGCCGGCGAGGACAAGGCGACCATCCGCAAGAAGGTCGAGGACGCGGCGAAGATGCTCGACCTGACCCAGTACCTCGACCGCAAGCCGAAGGCGCTCTCCGGCGGTCAGCGCCAGCGCGTGGCGATGGGCCGCGCGATCGTGCGCAAGCCGCAGGTGTTCCTGATGGACGAGCCGCTGTCGAACCTGGACGCGAAGCTGCGCGTGTCGACGCGTACGCAGATCGCGGCGCTCCAGCGGGACCTCGGCATCACCACGGTGTACGTGACGCACGACCAGGTCGAGGCCATGACGATGGGTGACCGCGTTGCGGTCCTCAAGGACGGTCTGCTGCAGCAGGTCGACACCCCGCGGAACATGTACGACCGCCCGGCGAACCTGTTCGTCGCCGGGTTCATCGGCTCGCCCGCGATGAACCTGGTCGAGGTCCCGATCACCGACGGCGGCGTGAAGTTCGGTGACAGCGTGGTGCCGGTGTCGCGTGAGGCGCTGTCGGCGGCGGCCGACGCCGGCGACCGCACGGTGACGGTGGGCGTGCGCCCCGAGCACTTCGACATCGGCGACTCCGGCGGTCTGACGATCACCGTGAACGTCGTCGAGGAGCTCGGCGCGGACGGGTACGTCTACGGCGTCACCCCGGTGGAGAAGGGTTCGCAGGACATCGTCGTGCGGGTGGGCGGCCGTCAGGTGCCCGAGAAGGGCTCGTCGCTGCACGTGGTTCCGCGCGCGGGCGAGATCCACGTGTTCTCGACGTCCTCGGGTGCGCGCCTTTCCGGCTGACCGACCGACCGGCTTTCCGACTGACCGGGTTCCGGCATGACATGAGAGGGCGCTCCGCCAAGGGGCGCCCCTTCGTGGTGAGTTACGGTGCAGACCGGGCCATTCGGCCCCACCCGTCAACCCTTGAATCGAAAAGCCACGTCGAACCATCCCCCGACCGGGTGACTAAATGTCGCCAAATCTTCACCGAGCGCTACTCTCGCCCTCGTGACCCACACTGCCCGCCGTATCGGCCGTTCCCTCGCCCTGGTCCTGCCCGTCGTCCTGGTCCTGTCCGGGACCCTCGCGGTCACCATGGTCCCGTGGGCGGACAACGCGCCCTCCCAGATCCTGACCGCGTCCGCCGAGGACGTCTCCGTGCCCGCGAAGCCGCGTGCCGCGCAGGACGTGCTGCGCGACAAGCTGCTGTCCGAGCTGCAGCAGGGGGAGGCGCCCGGCGTCGTCCTGACGCACCTCCAGCAGGAGGTGGACCGTCGGCCGTCGCTCGCCGACCACTGCGTGGGGATCGCGCGGGCGTTGGGCCGGGCCGCCGTGGAGGCGTACGGTCCGACGAAGGCGCAGTCGTTCGCCCGGCCCGTGTGTGACACGGCGTACGCGTCGGGTGTCGCCTCGATGGGCTGACGTCGTCCGTCCCTGGTTGACGTACGTCGCGTCGAGCGCCGCCGGGGTGCGGATCTCCCTACTCTGGCCGCCATGACCGACGTTCCCCCCGCATCGCCCGTACCACCTCCCCCGTCCTCCGATTCCGCGGCCGCGTTCCCGGCTTACCCGACCCAGGCTGTCGTCCTGGCGGGAGGCCAGGGTTCGCGGCTGCGGCCGTATACGGACGACCGGCCGAAGCCGATGGTGGAGATCCCCGGTACGGGGACGCCGATCATCGGGCACCAGTTGGCGTGGCTGGCGGCGGAGGGGGTCACGGACGCCGTGGTGTCGTGCGGACACCTGGCCGGGGTGCTCCAGGACTGGCTGGCGCAGGCGCGGTTGCCGTTGCGGGTGACGACGGTGGTGGAGGAGGAGCCGCTCGGGCGCGGGGGCGGTCTCAAGTACGCGGCGAAGCACCTCCCGTACGGCGACCGGCCCTGGTACGCGACGAACGGCGATGTCTGGACGCGGTTTTCGCTGCGCGAGATGGCGGCGTTCCATGCGGAGCGGGGCGCGGTGGCGACGCTGGCGCTGGCGCGGCCGCGGATTCCGTGGGGGGTGGTGGAGACGAACGAGTTCGGGCAGATCCTGGATTTCATCGAGGCCCCGCCGTCGCCTTATCTGATCAATGCCGGGGTGTACGTCTTCAGCGCCGAATTCACCGCGCTGCTGCCGGATTTGGGCGATCACGAGCGGACGACGTTCCCGCGGCTGGCACGTGAGCGGCGGCTGGCGGGTTTCCCGCTGCCTCAGGGGGCCTACTGGCGGGCGATCGACACGGCGAAGGACCTGACCGAGGCGGCGCGGGAGTTGGCGGCGCAGAACGCCCCCTGAGGCCCCGTACGAGCCCCTGGCGAAGGACCACACGCCAAACCACGCCGAAACCGCACGGCGAACCGCACGGCAAGGGGCCCGGCACGCTTCTCGCGCGCCGGGCCCTTCCTGTTCGTCTACGGGGGATCAGCCGAGCAGTCCGCCGACCAGGCCGGGCTTCTTGGCCGGGGTTTCGCCGCCCCCGCCGCCGCGGCTCCCGCTGGAGGAGGACGGCGGCGGCTCCGGGGCGGACTGGCGCGGGGTGCTGCGCGGGGTCTGGCCACTGCCGCTGCTGCCCCGTGTGGCGGTGGGCGACTGGGAGCCGGAGCCGGTGGTCTTCTGGGAACCCCGTTCGCCGGAGGAGGTGGCGGCGGAGGTGCGGCCGGGCTTGGCGGAGGCGGCCTTCGACGCGCTGGCGGAGGGTTCGACGGCGGCCTTGGAGGGCTGCTGCTGCAGGCTCGGGGCCGACGGCTGCTTGGCGGGGGTCCGCGGCAGCGGGGTGCCGGGGAGGTAGTTGCTCGGGGCCTGTCCGGGTCCGGGCACGGTGACGACGGTGGTCGAGCGGACGGCGCCGCCGAGGACGGAGCCGATGATCAGGGTGAGTCCGCAGGCGACGGTGGCCATGACGGCTCCGCGGCGCAGGACGCGGCGGCGCAGCCGCCAGATCTCGGAGCGGGGTCCGAGGGTGCGCCAGGCCTCCCCGGCGAGGCGTCCGTCGAGGGAGTAGACGGGGGCGCCGGCGATGATCAGCGGGCTCCAGGCGGCGAGGTAGATGATGTCGGGGGCGTCGTAGGCGGGGACGGTCTTCCAGCTCACCGTCATGAGCAGGGCGGCGGAGAGCAGGGCGCCGATGCAGGCGGCGAAGCGCTGCCACAGCCCGAACACGGTCAGGACGCCGACGACGACCTGGAGGAAGGCGACGGTCAGGCCGGCGCCGACGGGGTGGGCGAGCGCGAAGTCGCGCAGCGGTTCGGCCAGCGCCCAGGGGTGCAGGGTCTGGAGCCAGGTGACCATGGAGCCGCGTTCGCCGCCGTCGAAGTAGACGGGGTCGCACAGCTTGCCCATGCCGGCGTAGATGGAGATGAAGCCGAGGAAGACGCGCAGCGGGAGCAGCACGACGCCGAGGTTCATCCGGCGGCCCGGGTAGTACGAGGCCTGCCCGCGCGTGTCGGCGGCGGCCTGCCGGGAGTCCGCCGGGGCGCCGGGGCCCGCGCCGCCGCCGTGGTGGGGCTCGCGCGACAGGTCCCGTACGGCGGCCAGCGGGCGGGTCTCGTCCGGGTCGCCGTAGGTGCGCTGGCCGATGACGGTCGGCGTGGCGAGGGTGTCCCCGGCGAGGTCGTGGGCCAGGTCGATGCGGGGGATGACCTGGGTGGTGCCGCCGTCGTCGAAGTCGTCGTGGCCGCGGCCCGCCTCGCGGACGGCCTGGAGGAGTCCGCCGGTGGCCGCGGCGTCACCAGGGGCGGACTTGCCGCTCCAGACGACGGGGGCTCTGCGGCGGGTGGCGCCGGCGGCGGCGACCACGGCGCCGCCGAGGACGGGCGCGCGGCCGGGGGCATTCGCGGGCTTGGAACGCGCGCTCGGGCTTGGTGCGAGCCGCACGCGGAAGCTGGCGTGGTTGACGATGACCTGTGCGGGGTCGCACGGCACCTTGACCATGCTCAGCGCGGGCTGGTCGTCGAACCCTGACGTTCTGGTGTCCACACTCATCTAACCGAGTGATGAGTGTTTAGGACACTGCCTTGACATCAGGGATGTGTCCGAGACCCGTCAAGATCAAGTCACCCCGCCCGGAAAGGGCGGGGTGACACGCTCACGGGTCACGTTCCGTGAGCCAAGTGGATCAAGCTCCTGCGGCCGTCGGGGGCTTCCCGCCGGATCAGGTGCGGGGCGCCTCGGCGCGGCGGCGCGCGGCCTCGTACAGCACGACGCCCGCGGCGACACCGGCGTTGAGGGACTCGGCGCCGCCCGGCATCGGGATGCGGACGAGGTAGTCGCAGTTCTCGCCGACGAGACGGCCCAGGCCCTTGCCCTCGGAGCCGACGACGATGACGACGGGGCCGGCGAGCGCGGGCAGGTCGTTGACCGAGTGCTCGCCCTCGGCGGCGAGGCCGACGATGGCCATGCCGGCCTTCTTGTACTCCTGGAGGGCGCGGGTCAGGTTGGTGACGCGGGAGACCGGGGTACGGGCGGCGGTGCCGGCCGAGGTCTTCCAGGCGCCGGCGGTCATGCCGGCGGCGCGGCGCTCGGGGATGACCACGCCGTGGCCGCCGAAGGCGGAGACGGAGCGGACGATCGCGCCGAGGTTGCGCGGGTCGGTGACGCCGTCGAGGGCGACGATGAGGGGGTCCTCGCCGTTGTCGTAGGCGGCGGCGGTGAGGTCCTCGGGGTGGGCGTACTCGTACGGCGGGACCTGGAGGACCAGGCCCTGGTGGTTGAGCCCGTTCGTCATCCGGTCGAGCTCGGGGCGCGGGGCTTCCATCAGGTTGATGTTGCCGCGCTCGGCCGCGAGCTGGAGGGCCTCGCGGACGCGCTCGTCGTTGTCGATGAACTGCTGGACGTAGAGGGTGGTGGCGGGCACGCCGTCGCGCAGCGCCTCGAAGACCGGGTTGCGGCCGACGACCATCTCGCTGGTGCCCTTGGGGCCGCCGCGGCGGGGGGCCGGGCGGCGCTTGGCGGCCTGGCGGGCCATGGCGTTGGCAATGCGGTTCGCCTTGTGCTTCTTGCGGTCCTCGGCCTTGGGCGTGGGGCCCTTGCCCTCCAGGCCCTTGCGCCGCTGGCCACCGCTGCCGACCGTGGCGCCCTTCTTGTTGGACGTGCGGCGGTTCCTGCGCTGGCTGTTCCCGGCCATGACCTCTACCTGTTTTCGTTGGTGCTGCGATATGTACGTATGAAGAGTGTGCCGCCCGGAGGCCCGGGCAGCACACCAAGCTCAGCTGCCCGGGCTCAGCGCGGGCCGAGCGTCCAGCGCGGGCCGGTCGGGCTGTCCTCGATGACCAGGCCGGACTGCTGGAGCTGGTCGCGGATGGCGTCGGCGGTGGCCCAGTCCTTGCGGGCCCGGGCGGACTCGCGCTGCTCCAGGACCAGGCGTACGAGCGTGTCGACGGCCCCGTGCAGGTCCTCGCCGCGGTCGGCCTCGCCCGCCCAGTGCGGGTCGAGCGGGTCCAGGCCGAGGACGCCCAGCATGGCCCGTACCTCGGACAGGCGCGCGATGGCCGCGTCCTTGTCGTCGGCGGCGAGGGCGCTGTTGCCCTGGCGGACGGTGGTGTGGACGATCGCGAGGGCCTGCGGGACGCCCAGGTCGTCGTCCATGACCTCGGCGAAGGCGAGGGGGACCTCGGCGGCGGGCTCGACGGGGCCGCCGGCCTTCTCCACGACGCGCTGGCAGAAGCCCTCGATGCGCGCGAACGCGGACTCGGCCTCGCGCAGCGCCTCCTCGCTGTACTCGATCATCGACCGGTAGTGCGGGGTGCCGAGGTAGTAGCGCAGGACGATCGGGCGCCAGTTCTTGACCATCTCGGAGACGAGCACCGAGTTGCCGAGGGACTTGGACATCTTCTCGCCGGACATGGTGACCCAGGCGTTGTGCACCCAGTACTTCGCGAACTCGTCGCCGTAGGCCTTGGCCTGGGCAATCTCGTTCTCGTGGTGCGGGAAGATCAGGTCGAGGCCGCCGCCGTGGATGTCGAAGGCGGTGCCGAGGTACTTGTGCGCCATGGCGGAGCATTCGAGGTGCCAGCCGGGACGGCCGCGGCCCCACGGGGTCTCCCAGGAGGGCTCGCCGGGCTTGGCGGACTTCCACATGGCGAAGTCGCGGGAGTCGCGCTTGCCGGTCTCCCCCGCGCCCGAGGGCTGCATGAGGTTGTCGAGCTCCTGGTTGGAGAGCGCGAGGTAGCCGGGGAAGGAGCGCACGTCGAAGTAGACGTTGCCGTCCGCCTCGTACGCGTGGCCGCGCTCGATGAGGCCGCGCATCATCTCGACCATCTCGGTGACGTGGCCGGTGGCGCGGGGCTCGTAGGTGGGCGGGAGGCAGCCGAGGGCGGTGTAGCCGTCGTTGAAGGCCCGCTCGTTCTCGTAGCCGATGGACCACCAGGGGCGGCCCTGCTCACCGGACTTCGTGATGATCTTGTCGTCGATGTCCGTGACGTTGCGGATGAAGGTGACGTCGTAGCCGCGGTAGGCGAACCAGCGGCGCATGATGTCGAAGTTCAGGCCGGACCTGATGTGCCCGATGTGCGGGGCGGCCTGCACGGTCGCGCCACAGAGGTAGATCGAGACGCAGCCCGGGACGAGCGGGGTGAAGTCGCGGATCTGCCGGGCGCTGGTGTCGTACAGGCGAATAGTCACGGCATCCAGGGTAGTGGGCCTGTAGCAGTGCCCCGCGACCCTTTGGGGACGCGGGGGTGCTTTGTTGCGGAAGCGGTGTCGTCGCCGGGCCCGTCCGGACGGGCCTATGCCCGGTTCGTCCGGTACACCAGCGCCGTGGCGATGGCGGCGAGGCCTTCGGCGCGGCCGGTGAGGCCGAGGCCGTCGGTGGTGGTGCCGGAGACCGAGACGGGGGCGCCCGCGGCGGCGGCGAGCGCCTTCTGCGCCTCTTCGCGCCGCTTGCCGATCTTCGGGCGTACGCCGATCACCTGGATGGCGATGTTGCCGATCTCGAAGCCCTCGGCGCGGACGATGCGGGCGGCCTCCGCCAGGAGGGTGACACCGGCGGCGCCGGACCACTCGGGGCGGGAGGTGCCGAAGTGCGCGCCGAGGTCGCCGACGCCGGCGGCGGAGAACAGCGCGTCGCAGGCGGCGTGGGCGGCGACGTCGCCGTCGGAGTGCCCGGCGAGGCCGTCCTCGCCCTCCCACAGCAGACCGGCGCACCACAGCTCGCGGCCGGTCTCGAAGGCGTGCACGTCGGTGCCGATGCCGACGAGCGGGATGACAGGGCCGGCGGCGGCCGCAGACGCCTCGGGTCCTTCGGGGCTAGTACGCATCGGTGGCCCTCCTGCGGGCGAGTACGGCCTCGGCGAGGACCAGGTCGAGCGGGCGGGTGACCTTGAAGGCCTCTTCGTGGCCGGGGACGACCACGACGGTGATGCCGAGGCGTTCCACCATTCCGGCGTCGTCGGTGGCGCCCTCGCCGTTGACGGCGATCTCGTCGTGGGCGCGCATGAGCGTCGCCAGGTCGAACCCCTGCGGCGTCTGTACGGCGCGCAGCCGGGCCCGCTCGGGCGTGGCGACGACCGGCTCGGCCTCGCCGGGCCCGCCGGGCTCGACCTCCTTGACGGTGTCGGCCAGCGGCAGGGCGGGCACCACGGCGGGCGCCCCGTCACGGACGGCCTCGATGACGGCGTCGACGGTGTCCACGGGGACCAGCGGGCGGGCCGCGTCGTGGATGAGCACGGAGGCGATGCCGGCCGGGAGGGCGTCGAGGCCGGCGCGCACCGACTCCTGGCGGGTCTCGCCGCCGGGGACGACGAGGACCTCGGTGCGGTCGGGCAGCGCGTGTTCGTCGAGGAGGTGGCGCACCTCGGCGGCCCCGTCGGGCGGGGCGACGACGACCACGAGGGACACCGCGCGGGAGCGGGCCATGGCGCGGACGGCGTGGATGAGCATGGGGGTGCCGCCGAGGGACCGCAGGGCCTTGGGTGCACCGGGGCCGAGGCGTACGCCGCGGCCGGCGGCCGGGATCACCGCGGCGGTGCGGTGGGGGCGCGTTTCGTCAGACATCAAGGAGCTCCGGGAGTGTGACTCCGGTTTGGCGACCAGGTTTGTGACTTCGGCCGACGTGGGTATGGCCTGAAGGGTGCCGGGTGCGACGCCCCTCGCCCCTTCCGTGACGACCGGACGAGCCGGCTGCCCGGACCCGGCACGCCAGTGGAACGACCTGCGACGGCCAACGGGAGACGGCCTGGAGTCGGCCGGGAGAAGACGGCGGCCAGGAGAAGACGGGGAGACAGACATGCCGCAGCGCCCGGCAACAAGTCTCCTTGTCATCGGGCACCGCGGCACAGCTGTGTACGGCTGGTCGTCGCGTCAGGACGCGAGAACCTCGTCGAGGAGGGCCTCGGCCTTGTCCTCGTTGGTGTTTTCGGCGAGCGCGAGCTCGCTCACCAGAATCTGGCGCGCCTTGGCGAGCATCCGCTTCTCACCTGCGGAAAGCCCACGCTCACGCTCACGACGCCACAGGTCACGCACCACTTCGGCGACCTTGATGACATCGCCAGAAGCGAGCTTCTCCAGATTTGCCTTGTAGCGCCGGGACCAGTTCGTCGGCTCTTCTGCGTACGGTGCGCGAAGCACCTCGAAGACCCGGTCCAGCCCGTCCTGGCCGACTACGTCGCGAACACCGACGAACTCCGCATTGTCCGCAGGCACACGAACCGTCAGGTCGCCCTGGGCGACCTTGAGCACCAAGTAGGTCTTGTCCACGCCTTTGATCTGACGAGTCTCAATGGCCTCGATCAGCGCGGCCCCGTGATGGGGATAGACCACGGTGTCGCCAACCTTGAACGTCATGTGACAGGTACCCCTTCCGTGGCTATCCAGGGTAACACGAGAACTGACCGTAATGAATGGCGTTTTCGCAGGTCAGGGCACATCTCAGGGCTTGACAACTGAGACACGAACGTGCTGCGGAGGGCTTCCGGAAGGGGGTATTCGCAGGTCGGAGGCGCTGCGCGGACCGGCTGAAACGACCACGTTACACCTGCCGGGCGACCGCCCCGGTGTGACGTACGTCCCGATTTGCCGGTTTCGGAGCCGCAAAACCGAACTACTCCGTTCGATGAGCGGCCACCCGTACGGAGCGGTTCCGGCCCAATCGGGAATTGATCACGGAGTGGCGTTCGGAGGAATCCGGGAATTCGATCTACGGACACCGTGCGTGCGATATGCGAGGGGCACATGAACGGCGGGCGGAATACAAGATCGTGGGAGGGGGCCGGTACTCGCCCGCTACCGGCCGGGTCCTGCGGAGGGTCGGGTGCGGGGGCGGCGCGGCGGCTCGGTAACCTAAGCCCGCTGACACACCCTTAGGGCGGCTTTACCTCGGCCGTCCCGAGAGCCCACCCTCCCGTCCGTACGTCCTAGGAGTTGCCGCCGCCGTGAGCCGCAGCCTTCGACGCGGCGCCCTCGCCGCTACCGCCGTCGTGTTCTCCGTCGCCTCGCTCGCCTCGTGCGCCGCGGGCAACGACGCGCAGACTCTCCAGATCAAGCCGGACAACGCCGCCGTCACCAAGGGCGACATCAAGGTCCAGAACGCGCTGGTGATCACCCAGGGCGAGAGGGAGAAGAAGGGCCCCGCCGCCGTGTCGGCGACGCTCTTCAACAACGGCACGACGGAGCAGACGCTCGACGCCATCGTCCTCAAGGGCGGCGGCAAGGTCGTCCTGAAGTCCGCGACGGGCACCGGCAAGGTCGTCGTGCCGGCCGGCGGCTCCGTGGTGCTGGGCGGCAAGGGCAACCCCTCCGCCGTGCTGGAGGAAGGCCGCGAGGCCGTCCAGGACGGCAACGTGCAGGAAGTCGTCTTCCAGCTGAGCAAGACCGGCGACGTCGCCCTCGACGCGTTCATCGTTCCCGGCTCCGGCCTGTACGCGGGCTACGGCCCGACCGAGGCCCCGGCCGCCGGCGCCGGCGCGTCGGCCGGCCCCTCGGCCCCCGCCGCGTCGGGCACCCCGTCGGGCGCCCCCTCCGGTGGCCCCTCCGGCACCCCCGCGGGCAAGCCGTCGGGCAGCGCATCCGCCCCGGCGGGCGCGGCCTCGGGCACGCCGGCGGGCTCCCCGTCGCGCAGCGCCGGGCACTGACGCCCCGCAGCAACGGAAAAGGGCCCCCTCCGCACCGGCGGAGGGGGCCCTTTCGTGTGAACGCGGCTCGCGGTTTACGGCTCGAACTTGTAGCCGAGGCCTCGCACCGTGACCAGGTAGCGCGGCGCGCCCGGGTCGGGCTCGATCTTGGCGCGCAGGCGCTTCACGTGGACGTCCAGGGTCTTGGTGTCGCCGACGTAGTCGGCGCCCCAGACCCGGTCGATGAGCTGCATGCGGGTCAGCACGCGGCCCGCGTTGCGCAGCAGCATCTCCAGCAGGTCGAACTCCTTCAGGGGGAGGTCGACCTTGCCGCCGCCGACGGTGACGACGTGGCGGTCCACGTCCATCCGTACGGGGCCGGCCTCCAGGGCCGCCGGGGTGACCTCCTCCGGCTCGCCGCGGCGGCGCAGGACCGCGCGGATGCGGGCGACCAGCTCCCGCGAGGAGAAGGGCTTGGTGACGTAGTCATCGGCTCCTATCTCCAGCCCGACGACCTTGTCGATCTCGCTGTCCTTGGCGGTCACCATGATCACGGGGACGTTGGAGCGTCCGCGCAGCTGCCGGCACACCTCCGTGCCGGGCAGGCCGGGGAGCATCAGGTCGAGGAGGACGAGGTCGGCGCCGTTGCGCTCGAACTCGTCGAGCCCGTCGGGCCCCGTCGCCGCGATCGCGACCTCGAAGCCTTCCTTGCGGAGCATGTAGGACAGGGCGTCGCTGAAGGATTCCTCATCCTCGACGACGAGCACTCGGGTCACGGAAGGACCTCCGGGGCAGGGATGACTGGTTCTGGGTCAAGCGGGGGACGGGCGGGTGTGGGGGCCGTCGCGGGGGACTGGGCGGCCGCCTCGGGGAGCCGGAGGGTGAACGTGGAACCCTGGCCCTCCGAGCTCCAAACCGACACCTCCCCGCCGTGCGACGCCGCCACGTGCTTCACGATCGCGAGGCCGAGTCCGGTTCCGCCCGTGGCACGGGAGCGGGCCGGGTCCACGCGGTAGAAGCGCTCGAAGATGCGCTCGCGGTCCTTTTCCGGGATGCCGATGCCCTGGTCGGTCACGGCTATCTCGATCAAGTCTCCACCCGGCGCGGTCACCCGGCGCGCGGCGATGCCGACGCGGGTGCGGGCCGGGCTGTAGTTGACGGCGTTCTCCACCAGGTTCCCGAGGGCGGCCGCGAGCTGTCCGCGGTTGCCCCAGACCCGCAGGTCGGCGGTGCCGCCGGCGGCCATGGTGATCTGTTTGGAGGTCGCCGTGTGGCGGCAGCGGTCGATCGCCTCCGCCACGAGCGTGTCCACCCGTACGGGCTCCGCGTCCTCCAGAGGGTCGTCGTTCTGTACCCGGGAGAGGTCGATGAGCTCTTGTACGAGGTTGATCAGGCGGGTCGCCTCGATCTGCATACGGCCGGCGAAGCGGCTGACCGCCTCGGGGTCGTCGGAGGCGTCCATGACGGCCTCCGACAGCAGGGAGATCGCTCCGACCGGGGTCTTCAGCTCGTGCGACACGTTCGCGACGAAGTCGCGGCGCACCGCCTCGATGCGGCGGGCCTCGGTGAGGTCCTCGACGAGCAGGAGCACGAGCCGGGAGCCGAGCGGGGCGACCCGGGCGGAGACGGCGAGGGCCTCGCCGCGGCCGGTGCCGCGCCGGGGGAGGTCCAGTTCGACCTGGCGTATCTCCCCGTCGCGGCGGGTGTCGCGGGCCATGTGGAGCATGGGCTCCACGGCGAGCTTGCCGCCCCGGACCAGGCCGAGGGCGTAGGCCGCCGAGCTGGCCTTGACGACGGCGTCCCCTTCGTCGAGCACGACGGCCGAGGAGCGCAGTACGGAGAGGACGGTGTCCACTCCTGGGGGGAGCACCGCGTTGATGTCGGGGCGCATGGAGCTCCGGGTGGGGCGGGCTTGGTCGCGCTCGCTCCAGCGGAACGCCAGCATCGCGATCACACCGGTGCAAAGACCGGCGATCGCTGCAGCTGCGGCGACCGCCGCGTTCACGTCCATGGATCCAGGTTAAGCAGGCGTGACGACACTTCCACAGCCGTTCGGGTGGGACCTCGAACAGTCGTCGCCCAGAGTTCACCCTGGCGACGGGGTTGATTCACTTGTGATGCCGGAGTCGGACGCGTTCGCGGCCGAACGTGTCAACGTGGGGCCATGAGGCCGCCCCGGCCCGGCCCACGGGCAGGAAAGCAGTAGGCAGTAGGCAGAGAGGGACACCCATGCGTGACGCGTACCACGAGGAACTGGACTCGATCGGAGAAGGCCTGGTCGAGATGGCCCGGCTGGTCGGTTCCGCGATCGGGCGGGCCACGACGTCCATGCTCGACGCCGACCTGAAGCTCGCCGAGAGCGTCATCGCCGCCGACCAGAAGGTCGACGACCTCCAGCACGACCTGGAGGCGCGTGCCATCGCGCTGCTGGCCCGCCAGCAGCCGGTCGCCACGGACCTGCGCATCGTCGTGACCTCGCTGCGGATGAGCGCCGACCTGGAGCGCTCCGGCGACCTGGCGCAGCACGTGGCGAAGCTGGCGCGGCTGCGCTTCCCGGACACGGCGGTGCCGCGTGACCTGCACGCGACCATCCTGGAGATGGGGCAGCTGGCGCAGCGCCTGATGGCGAAGGCCGCCGAGGTGATCATCACCAAGGACGTCGACCTGGCGCTCCAGCTGGAGCAGGACGACGACGAGATGGACCAGCTGCACCGCACGCTGTTCCAGCACCTGATGGACGACCGCTGGAAGCACGGCATCGAGACCGCGGTGGACGTGACGCTGCTCGGCCGCTACTACGAGCGCTTCGCCGACCACGCGGTGTCGGTGGCCAAGCGCGTGGTCTACCTGGTGACGGGCGAGCACGCGGACGAGATCCAGGCGCCGACGGTGGTCGACGGCGTCTGAGGGCTCGGGATCCGGGCTCCTCTGCATCAATGCGCCGTTGACGCGCCGGTGGGACTGGGCATGAATGAGGCGAAGGCACTCCCACGTTCGTAGTCCGCGTCCACAGTCCGTCCCGTATGCCGCCTGCGAGGAGGAACCATGCCCGATTCCCCCGTCCCCATCACCCCGGAGCACGAGCAGCAGCCCAGGCCCGAACCCCTGCGCCTGCCGCTGCTCGCCGCCTGCGGCTGCGGCTCGGGCTGCGGCTGCGGCTGCCAGTCCGGCGCCCCGTGCCAGTGCGGCGGCTGAGCCGGTCTCCGTACGGCTGAGGGCCCCGTCCGGCGCGATCACGCCGGCCGGGGCCCTCTCGCACGTTCCACGCCGAGGGGAACGTCGCCACCCGGGTGATCACCGGGGTGCCCGGGGGTGACGGCGCGCGCGGCGTCGTGGACCAGGCGGCTCCGGTCGGCGAGAGCCGGGAGACTGTCGTCGTGGACCGGGCCGAGTGACGACGGGAAGACCGCGATGACGACCTCGTACGAGACCATCGGGACCAGGCTGGACGGCAACGTCCTGTACGCCACGTTCAGCGCGCCGCCGATCAACCTCATCGGTCCCGAGGTCGTGGGGGACCTGGTCGCGCTGCTCGCGGACCTGTCCCGCCCGGCGGCCCCGCGCGTGGTGGTCTTCGAGAGCGCGGACGCCGACTTCTTCTTCCCGCACGTCGACATGACGAAGGTCCCCGAGTACACCGCCGAGGCGGCGAAAGCCGGCGGCCCCGGCGACGCCTCCCTGGGCATGCTGTTCCGCAGGCTGAGCCTGCTGCCGGCCGTCACCATCGCCAAGCTGCGCGGCCGGGCCCGGGGAGCGGGCAGCGAGTTCCTCCTCGCCTGCGACATGCGCTTCGCCTCCCGGGAACGAGCCGTCCTGGGGCAGCCCGAGGTGGGCATCGGAACACCCCCCGGCGCGGGCGCGATCCAGCACCTCACCCGGCTGCTGGGCCGGGGCCGGGCGCTCGAAGCCGTGCTGACGTCGTCGGACTTCGACGCCGACCTCGCGGAACGCTACGGATGGGTCAACCGGGCGGTGCCCGACGCCGAACTGGACGCGTTCGTGGCGGACATCGCCACCCGCGTGGGCGGCTTCCCCCGCGACGCGCTGATCGCGGCCAAGTCGGCCATCAACGCCGTCAGCCTGCCGACCCCCGCCGAAGTACGCGCGGACGCCGCGCTGTTCCAGCAGCTCGTCCGGGGCGAGGGGGTGGCGCGGCGCACGGCCGAACTGTTCGAGCGGGGCTTCCAGACGCGCGGCGCCACCGAACTCGGCCTGGGAGCCGCCCTGGCCGGCCTGAAGCCCGTCGACTGACGAAGGCCCCCCGAACGACGGGCCGGCCGGGCCAGCCGGGACGGCCGCGACAGCCGGGACGGCCGGGACGGCGACGAGCCCCCCGCCCGCGGTTCCTCAGCGGGCAGGGGGCTCGTTCGGTCGGGCTACTTCTTCTTGCCCTGGTTCTTGACGGCCTCGATGGCGGCCGCGGCGGCGGCCGGGTCGAGGTAGGTGCCGCCCGGGTTGAGGGGCTTGAACTCGGCGTCCAGCTCGTAGGCGAGCGGGATGCCGGTCGGGATGTTGAGGCCCGCGATGTCGGCGTCGGAGATGCCGTCCAGGTGCTTGACCAGCGCGCGGAGGCTGTTGCCGTGGGCGGCGACCAGGACGGTGCGGCCCGCGAGGAGGTCCGGGACGATGCCGTCGTACCAGTACGGGAGCATGCGGACGACGACGTCTTTCAGGCACTCCGTCTTGGGGCGCAGCTCCGGCGGGATGGTCGCGTAGCGCGGGTCCTCGGACTGGGAGAACTCCGTGCCGTCCTCGAGGGCCGGCGGCGGGGTGTCGTACGAGCGGCGCCACAGCATGAACTGCTCCTCGCCGAACTCGGCGAGGGTCTGGGCCTTGTCCTTGCCCTGGAGGGCGCCGTAGTGGCGCTCGTTCAGGCGCCAGGAGCGGTGGACCGGGATCCAGTGGCGGTCGGCGGACTCCAGGGCGAGCTGCGCGGTGCGGATGGCGCGCTTCTGGAGGGACGTGTGGACCACGTCGGGGAGCAGGCCGGCGTCCTTGAGCAGCTCACCGCCGCGGACCGCCTCCTTCTCGCCCTTCTCGTTGAGATTGACGTCCACCCAGCCGGTGAACAGGTTCTTCGCGTTCCACTCGCTCTCGCCGTGGCGGAGGAGGATCAGCTTGTACGGTGCGTCGGCCATGCGTACGAGCCTAATGGACGCGCCGGGGCGCTCGCGCGCGGCGTTCGGGGGCGTGGATTGACGGGGCGCGTCAATTCGCTGGCGTGCGAGGGGAGTCGCTCGTACGGTGCGGAGAGCTCAGGAGGCACTTACATCACCCGGGGGATCCCGTATGTTTTTCGGCAGTTTGACACGGGTCGTCCGGGAAAGCGTGACGGGTCTGCCGCGCGCGTTCTGGTGGCTCTGGACCAGCACGCTGATCAACCGGCTCGGGGCGTTCGTCGCCACGTTCATGACCTTGTACCTGACCCTGGAGCGGGGCTACTCGGCCTCCTTCGCGGGGCTCGTGGTGGCGCTGCACGGGCTGGGCGGCGTGGTGTCCTCGCTGGTCGCGGGGGTGATGACGGACCGGCTGGGGCGGCGGCCCACGCTGCTGGCGGCGCAGGCGTCGACGGCGTTCTCGGTGGCGCTGCTGGGGTTCATGGAGCATCCGGCGGCGATCGCGGCGGTGGCGCTGCTGGTCGGCATGACGTCGAACGCGTCGCGCCCGGCGGTGCAGGCGATGATGGCGGACATCGTCCGGCCGGAGGACCGGGTGCGGGCCTTCTCGCTGAACTACTGGGCGATCAACCTCGGGTTCGCGGTGAGCGCGACGGCGGCGGGCGTCATCGCGGAGTACAGCTACCTGGCCGGGTTCCTGGGCGAGGCGGCACTGACGCTGGTGTGCGCGGTGCTGGTGTACGTGAAGCTGCCGGAGTCCCAGCCGGTGGAGGCGGCCGTCGCCGCGGGGGCCGTCGCCGAGCCGCGGACGCGGCTGGGGACCGTGCTGCGGGACGGGCGGTTCATGGGGGTGGTCGGGCTGTCGTTCCTGATCTCGCTGGTGTTCACGCAGGGGTCGGTGGGCCTGCCGGTGGCGATGGGCGCGGCCGGGTTCTCGCCCGGGGACTACGGGCTGGTCATCGCGGTGAACGGGCTGCTGATCGTGGTGCTGCAGATTCCGGTCAGCCGGTTCATCGAGCACCGGGACCCGAAGTCGCTGCTGGTCGTCTCGTCGGTGCTGGCGGGGTACGGGTTCGCGCTGACGGCGTTCGCCGGGTCGCTGTGGGCGTACGCGCTGACGGTGTGCGTGTGGACGCTGGCGGAGATCGTGAACTCGCCGACGCAGATGAGCCTGGTGGTCCGGCTGTCGCCGGCGGACGGGCGGGGGCGCTACCAGGGCGTGTACACGATGTCGTGGGCGGTGGCCTCGCTGGTGGCTCCGCTGATGGCGGGGTTCGTGATCGACCGGGCCGGGGCGGGGTGGCTGTGGGGGGCGACCGGTGTCGTGGGGACGGTGGCGGCGCTGGGGTACTGGGTCCTGATGCGGAAGCTCCCCGAGGGTGAACCGGCTTCCGCCCCGTCGGGCCCGGCGGCCCCGCATGCGGACCCGGCCGCGGCCGCCGAGTCGGCGAAGCCCCCGCTGCCGGTGTCGGCGGACGCGCAGCCCACCACCGCCTGCCCCTGACGGCCGGGGCCGGGGGTCCGGCCCCGGTAGGGGTTACGCGTCCGGGCGGACTACCGCCTTGATCGGCATGGAGCCCGCGCCCGCGATCGTGACGTTGCGGCCCGGGCGGGGGGCGTGGATCATCGCGCCGTCGCCGATGTACATGCCGACGTGGGTGGCGTCGTCGAAGTAGATGATGAGGTCGCCCGGCCGCATGTCCTTGACCGCGACCTTCGTCATCCGCAGCTGCTCCTGCGAGGTGCGCGGGATGCGCCGGCCGCCCGCGAGCCAGGCCTGGGACGTCAGGCCCGAGCAGTCGAACGAGTCCGGGCCCTCCGCGCCCCACACGTACGGCTTGCCGATCTGCGCCGTGGCGTACTGGACGGCCCGCTTCCCCGCGTCCGTCGCGGAGCCGCCCACCCCCTTCAACGCGCCCGACGACAGCCACGCCGTCTGCGCCTTGTACTGGGCCTGCTGCTCCAGCTGGATCAGCCGGGCCTTCTCCTCGGCCTCCAGCTTGCTCTCCAGCTCCTCAGCCGCCTTGATCTTCTCCTCGACGCGCTTCTTCGAGGCCTCCTGCTTCAGGCGGTTGGCCTCCAGCTTGCGCCACTGCTCGCTCGCGTCCTTCGCGTACCGCGCCAGGTCGTCCTGCGTCCGGTTCAGGTCCGACAGCAGGTCCGTCGTCGCCTTCTCGCCCTGCCGCAGCCGGTCCGCCCCGTCCAGGAACTGCGTCGGGCTGCCGCTGAGCGCCAGTTGGGCGCCCGGCGGCAGGCCGCCCGAGCGGTACTGGGCACGGGCCGCCGCGCCCGCCCGGTTCTTGAGCGACTTGATCTTGTCCTCGCCGGCCGCGATCTGCTTCGCGATCTCGACGATCTTCTGGGACTGCGCCTTCGCCTCGCCCTCCGCGAGGTTGTACGCGTCCGTGGCCGTGCCGGCCTCGCGGTAGAGGTTCTCGATGTCCTTGCGGACCTGTTCGAGGGATTTCGCGCCCGGTTCAGGGGTCGGGGCGGCGAACGCCGTGCCCGTCGCGAGCCCGGGGGCGGCCAGTATCGCCATCGCGCACAGCAGGGTGAGAGCGGAGCCGCCCCGCCACCGCGATCGCTTCTCGGTCCCCATGGTCCCCCCAGGCGCCCGTGTCAGATCCCGCATCAGATCTGACTATTCATCAGTAACTTGCTACCGCCTTCGGGATGGTGCCACGAGTCGGTGAATTCCAACACCCTTGTGCGGCTCTTTCCGATCATGTACGCCCATGCCGCGCCCACCCCGCACGACTCAACGGACGACTCACACCACCGGTTCCCCACCGTCACGCTTTCGGCCGCCCGGCAGAAGAGGACGGCCGGCGCTCATCCCGCCGGGCGCAGCGCGTCCCAGCGGACCGTCAGCTCCCCCTGCCTCCACCGCACCGGGCCGTCCGCCAGCGGCCAGTCGGCGGACAGGGCCCGCGCCGTGCGGATCCAGCGCTGCCGCGCCCCGTACGAGGCGTAGGGCGCGGCCGCCGCCCACGCCCGGTCGAAGTCCCGCAGGAACGCGTGCACCGGCTCGCCCGGCACGTTCCGGTGGATCAGCGCCTTCGGGAGGCGCTCCGCGAGGTCCGAGGGGCGCTCCAGGGAGCCCAGCCTGGTCGCGAAGGTGACCGTGCGCGCCCCCTCGGGCCCCAGTGCGACCCATACGTGCCGCCGCCCGATCTCGTCGCAGGTGCCCTCGACCAGCAGTCCCTCCGGCGCCAGGCGTGCGCACAGCCGCGCCCAGACCTCCTCGACCTGCTGCTCGTCGTACTGGCGCAGGACGTTCGCCGCGCGGATCAGCGCCGGGCGGACCCCGTCCTCCAGCGGGACCTCGAAGCCGCCGTGCCGGAAGCAGAGGCCCTCCCGCTCGTACGGCTTCGCCCCCGCGACCCGGGCCGGCTCGATCTCGATGCCGACGACCCGTACCCGGGGCGCCGCCTCCCGCAGCCGGGCCAGCAGCTCGACCGCCGTCCAGGGAGCGGCCCCGTACCCGAGGTCCACCGCGACGGGGGCCTCGGCGCGGCGCAGCGCCGCCCCGTGGGTCGCGGCGATCCAGCGGTCCATCCGGCGCAACCGGTTCGGGTTCGTCGTCCCGCGCGTCACCGTGCCCACGGGGCGGCCGGGGCGGCTCGGGGGCGGGGTGGTGCGGGAGGCCATGAGCCGAGGGTAAGCGGAGCGGCCTCGCCGGATAAAAATCCGGCAAACCAGGGAGCAAATCCGGGGGCCCCGGAATGCGGGGCACGGCCATTCGGGTTGCACTGCTTGGAGGGCGCCGAAAGCGCTCTTCTCGGCATGCCCGCCATGCCCCACGCCGTACCCGTAGTGCCCGCCGTACCCGTAGTGCCCGCCGTACCCGTCCGTCCCCCGTCACGCCGCCGTCATGCCCGTCCGAGCGAGAGGAACTGCTCCCTTGAGCCAGTACGTGTCCCGCCTCGGTGGCAGCCTCAGCGGCAGGATCGCCGCCGCCCGCGCCACCCGGCACGACCCGCCGAGGCTCCGCCTCCCGGCCGTCGGCCACCACCGCAAGCCGCGCCGCGTCGCCATGCTCAGCGTGCACACCTCACCGCTGCACCAGCCCGGCACCGGCGACGCCGGCGGGATGAACGTGTACATCGTGGAGCTCGCCAAGCGGCTCGCCGCGATCAACATCGAGGTCGAGATCTTCACCCGGGCCACCGAGGGCGGGCTCGCGCCCGTCGTCGAGCTGGCCCCGGGGGTCCTCGTACGGCACGTGGACGCGGGCCCGTACGAGGGACTCGCCAAGGAGGAGCTCCCGGCGCAGCTGTGCGCCTTCACCCACGGCGTGATGCAGGCCTGGGCCGGGCACCGCCCCGGCTACTACGACCTCGTCCACTCCCACTACTGGCTCTCCGGCCACGTCGGCTGGCTCGCCGCCGAGCGGTGGGGCGTCCCGCTGGTGCACGCCATGCACACCATGGCGAAGGTCAAGAACGCGGCGCTGGCCGAGGGCGACACGCCGGAGCCCGCCGCCCGGGTCATCGGCGAGACCCAGATCGTCGCCGCCTCGAACCGGCTCATCGCGAACACCGCCGAGGAGGCGGAGGAGCTCGTACGGCACTACGAGGCCGACCCCGCGAAGGTGGCCGTCGTCCACCCCGGCGTGAACCTCGACCGCTTCACCGTCGGCGACGGCCGCGCGGCGGCCCGCGCCCGGCTGGGGCTGCCGCAGGAGGCGGTGATCCCGCTGTTCGCCGGCCGGATCCAGCCGCTGAAGGCCCCCGACATCCTGCTGCGGGCGGTCGCCGAGCTCGTCGACCGGGACCCGTCGCTGCGCCACCGGCTGTTCGTGCCCGTCGTCGGCGGGCCCAGCGGCAGCGGCCTCGCCAAGCCGGAGGGGCTGCAGAAGCTCGCCGCGAAGCTGGGCATCGCCGACCTGGTCCACTTCCACCCGCCGGTGGCCCAGGACCGGCTGGCCGACTGGTTCCGGGCGGCGTCCGTGCTGGTCATGCCCTCGTACAGCGAGTCGTTCGGGCTGGTGGCGATCGAGGCGCAGGCGACCGGTACGCCGGTGCTCGCGGCGGAGGTCGGCGGGCTGCCGGTGGCCGTCAACGACGGGGTGACGGGGATCCTCGTACCCGGGCACGACCCGGTGGACTACGCGCGGGAGCTGCGGCGCTTCGTGGACGACCCCGGGCTCGCGGAGCGGATGGGCGGCGAGGCGGCCCGGCACGCGCAGTTCTTCGGCTGGGACACGGCGGCGAGCGGCACGGCGGACGTGTACACCGCTGCCATGCATGATCATCGCCGTCGCGTACGCTCCCACCATGGCTGACATGGCTGACGTTGACCCCGCCGGCACCGCCGACGCCGCCGCGATCGTCGAGGGCACCCTGACCGAGGCCGCACTGGCGTGGGAGAGCCCGTCCGCGGGCTCCTACGTGGTCCAGCTCCCCGGCACCCGCAAGCTGAGCACCACCTGCTCGCTCCGGATCGGCAAGCACTCCCTGTCGGTCAACGCCTTCGTCATCCGCCGCCCCGACGAGAACGAGGCGGGAGTGCACCGCTGGCTGCTGGAGCGCAACCTCAAGCTGTACGGGATGGCCTACGCGGTCGACGGCCTCGGCGACGTCTACCTGACGGCCCGCCTCCCGCTCTCGGTGATCACCCCGGAGGACCTGGACCGGCTGCTCGGCACCGTCCTGGAGGCGGCGGACGGGGCTTTCAACACGCTGCTGGAGCTGGGCTTCGCGGGGGCGATCAAGCGGGAGTACGACTGGCGCGTCTCCCGCGGCGAGCCCACGCACAACCTGGCCGCCTTCAAGCACCTCACCCAGCCGTCCCGCTGACCCGGCTGCGCCCGCCGGTTCCGCGAGCCTCGGCGCGGGAGGCAACCGGGGCGGTGCCGGGTGCGTCTCGTTGGGCGGGACGGACGCGGCTCCGCCGTGAGCTTTGTCATCCCATCAGGCCGATTTTCCCCCGCGATAACGGCATATGACCGAGGCCACCGCCCGAGCCGCCATTCCGCTCCCCCCGTACCGCCCGCTAGGGTCGGGCGGAATGAGCGCACCCTCGGGGGGAGGGAAGGAACCGGAAACGATGCCCGTACCCGTACCGCGGCAGAGGGAGACCCCCGCCACGGAGAGCGGTCAGGCCGTTCTGTCGGCGATCGCCACCGCCCGGCCGGCGACGCACACCGCCGCCGCACCCCAGGCGCTCACCCTGCTCGTGATCGAGGACGACCCCGCGGGCGGTCTCACCGTCCCCGAGATCCTCGACGCCGACGGTCACCGCATCCGGCTCCGCAGCGCCCGCAACCTCACCGAGGCCGCGCGGCTGCTCACGCCCGACGTGCACTGCATCCTGCTCGACCTGTCGCTCCCGGACGCGGGTCCCCGCAACGGCGCCGTCGACCAGTTCACGGTCCTGCGCCAGGTCCTGCGGATCGCGCCGGGCCACGCCGTGCTCGTGCTCACCGCCGAGGACGACGCCGAGCGCGCTGCCGAGGCCGTGCAGATCGGCGCCCAGGACTTCCTCTTCCGCGACGAGCTCGACGGCCGGCTGCTCAGCCGCGCCATCCGCTACGCGGTGGAGAGAAAACGGGCCGACATCGCCCAGTACAAGCTTGCAGAATCGAAACTGCGCGCCCAGGAGAACGCCCGCCTGGAGCGCGGCCTGCTCCCCAACCCGCTCCTCGAAGGCTCCGACCTCCGCTTCGCCGCCCGCTACCGCCCCGGCCGCAGCCGGGCCCTGCTCGGCGGGGACTTCTACGACACCGTCCGCACCCCCGACGGCACCGTCCACGCGATGATCGGCGACGTCTGCGGCCACGGCCCCGATGAGGCGGCCCTCGGCGTCGAGCTCCGCATCGCCTGGCGCGCGCTCACCCTCGCCGGCCTCTGCGGCGACGAGCTCCTCGCCACCCTCCAGGAGGTCCTGGAGGTGGAGCGCCCCTGCGACGAGATCTTCGCGACGCTGTGCACCGTCGACATCGCCCCCGACGGGCGCCGCGCCGGCCTGTGCCTGGCCGGCCATCCGGCGCCGCTGATATCCCGGCCCGGCCGCCCCGCCCGGCTGCTCCCCTACGAGAACAGCGGCCCGGCGCTCGGCCTGCTGCCCCGGGCCCGCTGGCCGCGCCGCCAGGTCGAGCTGGGCGGCAGCTGGAGCCTGATGCTCTACACCGACGGCCTGATCGAGGGCCGCATCGGCCAGGGCAAGGAGCGCCTCGGGCAGGACGGCATGGTCGAGATGATCAACCGCCACCTGGACCGCGGGCTGCGCGGCGAGGACCTGCTGGAGGCGTCCGTCACCGAGGCGCGCCGCCTCAACGGCGGGGAACTCACCGACGACGTCGCCGTGGTCCTGCTCTCCCGCGCAGAAGGCTGAGCGGCGAGCGGCCGAGCGACCGGGTCGGCCAGCCGAGCGGCCGGATCCGTCAGCGGCCGCCGTTGTACGGGCCGTACGGCCCGTCGCTGCTGCTGCCGCCGCTGCGCCGGCCGCCGCCGCCCGAGACCTGCTTGAGCGCGGGCCGCACGTCGACGAGGAACACGATGGTGGCGACCAGGCCGATGATCTGCAGGAACAGCATCCCGAGGAAGAAGTCCACGACGGCCGTGATGCCGAGGACGACCAGCCAGAAGGTCTTGGTCTGCTTGTCGGCGGCGCGGTAGGCGTCCTCGGGCGCGATCGCCGCCAGCACGAAGGCCACGACGGCGAGCGCCAGCATGGCGAACCCGAGCAACGGGAGGACCCCGTTATCGAACCCGTTCATCAACATCGCTTCGACCGCCTTCTCACGCCTCGGATGCCGCCTGTCTCCACGCTACCGGCAGAGCGGCCCGCACAAACAACAACGGACCGGACACCTCGCTGGTGCCCGGCCCGTCGTCCCGATATTCAGCTCTCGTCGCCCGGTGTGGCGGCGGCGGGCACCTCGGCCTTCTTCGCGGTGCTCTTGCGCGCGGTCGTCTTCCGAGCGGCGGGCTTCTCCTCGGCCGAAGCCGAAGCCTCGGCGGGCGCGGCCTCGGACTCGGGCTCCGCAGCGGCGGCGGCCGGCTCCGGCTCGACGACCGAGGCGATGTCGACGATCTCCTCGGAGATCTCGCCGCGCCAGGCACGCACGGCCTGCTCACCGTGCTCGGCGACCTTGTCGTAGGTCTCCTTGGCGCGCACGGCGTACTCGGCGGCCACGCCGACCCCGCGCAGCGCCAGGTCCTGAGCGGTCTCGCCGAGCTTCTTCGGGTCGATCGCGCCGAGGACCTCGGTGACCTTGGCGGTGACGGCCTCCTGGGCCTCCTTCGCCTTCTCCTGCACGATCTTCGGGTCGGTGTTCTTCACGGCCTCGATCCGCGCGGGGGCCTCGGCGCGGAGCTGCTCGATGAGCGCGGGCACCTTCTTGGCCTGCTGCACGGCCAGGTCGGCGGTGCCGGCGGCGAAGTAGAGGGGGGTCGGGTCGGTGAGGGTCTTCTTCAGGTCATCGGCGATGGCCATGTGCTGGTCCTCCCGGATCACAGTCAGTTCGTGTGGGGCATCGCGCCGCGCGCCGCGTCCTGCGTCGCGCCGTGCGCTTCGTCGTCTGCCGCGTCGTGCGCGTTCTCTTTGCGGAACGAGTCGTAGATCTGGAGCAGCACCTGCTTCTGCCGCTCGTTGATGGACGGGTCGGCGAGGATGACGGCCCGCGTCTCCACCTCGTCGGGGTCCCGCTCGTCGAGGATCCCGGCCTGCACGTACAGCGTCTCCGCGGAGATCCGCAGCGCCTTGGCCAGCTGCTGGAGGATGTCCGCGCTCGGCTTGCGCAGCCCGCGCTCGATCTGGCTCAGGTACGGGTTCGACACCCCCGCGGCCTCGGCGAGCTGACGCAGCGACAGCTGCGCTTGCCGCCGCTGCTCGCGCAGGTATTCGCCGAGATTGCCGACGTTGAGCGATGCCATGCGCCGATCCTGCCGCACCCCGCTAACTATTGCAAGCAGCCGCTTGCAACATCTCCCACTCTGCGTGGTGCCGTTTCAGCCGTTCAGCCGAATCGCCCGCCGGCCGGCCAGACCCGCCGCAGGGCGGGTTCCACGAGGTCCGCCAGCATCATGCCGTCAACGGCGTCGGCCTCGTCCGCGGCGCCCGCCCAGCGCAGCAGGCCCAGAGCCACCTGCGCGTCGACGGGGAGGGACGTGTCGCACGCGGCGGCGACCGGGTCCAGCCCGCGCAGCAGCGTGCGTACCAGCACGCCCTCGCCGAACTCCGCCTCCATGGTTTCCGGCAGCCGGCCCAGCCACGCCAGCAGCGCCACCGCCCGGCGGTGCTCGTACGGCTCCCAGCCGGCCAGCAGCGACCGCAGCCGCTCCACACCCGCCTCGGGCAGGCGGGCGCAGTCGTGCCCCGATACGCCGGCCAGCTCGGCCGGAGCACCCGCGGTACGCCGCGCGACTCCAGCAGCCCCGCGCCGTGCGGGCCGTGGCCCGCCTGCCGGAACTGGGGCCGCCCTTCCCGCAGGCCGAGGGCCAGTGCGAAGCGGGTGGAGAAGTGCGCGAGCGTCCTGACCTCCCCGTGCCGGGCCAGCAGCAGCGCCAGGCCGAGCGGATCGCCGAGTTCGAGGTTGCCGCACCGCCGGCCGCCGTCCCACAGCAGCGCGTCCCCGCCGTGCAGGCTCGCCCGGGCGAGCAGGAGCCCCTCGGCGTCGCGCAGGGCGAGGGTCAGGCTGCCGAGGCAGCGGCACACGTCGTCGGTGATGTCCCCCCGGGTCGACAGCGCGCGCAACTCCGCCAGCCCCCGGCCGATTCGACCCGCCCGAGTTCGGGCCGCGCGTCCAGGGGTACGGTCTGCTCCCCGCCCGCGAGTACCTGCACGAGACGGGCGCGGGCCCATGTCTCGTCGAACCACTCCTCCACCGGATGCCGCACGCCCGACACTACGGCGCCGTGCCCGGCCCGACTTCCCCGGAGGGCGCCGCCCCGATCACCACCGTGGCGTACAGCTCGTCCGAGGTGGCCGTGCGGACCTTCAGGCCCGCCGCCGCGAGGGCGGCGGAGGTGGCCGGGCTCTGGCGTTCGCTCGTCTCGATCAGCAGGTGGCCGCCCGGGGCCAGCCAGTGCGCCGCCCCCGCGGCGATCCGGCGGTGCAGGTCCAAGCCGTCCGGGCCGCCGTCCAGCGAGACCAGCGGCTCGTGGTCGCGGGCCTCCGGCGGCAGCAGCCCGACCTCCCCCGTCGGCACGTACGGGGCGTTGACCACCAGGACGTCCACCCGGCCCCGCAGGGACGCGGGCAGCGCCCCGTACAGGTCGCCCTCGTGGACCCGTCCCCCGTACGGCGCCACGTTGCGCCGCGCGTACGCCAGAGCCGCCGGGTCGATGTCCGCCGCGTGGAGCTCGGCCCCGCCGCCCACCCGGTCCGCGACCGCCGCGCCCAGCGCACCCACCCCGCAGCACAGGTCCACGACGACCGCCCCCGCCCGGGGCGTGAGCGCGGCCGCCTCGTGCGCGAGGAACTCGCTGCGCCGGCGCGGTACGAAGACCCCTTCGCCCACCTCCATGCGCAGCCCGCAGAACTCGGCCCAGCCGACGACCATCTCCAGCGGCTCGCCGTCGATCCGGCGGGCCAGCAGCTCCGCCAGATGCCCGTCGTCCGTGGCGGCGGCGACCAGCAGGTCCGCCTCCTCCTCCGCGAAGACGCAGCCGGCCGCGCGCAGGCGTTCCACCAGTGAAATCAAAAGCTCGGTCCTCAGGTGCTCGGTGATCGTTGCTCGGTGATCAGTGATCGTTGATCGGTACGGGTCAGTCTTCCAAGACCGTGACGTCCAGCCCCTCCAGCCGGTCCGGGTCCGCCAGGATGTCGATCGCGACGATACGGTCGCCCACGATGGTGAAGCCCTGGACCGCCACCGCCTTGCCGCCCGGCGGGATCGTGACGACGCCCAGCGCCCCGTTGACCAGCGCGGGCCGCGCGTACGGCGCCAGCCGCTGGAAGGTGAGAGCCTGCCGGGCCACCGCCTCGGCGCCGAGCGCCGTCTCCCGCAGGTCCACCCGCAGGACGCAGTCCGGGTCGAGGACGGAGACCAGGTCCTCGAAGCTGCCGCCCCGAGCGGCCGTCAGGAACGCGCCCACGATCTCCTTCTGCCGCCCCCGGTCCGCGTCCGGGGCCGGCGCCTGCCCCCGCACCCGCCGCCGGGCGCGGCTGGCCAGCTGCCGGGTGGCCGCCGGGGTGCGCTCCACGATCGGCGCGATCTCGTCGAAGGGCACCCCGAACATGTCGTGCAGGACGAACGACAGCCGCTCGGCGGGCGCCAGCTGCTCCAGCACGACGAGCAGCGCGAGGCCGACCGAGTCCGCGAGCAGCACCTCCTGCTCGGGGTCCAGCCCGTCCGGCGGGCTGAGCAGCGGCTCCGGGATGCCGACGGGCGTCTCCAGCGACTCCTCGCGGCGGGCCTTGCGCGAGCGCAGCTGGTCCAGGCAGACGCGGGCGACGACGGTGGTCAGCCAGCCGCCCAGGTTCTCCACCTCGCTGGTGTCCGAGCGGTCGAGCCGGATCCAGGCCTCCTGCACGGCGTCCTCGGCCTCGGTCAGCGAGCCGAGCATCCGGTAGGCCACCGCCCGCAGGTGGGTGCGCTTCTCCTCGAAGCGCTCGGCCAGGAATTGGCTGTGGTCGGATCCGCTGCTGCCGGTCATCGTCGTGTTCCCTCGTCTCGTCCGCTCGTACGCACCCCTGCCCCCCTGACGGACCACGGCCCGCCGATGTGACGAGGCGGGGTCAGAAGATGTCCGGGCACCACGGCCGGCGCGCGGTACGGAACACCGCGTCCGCCAGCGCCAGCGCGCCCGGGCGCTCCTCGGCGATCAGGCCGAGCGCGCCCAGCCGGACCGCCGAGCCGTCCCCGAGGTAGAGGGAGCCCAGCGCGGCCACGTCGAGCCGCAGGTCGGCCGGCTCCTCGGTGGCCGCGCACCGCCCCGTTCCCGCGTCGAGCCGGTAGCGGCCGCCGGACAGCCCCGCCGGGTCGGTGACCTCCAGGACGAGGACGCCCGGCACCTCGTACGTGCGCGCGGACAGCGCCCGTACGACGTCCAGCACCCGTACCCACAGGAAATCCGCGTGGGTGAGGACCCTGGCCGCGCGCGGATCGGGCAGCAGGCTCGGCACGAGGTCGTCGGTGGCGCGCAGGCCGGTGCGGATCTTGATCACCCAGTCGACCGAGCACAGGAAGTGCCACAGCGCCCGCTCCGCCTCCGGGGTCGCCGCGAGCAGCTCCTTGACCTGGAGGGTGTTCAGCGGGACCTTCGCGTCCGTCCAGTGGTCGTCGCACCGGTACGCGACCAGGCCGGCGACCTCGCCCGCGGCCGTCCGGTACACGGCGTACAGCTTCGGCTTGTACGGGCGGAACGAGTACGCCTCCACGCCCGTCGCCAGGCTCCACCAGAGGGCGTCGCGGCCGGTCGTGCCGTGCCGTGCCGACCGGATGCGCTCGTGCAGCGCGGGTCCGACCCGCCGGGCCCCGGCCGCGTCGACCAGCTCGATGGTGCCGCCGTCGGAGGGCACCGGGCGGCGCGGGTCCAGTCCGGTGCGCGGTACGTCGATCTCCCATTCCGAGACGTACACGGCGGGCCCGTACCCGTAGCGCCCGTAGATCGGGTACTCGGCGGCGATCAGCGTCGAGAGCACGTCGCCGCGCTCCTTGGCGGCGCCGAGTTCGGCGGCCACCATGCGGGTCAGCAGGCCCCGGCGGCGGTGCGTGGGCAGCACGGTGACGTTGGTGACGGCGCTGGCCGCGACGGTGGCGCCGCCCGGGACGGTGAGCTCCTGGGCGAACGACCGGAACGTGGCCACGCAGCCGCCGGTCGCCTCGTCGAAGGCGCCCTGGACGCGGGCGAGGTCGCTGGACGCGGCCCGCCGGGCGACGTCCTCGGGCGTCACCGGCTCCGCGCGCAGGAACCCCCTGTTCTGGGTCTGCATCCACTCGGGGAGTTCGCGGGCGGTGATCTGCCGGACGTCTGCGCTCATGACCGGCCAGGCTAATCGCCGCCCCGCCCCGAGTCCCCTGATTTTCCGGGGGCTTGGGGAGCCCTCGGAACCCGAGGCGCCCGGGGCCCGGGAGCCTGGGGAGCGCGGCGGCCCGGCGGCTACGCCAGCAGGTCGTCCACTTGCGCCTCGCCCTCGCGGTAGCGCCGGGTGATCTCCGCGCTGGAGTCGTCGGCCGTGCGCTGGAGCTGCTGGCGGCGCCGCGACACCTGCTGCTCGTACCGCACCAGCCGGCCCATCGCGGCGTGGAGTTCGGCGTCCGTGCGCGCGGCGAGGTCGGACAGCTCCACCTCCGCGAGCATCTCCGAGGCCAGCAGCCGGAACTCCTCGCTGTGCGGGGTGCCGAGCGTGACGTGCCGGGCCGAGACGCTGCGCCGCGACGGCGCGTCCGCGAGGATCTCCGAGAGCCGCTCCACCACCGACTCGGGGTCCGCCGCCGAGGCCACCCCCGGCTCCTGCCCGGGCACCGTCGGCAGGTGCTCGCGGCGGCGGGCCAGTTCGGCGCGCAGGATGTCGATGCGGCCCTGGAGGAGCCTGCGGATGTAGCTCAGGTCGGCCTCGTCGCGCTGCGCGTCGCGGCGCAGGGCGCGCAGCTCCGGCAGGCCGAGCGCGGTGGCCGGGGTCAGCGGCTCCTGCGCGTCGCCGGTGCGCTGCGCGGGCGGTCGTACCGCGCCGGCGGGTACGGCGGTTGATGCGGGTGCAGGTACGGAGGTACCAGAGGTATTCATACGAACGGGTCCGTCCCCTCGACCGGTGAATGGGGTCTCCCCGGGGCCTGAGAGGCCGTGGGAAGCACCGCCTGCGTGCATGGTGCCACTCTCCGTGGTGCCGGTGCAGTCCCACTGCACCCGATCGGCCCCGGACGGGTGCACGCCTGGTACACAGGTGGTATGCGAGCAGTGGTGCAGAGGGTGGACGGCGCGAGCGTCGTGGTGGCCGGCGAGACGGTGGGCGAGATCGTCGGCGAGGGACTGTGCGTGCTGGTGGGGGTGACCCACGACGACACGCCGGAGAAGGCCGCGCTGATGGCGCGCAAGCTGTGGTCCGTACGGATCCTGGAGGCGGAGAAGTCCTGCAGCGACGTGGACGCGCCGCTGCTGGTGATCTCCCAGTTCACGCTCTACGGGGACGCCCGCAAGGGCCGGCGCCCCACCTGGAACGCGGCGGCGCCCGGGCCGGTGGCCGAGCCGCTGGTCGACGAGGTCGTGGCGCAGCTGCGGGCGCTGGGCGCGACGGTGGAGACGGGCCGGTTCGGCGCGGACATGCGGGTCTCGCTGACCAACCACGGCCCGTTCACCATCGTCATCGACGTCTAGAGCGGCATCCGGGCGCCGTCACGGCGCGACGACGACCTCCTGCGCGGCGGCCGTCGTCCCGGCCAGCAGCGGGGCGTCCACCGGGACGTTCCGCTTGACCAGCGCCAGCGCGATCGGGCCGAGCTCGTGGTGGCGGACGGCGGTGGTGACGAAGCCGAGCTGGCGGCCGCCCTCCCCGTCGGCGGCGAGCCGGATCGGCGTGCCGTGCGCCGGGAGCAGCACCTCGGAGCCGTCCAGGTGCAGGAAGACGAGGCGGCGCGGGGGCTTGCCCAGGTTGTGGACGCGGGCCACGGTCTCCTGGCCCCGGTAGCAGCCCTTCTGGAGGTGGACGGCGGTGCCGATCCAGCCCAGCTCGTGCGGGATGGTGCGGTGGTCGGTCTCCTGGCCCAGGCGCGGCCGGTGCGCCTCGACGCGCAGCGCCTCGTAGGCGAGGAGCCCGGCGGCCGGGCCGTGGCCGGCCGCGAAGGCCTCCAGCTCGGCGCGCGGCAGGAAGACGTCGCGGCCGTAGGGGGTTTCCCGTACGACGTGCTCCTTGGCGATCTCCGCGATGGAACCGGCCGGCAGGTGCACGACGGCGAAGTCCGCGGTGCGGTCGGCGACTTCGACGCGGTAGAAGAACTTCATCGACTCCAGGTAGGCGAGCAGCGCCTCCTGGGTGCCGGGCTCGACGTGCGCCCAGACCGTCTCGCCGTCGTCGACGAGGTACAGGGCGTGCTCGATGTGCCCGTTCGCGGAGAGGATCAGCGCCTCGGTGGCCTGCCCGACGGGCAGCTCGGTGAGGTGCTGGGTGAGCAGCAGGTGCAGCCAGCTGAGGCGTTCGGGGCCGCTGACGGTGACGACGCCGCGGTGGGAGAGGTCGACGAAGCCGCGGCCGTCGGCGAGGGCGCGCTGTTCTCCGTACAGCTCGCCGTAGTGGGCGGCGACGCCCTCGTCACGGCCTTCGGCCGGGACGGCGCCGGGGAGATGGAGCAAGGGGCTGCTGGTCATGGCACCAAGCGTACGACCCCGCGCGGATCTCCCCCAGGGCTGCCCTAGGCCTGCCCGGCGCGGTGTTTCGCGGCGCACTTCTTGCAGAGGCCGAAGATCGCGAAGTGCTTCATGTCGGTCTCGAACCCGAAGGTGGCGCGCAGCTTCGCGGTGAAGTCGGACGCGATGTCGAGGTCCGCCTCGATCACGTCGGCGCACTCGCGGCAGACCAGGTGGATGTGGTGGTGCCGGTCGGCGAGGTGGTAGGTGGGCGCGCCGTGCCCGAGGTGGGCGTGCGAGACCAGCTTGAGCTCCTCCAGGAGCTCCAGCGTCCGGTACACGGTGGAGATGTTCACGCCGGAGGCCGTCTTGCGCACCTCGGCGAGGATCTCGTCCGGAGTGGCGTGCTCCAGGTGGTCTACGGCTTCGAGCACGAGCTGTCGCTGCGGTGTCAGCCGGTATCCGCGCTGCCGCAGGTCGCTCTTCCAGTCAGAGCCTTCGGTGTCCACGCTGCTGCCCACCCGGCCAGTGTAAGCGCGCGAAGGGGACCCCGGTCCTGGCCGCGGTCCCCTTCTTGCACAGTCTGTGGATATCGCCCGGTACGGGCTCCGGTCGCCTCAGCGGAAGAACGCGATCCCGTCGTCCGGCATGTCGGGGAGGTTGCGTGCCATCTCGGCGACCTCCTCGGGCGTGACGACCTTCTTGAGCTGGGCCGACATGTACGGGCGCAGCTCGACGTCCGGGGTGCTCTTCTCGCCGACCCACATCAGGTCGCCCTTGACGTAGCCGTAGAGACGCTTGCCGCCGCTGTACGGGCCGGAGGCCGCGGTGCGGGCGACCGCGTCGGTGACGATGTCGATCTGCGGCTTCTGGTCGGCGAGCGCGCCGTACCAGACCTCGACGACGCCCTGGTCGCGGACCATGACGATCTCGACCTGGCGGTCCTTGTCGATGCGCCAGTAGCCCGACTCGGACTCCAGCGGGCGCACCTTGTTGCCCTCGGCGTCGAGTGCCCAGGTGTGCGAGGTGTACTCCAGGAAGTCCCGGCCGTCGTGGCTGAAGACGACCTCCTGGCCGAAGTTGCACTTCTCCTCACCGGGGAAGTCGAAGACTCCCGCGCCCTCCCAGGTACCGAGGAGGAAGGCGAGCGGGACGAGGCCCGGGTTCAGGTCGGACGGGATCTGGATCATGAATGGCTGCTCAGGCGATCTGTGGGGAGGGGTTCCGGAATCCGGGGCGTGCGGTGCGGCCGATCGGGGTGATCAGCGCTGGCCCTGGTAGAGCTTCTTCACGGCCAGCCCGGTGAAGGCGAGGACGCCGACGCAGACCAGGACCAGCAGGGAGGTGAAGAATGCCTCAAGCACGGTGTGCTCCTCGCGATGATGTGGGCTTGTACGGGGCCGGTCCCCAAGCCTACTGGCCCGGGGGCCGGTGCACTCCGTGAGGTGGGCCGTACGCCGTTCGTCAGCCCAGCAGCTGGTTCTGCCGGCGGTCGGTGCCGTCCGGCGCGGACTGGAGGGGGGCTAGTCCTCGTGACGCCGCTTCCCGTCCAGTTCGTCCCACCACTCGTCGGACTTCGGATCGCCCGAGGGGTCGTCCCACCAGCGGTCGTCCGGTCCGCGCCGGTTCGCGATCATCGCGGCGACCGGCGGGATGACCATGGCGACGACGCACAGGGCGACGGCCGCCTCCACCGACCACAGGCGCACGAAGGACCAGGCGGAGACGAAGAGGAACAGGCATCCGCCCATGAGCAGGAAGTAGACGCGGCGTCGCCGGGCGTACATACCTCCAGCGTAGGGCCGCGACCGCCAAGCGGAAACGGGCGGGAACGGCGCGAAGGGCCGCACCCCGTTCCAGTGGCGTCCAACCCCTGGGGTGCGGCCCTTCGGCCGGTTTCTCACGTCACGCGCGAGCGGTGCGCACCGCTCAGACGGCGATCGCCACGTCCGTCACGCCGCCGGCCTGGGCGACCACGACGGCGCGGTCGGCCTGGGCACCGGGGACGAGCGCCCGCAGCGTCCAGGTGCCGGTGGCCGCGTAGAAGCGGAACTGGCCGGTCGCCGTGGTGGGGACCTCGGCGGTGAACTCGCCGGTCGAGTCCAGCAGGCGGACGTAGCCGCTGACGGGCTCGCCGTTCTGGGTCACCTGGCCCTGGATGGCGGTCTCACCCGGCTTGAGGGTCGCGAGGTCGGGCCCGCCGATCTGTGCTCCACACATGTTCTCTGTCCTGTCCTAGAGAGTCTGCTACGAGGGCGTCGCGTGCCCGGATTACTTGTTGGCGCCGAGCTCGATCGGCACGCCGACGAGCGAGCCGTACTCGGTCCACGAACCGTCGTAGTTCTTGACGTTCTCCTGGCCCAGGAGCTCGTGCAGCACGAACCACGTGAGCGCGGAGCGCTCACCGATGCGGCAGTAGGCGATGGTGTCCTTCGCCAGGTCGACCTGCTCGGCCTCGTAGAGGGCGGTCAGCTCGTCGTCCGACTTGAACGTGCCGTCGTCGTTGGCGTTCTTCGACCACGGGATGTTGCGGGCGCTCGGCACGTGGCCGGGGCGCTGCGACTGCTCCTGCGGGAGGTGCGCCGGGGCGAGCAGCTTGCCGGAGAACTCGTCGGGCGAGCGGACGTCGACCAGGTTCAGCGAGCCGATCGCGGAGACGACGTCGTCGCGGAAGGCGCGGATGGAGGTGTCCTGGGCCTTGGCCTTGTACGCGGTGGCCGGGCGGTTCGGGACGTCCTTGCCGTCGACCAGGTCGCGGGAGTCGAGCTCCCACTTCTTGCGGCCGCCGTCGAGGAGGCGGACGTCCTGGTGGCCGTAGAGCTTGAAGTACCAGTAGGCGTAGGACGCGAACCAGTTGTTGTTGCCGCCGTAGAGGACGACGGTGTCGTCGTTGGAGATGCCCTTGGCGGAGAGGAGCTTCTCGAAGCCCTCCTGGTCCACGAAGTCGCGGCGGACCGGGTCCTGGAGGTCCTGCTTCCAGTCGATCCGGACGGCGTTGGTGATGTGGTTCTTGTCGTACGCGGACGTGTCCTCGTCCACCTCGACGATCACGACGTTGGCGTCGTTCAGGTGGGCCTCGACCCAGTCGGCGTCTACGAGGACGTCGCTGCGGCTCATGGTGTTCTCCTCCGGGGCAGTGGGCGGCGGGGCGGTGCTGGTGCTGCTGCGGGGTGGTGCGGGTGCGTGCCGCTCCGGATCGACCTCGGGGCACCCTGCGCGGGGAAAGGCGTCAGGGGCGGGAGGCGGGAGTCGTCACGCGGGATGGGCCTGGCAGGCCGTCGTCCGGATGGTGGAGCGGGATTCGTCGGTGCCGGGCTTCCGGGTTCCGCGGTGCGGGTTCCGGATGTCGCATGCGACGTGCTCACCTGTCACATGGATCGACAGAGCATGGCGGCGACGCGACACAGGTCTACTGCCCGTCGCTTCGTGAGGTCCGCCTGCTGATGCTTCATAGCCATGGATCGTAGGGACGAACCGGCCGCCCTGTCACCGGTGTGTCATATTTCGAGACAGGATCGTCCGGATAGTGGGATCCGAGGCCCCGGAGAGGCCGTCGCGCCGCCTCCGGGACTCCCCGCGCGGCCCGTCCTTCTGAGGATCGGACCGCACCGTCTCACGATCCGGCCAGAGCCACGTTCGTACCGCCCAGCGTGAGGTGCACGCCGGCCTCGTCCGAGGTCAGGGCGGACAGCTGGAGCCCGGCCGGCAGACCGTCCTCCAGCCGGCGGTCGAAGTCGGTCTTCTTGCGGATCATGCCCTCGATCCCGGGGACGCCCTCACCCGGGACCTGGTCGGCGCGCACCCGGACGATCTTGCCGCTCTTGCCGCCCTTGCCGCCCTTGCCGCCCTTGGAGTCCGGGGCGTCCACGAGCGTGACGCTCGACACGACGCTGCGCGTGAGCTTGCGCCCGAGCACGTCCACCTTCGCGGTCACCTTCACCTTGCCGGGGGTGCCGCCGTACGTCAGGGTCACGCCGTCGCTCTGCGAGGCCGCGGTCAGGTCCGCGTACGTGATGAGGGCGGTGCCCTCCGCCCGATCGGCGGTGCCCCCGCTGTAGTTCCCGTCGATCTTCACGCCGTGGAAGCTGGCGTCGAGCCGCGAGAGCCGCGTCTTGCGGCCGTCGGCGGTCGCCTCGACGTCCGTGAGCTTCAAGTCGACCCGGTCGAGGTCGCGGCTGAGCGCCTGGGTGAGGAACGGGAAGCCGTGGATCTCCACCTCGGCACCGCCCACCTGCCCCTGGCCCGCCTGCTGCACGCGCTCGGCCAGCCGGTTCTCGGCGTAGCCCACCGCCCAGCGGTCGGCGCCCGCGAGGAGCGCGCCCAGCACCACTCCGATGATCACAACGACACGCAGTGCGCGCACGTCGTCCCTCCCCCTGTAGATCGGTACGTCAGATCGGTACGTCCGGATCGGTACGTCCGCCCTAGTGGAACATGTCGTGACCATGCCGTGACCTGGGGGGTGGGACGGACCGGCGGCGGACCGCCGGTCCCGGAACCTCAGGCCACGACCCGACCGATCAGGTACACGACGGGCGCCGCCACGGCCAGCGGCAGCGCGACCCCGGCCGTCATGTGCACGAACTTCGACGGGTAGTCGTACGCGGCCACCCGCAGGCCGACCAGCGCGCACACCCCGGCGGCCAGGCCGACCAGCGCCCCGCCCGCCCCGACGCCGGTGATCGTGCCGAGGGCGATGCCCGCGCCGGCCGCGGCGGCCAGCGAGACGCCGACGGAGGGCGCGGTCGGCAACGGCAGCGCCCGGGCGAAGACGGCGACCGCGACGGCGGCCGCGCCCACGCTGACGGCGTCGGAGTCGGCGGCCAGGTACCCGGCGCAGACGATGGCGAGGGCGGCCGAGGCCACCGACGCCATCAGGCCGTACATCCGCTCGTCCGGGTCCGCGTGGCTGCGCAGCTGGAGCACCAGCGTGAGCAGCACCCAGGCGCCGAGGGTGCCGATGATCGCGCCGGGTCCGTACGTACGGTCCACCGCGAGCACCGCGACATCGGCGACGAGGGCTCCGAGGAAGGCGAGGGCGATGCCCTGGCGGGCGGGCCACATGCCGTTGAGGCGGAACCAGCCGGCGGCCGTCAGGCCCTGGAGGGCGATCAGCGGCACCAGCAGCGCGTACTGCCCGAGGGCCGCGGCCACGGCGAGCAGGATGCCGAGCGCGGCGGTCAGCAGGGCCGACTGCGGACCGGGGTCGATGATCGGCGACCGGCCCTCGGCGCGGGCCTGGGCGGGGTCGACGGCGCGCAGCGTGTTGCCGGCCAGCGTGGGCGGGGAGTACTCGGGCTCCTCGGCGGGCTCCGCCGCGGCGGCCACCGGGGCAACCGGGGCCACCGGCTCCACGGGCGCGGCCGCCTGCGGCGGGAGGTAGGCGGTCTCGGCCCACTCCTGCACGGGCGCCGCCGGGGCGGGCGCGGGGGCCTCGTCCCGGAACCAGCCGTCGGGCGCGGCCATCTGCTGCGGGGCCGTCTGCTGCGGGGGCTCCTGGTACGGCGGCAGGTACGCAGTCTCGGCCGCGGCCTCCGGCCAGGGCGCCGCCGCGGGGGCCGGGGCAGGCGCGGGCGCCGGGTCCCGGAACCAGCTGTCCGGCGCGGCCATCTGCTGCCGAGGAGGCTGCGGGGCCTGCTGCTGGGCCTGCTGCGGGTGCTGGGGCTCCTGGTACGGAGGCAGGTACGCCGTCTCGGCCGCGGCCTGAGACCAGCCCGTACCCGTACCGTCCTGCGGGTCCTGCGGCCAGTCCTGCGCGGGAGCAGGCGAGGCCGCGGCCTCGTCGCGGAACCACCCCTCGGGCGCCACCGGCTGCCCGGGCACGCTGTCCAGGGGCGGGTGCACCGGCTGGTAGCTGGTGTCCCAGGTGTCCGACTGCCAGGTCTGGGTCCCGTACGGGTCCTGCTCCGGCCGGTGCTGCTGGTTCTGCTGTCGCTGCTGCTCTTCGGGAGTGCTCATCGGCTTCCGCTCACCCGCCCGCGAACGGCGGGAGCACCTCGACGGTGCCCCCCTCGGTCAGCAGGACGGCATCGTGCGGGCGCTTGCCCACAGGCTCGTCGTTCACGAGGAAGGAGCAGCGCAGCAGGACTCGGGTCAGCTCCCCGGGGTGGCGTTCGCGCACCCCGTCGAGTGCCTCGGCCAGTGTCCGCGCCGAGTACGGCTCCTCCGCCGTCTTGGCCGCGGCCTTGGCCGCCGCCCAGTAGCGGATGGTTCCGGTTGCCACTGCAGCTCCTATCGTCGGCTCTCTACCGTCGGCCTCCATGATGAACCCTCGGACCGCCCACCCCGGCGTGCCTCCGCGCGCCCCCCGTGCGCCGGGGCACCCCGACCGGAGCATCGACGAAGCCGCCGATCCGGTGAAAACGGGGCATAGCCTGGGACTGGGCGTGTCGGGAACCACAGAAGACAGACAGCAAGAGCCTCTGCCCGCAAAGGGAGGGTGGGCTATTCTGGCGGCGTAGAGGATCCGGGCAACGTAGCCCCCGGGTCCTTTTGTGCTTTCAGCACGTTGAACGGAGCGAGAACAATGGCGCCGATCCGGGCCCCAGGGCGCGGGGCGGGGATGGGCGCCGACCGTACGAAGCAGTGCCGCGAAAGTCCTCGACGGGACCGAGGAGGAACCGACGTGATGGACCAGCGAACCGTGCAGAACCGTCCGACCCGGGCAGGTGGTCGGGCATGAGCTCTCTTCTGCTGCTGACCAACGCCCTGCAGCCGTCGACCGAGGTGCTGCCCGCCCTCGGCCTGCTGCTGCACAACGTACGCGTGGCCCCCGCCGAGGGGCCGGCCCTGGTGGACACGCCGGGCGCCGACGTGATCCTCGTCGACGGGCGCCGCGACCTCCCGCAGGTGCGCTCCCTGTGCCAGCTGCTGCGCTCGACCGGGCCCGGCTGTCCGCTGATCCTCGTGGTCACCGAGGGCGGCCTGGCGGCCGTCACCGCCGACTGGGGCATCGACGACGTCCTCCTCGACACCGCCGGACCGGCCGAGGTCGAGGCGCGGCTGCGGCTGGCCACCGGCCGCCAGCAGCTCGGCTCGGACGACTCCCCGATGGAGATCCGCAACGGCGACCTGTCGGTCGACGAGGCGACGTACTCGGCGAAGCTGAAGGGGCGGGTCCTCGACCTCACCTTCAAGGAGTTCGAGCTGCTCAAGTACCTGGCGCAGCACCCGGGCCGGGTCTTCACGCGCGCCCAGCTGCTCCAGGAGGTCTGGGGCTACGACTACTTCGGCGGCACCCGGACGGTCGACGTGCACGTCCGGCGGCTGCGCGCGAAACTCGGCCCCGAGCACGAGTCGCTGATCGGCACGGTCCGCAACGTCGGCTACCGCTTCGTCACCCCGGAGAAGGTGGAACGGGCCGCGGCGGAGGCGGCCGCGCAGGCGGAGCGGCAGGCCGCGGCTCAGGCGGAGCGGCAGGCGGCGGCCGCCGTCACCCGGACGGACGAATCGCCCGTGATCGTCCAGTCGGCAGGACGGCCTGCCCAGAGGTAGGTCACCCCGCGTAGACTGCCGCGCGTGGCCAAGGTGACGCGGGATGACGTGGCACGACTTGCGGGTACGTCTACCGCCGTCGTGAGCTATGTCATCAACAACGGACCCCGGCCGGTTGCCCCGGCCACGCGCGAGCGTGTCCTCGCCGCGATCAAGGACCTGGGCTACCGCCCGGACCGGGTCGCGCAGGCGATGGCGTCGCGGCGCACCGACCTCATAGGCATGATCGTCCCGGACGCGCGTCAGCCCTTCTTCGCGGAGATGGCGCACGCGGTCGAGCAGGCCGCCGCCGAGCGCGGAAAGATGGTGCTGGTCGGGAACTCCGACTACCGCACCGAGCGCGAGGTCCACTACCTGCGGGCCTTCCTCGGGATGCGGGTGTCGGGCCTGATCCTGGTCAGCCAGGGCATGAGCGAGCAGGCCGCCAGCGAGATCGAGGCCTGGGACGCCAGGGTGGTGCTGCTGCACGAGCGCCCGGAGGCGATCGACGACGTCGCGGTCGTCACGGACGACATCGGCGGCGCCCAGCTCGCCACCCGCCACCTGCTGGAGCACGGGCACGCGTACGTGGCCTGCATCGGCGGCGTCGAGAACACCCCCTCCGTCGGCGACCCGGTCGCCGACCACGTCGAGGGCTGGCGGCGGGCCATGCAGGAGTCGGGCCGCTCGACCGAGGGCCGGCTCATCGAGGCCCCGTACAACCGCTACGACGCGTACACCGTCGCGCTGGAGGTGCTGGCCCGGCCGGACCGCCCGACGGCGATCTTCTGCGCCACCGACGACCAGGCCATCGGCGTGCTGCGGGCGGCGCGTGAGCTGCGCATCGACGTGCCCGGTGAGCTGGCGGTGGCGGGCTTCGACGACGTCAAGGAAGCGGCGCTGACGGACCCGCCGCTGACGACGGTCGCCTCGGACCGCCCGGCGATGGCCCGCGCGGCCGTGGACCTGGTGCTGGACGACGCCCTGCGCGTGGCCGGCTCCCGCCGCGAGCGCCTGAAGCAGTTCCCCTCGGCCCTGGTCGTCCGCCGCTCCTGCGGCTGCCGCTGACACTCCGCGCACCCCGGCCCCCGTCCGCGACGCCACCGCCGGTCGGGGCAGCCCAAGACCCGGCGGCCCGGGCGCGCTTATATCCGGCATACGAGGTTCTGTCGGGCTTCTCAGCGGGCGCTCAGGAAGCTCTCATCATTCGCGACCAGAGTCATAGCCATGACCGACAGCTTCCGCCGCGAAGGCGAGTACCCGCATCACCCGCAGGAGAACTCCCCGGCCCAGCCCGCGCCGTTCGGCGACGACTGGCAGCGCGGACGCGACCGGCTCGCGCAGGACACCGCCTACCCCCCGCCCCCCGCGTACGCGCCCCCGGCGCCGGCGCCGGGCTGGCACGAGGCCCACCAGCTCCCCGGCCCGCTCCCCGGCCCGGCTGACCCGGCGGCCCCGGCCCCCGTCGGCCCCGCCCACGCGGCCCGCGCCAAACGCCCCGTAGCCCTCCTCGCCACCGTCGCCCTCGTCGCCGCGCTCATCGGCGGCGGCACGGCGGCCGCCGTCGAGCAGTTCCTCGGCGACAAGGCCCCCGGCTCCGCGGGCGGCTTCCCCGGCACCAACGTCTCGCAGTCCAGCACCGGCTCGGTCGCCGGCGTGGCCGAGCAGGTCAGCCCCTCCGTCGTCCGCATCGACACCCGCACCAGCCAGGGCACCGGCACCGGATCCGGCATCGTCCTCACCGCCGACGGCGAGATCGTCACCAACAACCACGTCGTCAGCGGCGCCTCCGCGATCCAGGTGACGATGAGCGACGGCAAGAAGTACGACGCCAAGCTCGTCGGCACCGACCCCGACAAGGACCTCGCGCTCATCAAGCTCCAGGGCGCGTCCGGCCTCAAGCCGGCCAAGCTCGGCAACTCCGACGGTCTCAAGGTCGGCGAGCAGGTCGTCGCCATCGGCTCCCCCGACCGCCTCACCGGCACCGTCACCAGCGGCATCGTCTCCGCCCTGAACCGCGAGGTGAACGTACCGAAGTCCGAGCAGCAGGCCCCGCGCAGCCGCCAGGGCACCGACGGGTGGCCCTTCTCGTACGACGGACAGCAGTTCAACGGGAACACCGGCTCGGACACCACCTCGTACAAGGCGATCCAGACCGACGCCTCCCTCAACCCCGGCAACTCCGGCGGCGCCCTCGTCAACCTGAACGGCGAGATCGTCGGCATGCCCTCCGCGATCTACTCGCCCGCCGGCGACAGCTCCAGCGCCGGCAGCGTCGGCCTCGGCTTCGCCATCCCGGTGAACACCATCAAGGCCGACCTGGCCGCCCTCCGCAACGGCAGCGGCACCGGCGGCGGCACCGGCGCCTAGCCTGTAAGCCAGCCCCGTACCCCGCCGCCGCACCCCCGAAGGACCGAGATGACCGCCGAAGGCACCTCGCAGCGCATCCTCGTCGTCGACGACGAGCCGGCCGTCCGCGAGGCCCTGCGCCGCAGCCTCGCCTTCGAGGGGTACGGGGCACAGACCGCCGTCGACGGCCTCGACGCCCTCGACAAGGCGGCCTCGTACGCCCCGGACCTGATCGTCCTCGACATCCAGATGCCCCGGATGGACGGCCTGACGGCGGCCCGCCGGCTGCGCGCCGCCGGCAGCACCACCCCGATCCTGATGCTGACCGCCCGCGACACCGTCGGCGACCGCGTCACCGGCCTCGACGCGGGCGCCGACGACTACCTCGTCAAGCCCTTCGAGCTGGACGAGCTGTTCGCCCGCGTCCGCGCCCTGCTGCGCCGCAGCGCGTACGCCGCCCCGGCGGCCGGCGGGGCGGCGCCCGAGGACACGCTGACCTTCGGCGACCTCCGGATGGACCTCGCCACCCGCGAGGTCACCCGGGGCGGCCGCCCGGTGGAGCTGACCCGCACCGAGTTCACACTGCTGGAGATGTTCCTGGCGCACCCCCGCCAGGTCCTGACCCGCGAGCAGATCCTCAAGACCGTCTGGGGCTTCGACTTCGAGCCCAGCTCCAACTCCCTGGACGTGTACGTGATGTACCTGCGCCGCAAGACCGAGGCGGGCGGGGAGTCCCGGATCGTCCACACCGTGCGCGGGGTGGGCTACGTACTGCGCGCGGGCGAGAGCGGTCCCGAGTGAGCCGCTCCCCGTTGAACCCGCTCGTCCGGTTCCGCGCCCTGCCCCTGCGCTCGCGCCTCGCACTGCTGGTCACGGTCGCGGTCGCGGTGGCCGTCGCGGCCGTCGCCGCCGTCTCGTGGGTGATGGTCCGCACGCAGCTGCGCGATCAGCTCGACCGCTCGCTGATGGCGACCAACCCGAACCAGCAGGTCGTACGGGTGCTGC
This sequence comes from Streptomyces sp. NBC_01551, assembly GCF_026339935.1. Classification (NCBI taxonomy): domain Bacteria; kingdom Bacillati; phylum Actinomycetota; class Actinomycetes; order Kitasatosporales; family Streptomycetaceae; genus Streptomyces; species Streptomyces sp. NBC_01551. The sequence continues at coordinate 2,940,157 of NZ_JAPEPX010000001.1, forward strand.
GGGAGGGCTGTGTCACCGCGCCCGCCCGGCCGTCCCAGGAGATCGCCGGGAACCTGAACGCGACCGTCCAGATCGTCACCGCCGACGGCGGCCACTGCTGGGTGGGCGGCATGTCCACGCTGCCCGTCACCACCATCGACCGCGAGGTCGCCGGGGGCAAGCGGCCGCCCACCCTGCACGACGTGACGACCACCGACGGCACCGCGATGCGCGTCTACACCCTGACCGCGCAGGCGAACGGCCAGCTGTTCGCGATCTCCATCGCGAAGCCGCTCGCCGACATCGACAAGCCGCTGTCCACCCTGGCCTGGGTGCTGCTGCTGGTCAGCGGCATCGGTGTGGTCGGCGCGGGCGCGGCCGGCCTGTGGGTGGCCCGGACGGGGCTGCGGCCGGTCGACGAACTCACCGACGCCGTCGAGCACATCGCCCGCACCGAGGACCTCACCGTACGGATCCCGGTGGAGGGCGAGGACGAGATCGCCCGCCTGTCCCAGTCCTTCAACGCGATGACGGCCGCGCTCGCCTCCTCCCAGGACCGGCAGGCTCAGCTGATCGCCGACGCCGGGCACGAGCTGCGCACCCCGCTGACCTCCCTGCGCACCAACATCGAGCTGCTCGCGCGCAGCGAGTCCACCGGCCGGGCCATCCCGCCCGAGGACCGCCGGGAGCTGCTGGCCTCGGTCAAGGCGCAGATGACCGAGCTGGCCTCGCTCATCGGGGACCTCCAGGAGCTGTCCCGCCCGGACGCGCCCGGGCACGCCCCGCTCCAGGTGGTCGCGCTGCACGAGGTCGTGCGCAGCGCGCTCTCCCGCGCCCGGCTGCGCGGCCCGGAGCTGCACTTCACCGACGACCTGGCGCCCTGGTACGTACGGGGCGAGGCGGCGGCGCTGGAGCGGGCCGTGGTCAACGTGCTGGACAACGCGGTGAAGTTCAGCCCGCCGGGCGGCACGGTCGAGGTGGCGCTGCGGGCCGGCGAGCTGACCGTAAGGGATCACGGGCCGGGCATCCCGGCGGAGGACCTGCCGCACGTGTTCGAGCGGTTCTGGCGCTCCTCCTCGGCCCGCGCCCTGCCCGGCAGCGGGCTGGGCCTGTCGATCGTGGACCGTACGGTGCGCCGCGCGGGCGGCAGCGTCGAGCTGCGGGCGGCCCCGGCGGGCGGGGCGGGCACGGAGGCGGTGCTGCGCGTCCCGGGCGCGCCGACGCCGCCGCCGCCGGAGCAGCCGTCAGTTGTGCCGCAGCAGTGAGGCCACCAGGCCCGGCCGGGTGTTGGGGAAGTCCATCGGGACGATCCCGAGCCCGGTCCGGCCGGCGAGCTCCGCGCCGTCGACGAAGGCGTGCACCTGCGGGCCCAGCCGGTCGGAGTTCCAGCGCGGCGGCATGTACGCGGCCGTGCTGACGTAGTTCACGAAGAGCTTGCCGGGCTGCTGCACGGCCCGGCGGAACTGGTTCTCGATCTTGCCGCGCTTGGCGAACGGCTCGGCGTTCCAGTCGTCCTGGATGTCGAAGACGCTGCCGTCCCCGTAGCGCAGGCCGGGCAGCCCGCCGTTGTCGGCCAGCAGCACGACCTTGCCCCGGGCCTGCCCGAGGGAGGGCAGCGCGTCCGCGATCCGGAACAGGGGCCGCCAGCCCCGGTTGTCGAGGTAGTCGTCGAAGACGGCGCGGAACGTCGCGTCGCTCTCCCCGGAGTACTCCTGCTTGAGGCGCATCAGCACCGTCTCGGAGGGGTGCGCGGCCAGGAAGTTCCAGCAGGCCACGAGGACGTCACCGAACATCAGGTCCTGGAAGAAGGCCGCGTGGTGGATGGCGAAGGAGCCGCCGGTGACGCGGCAACGGACATCCAGGAACCGGATCCCGGAGTCGAGCTGCTGGGCGATCGAGGTGTTCTGGCAGGCGACGTAGAGCCCGCCCTTGGTGGCGCCCGAGTCGTGGGTGCCGGGGATGGTCATCCGATGGAGGGCGGTGGAGTCCCCCAGTCCGGCCATCCAGTCCTGGGTCCCCAGGGCGCGCGCCGCGGCCGTGCCCGCGGAGGCCGTGCCCGCCGCGGCGAAGCTCACCGCCGCGCCCGCGCCCGCCGCGATCGCTCCGGCGAGGAATCTCCGCCGGTCCATTCCGCTGCCCATGCCCGCCCCTTCGCCGACCCGGTGGTGGGACGGGAGTATGGCGTGCGGAACCCGGCTTTACTACCCATCGGTACGGGTCAGCTGTCGAGCAACTCGGCCATGGCGCGCAAGCCTTGGGCGAGCTCCCGCCCGGTCGGCGCCTGCCCCGGGTCGGTCAGCGCCTGCACCATCACCCCGCTGAGCAGGGCGATGTGCACGGACCCGAGGGCGCGTACGTCCTCCTCGGTGACCGCGTCCTCGGGAACCCCGCGCAGTTGCGCGGCCACCATGCGCCGGGCCTGGCGCTGGTTCTCGGCGAGGGTGGCGAGCAGCTCGGGCGAGGACTGCGCGTGCACGAAGGCCTCGACGGAGGCGAGCCAGAGCCAGCGCATGTCGCCGAAGTCGCGGATCTTGCGGTCCCAGGTGTCGGCGTACCGCTCCGCGGCGGTGGCGCCCTGGCCGGCGAGCCGACCGGACCCGGCGGCCCACTCGTCCATGGCGGCGAAGAGGGCGAGGTTCAGCAGCGCGTCGCGGGAGCCGAAGTGGTAGCCGATGGCCGCCATGCTCACGTTCGAGGCCGCGGCGATGTCGCGCACGGTCGTGCGCAGGTAGCCCTTCTCCTCCAGGCAGCGGCGCGCTCCGGCCAGCAGGTCCTCGCGATTTCCCATGCCGGGATCGTATCGGCGCCCGGGTTTGGGCAAGCGCCCAAGACGAACGTATTGCGCGCTTGCCCAAACCCTGGCAGGCTCGTACCCGTCACCGCAGGCCACACAGGGGAGAGCCAAACCATGCGCCACACGCTGACGATCGACGGCCGCACGCTGTCGTACCTGGACTTCGGCGGCCCGGGCCGCCCGCTCCTCGCCCTGCACGGGGGCATGTCCGAAGGCCTCGCCTTCGCCGGCCTCGCCGGCGCCCTGGGTGACGGGTGGCGGGTCATCGCCCCCGACCAGCGCGGCCACGGCGACTCCGACCGGGCCGCCGACTACGGCCGCGAGGGCTACCTCTCGGACGCCGTGGCCCTCCTCGACCACCTCGGCCTGGACGCCCCCGTGGCCCTCCTCGGCTACTCCCTCGGCGGGTTCAACGCCTACCACCTGGCCGCCGCCCACCCCGACCGCGTCGCGGCCCTCGTCAACGTGGACGCCACCGTGGAGATCGACCCCGACACGGCGGGAGGGCTCTTCGGCTTCCTGCCGGGCATGCGCTACACCGCCCCCACCCGCGAGGAACTCCTCGCCGCGGCCGGGCCGGTGGGCTCCCAGTTCGTCGAGCAGGCGCTGCGCCCGCTCCCCGACGGGGGCTGGCGGCTGCCGTTCCACCCGCAGGACATGCTCGACTCCGCCGAGGCCTGCCGCGGCGACCACTGGGACGCCTGGCTCGGGAGCGGCTGCCCGGCGCTGCTGGTCCACGGCACCCGCAGCCAGTCGCTCAGGCAGGACACCGCCGACGCGATGGTCACCCGCCGGCCCGGGACCTCGTACGCGCCCCTGGACGGGGACCACTTCCTGCCCTTCACGCACCCGGAGGGCTTCCACGAGGCCGTCACCCGGTTCCTGGCGGCGCTCTGACCGCTCCGGCACGGGGGTCCGGGGCACAACGCCGAAGGGGCGGCGGGCCACAAGGCCCACCGCCCCTTCGGGCGCGCTGCACTCAGGTGTTACTTGACGACCGTGATGCGGTCCGCCGCCGGCGGGGCGATCGGGGCCGCCTCGGTCGACTTCGCCAGGTAGGTGTTGAAGGCCTCCAGGTCGGGCACGCCGACCAGCTTGTTCTTGTGCTCCTTCAGGACGGTGAAGCCGTCACCGCCGCCCGCGAGGAACTCGTTCATCGCGACCCGGTAGGTCTTGGCGGGGTCGATCGCCGCGCCGTTCAGCTTCACCGAGTCCACGACGATGCGGTCCGCGCCCGTCTTCGTCATGTCCAGGGTGTAGGTGAAGCCCTTCGAGACCTGCAGGATCTTCGGGTTCGGGCCGTTGACCGTGCCGCTGACCTGCTGCTGGAGCGCGGTGATCAGCTGCGCGCCGGTCAGGTCGACGATGTTCATCAGGTTGTTGAACGGCTGGACCGTGTAGGACTCGCCGTACGTCACGACACCGTCGCCCTCGGCGCCCGCGGCCTTGTAGGCCAGGTCGGCACGGATGCCGCCCGGGTTCATGATGGCCAGCTGCGCGCCGCCCTTGGCGGCCGGGGCCGTGGCCTCCAGCTGGGCGTCGGCGATCAGGTCGCCGAGCGGCTTCTCGGGGGCCTCGGAACCGCGGCCCGCGATGTCCGCCGAGATGAAGCCCATCGGGCGGCTCGCGACCGGGGCGGCCAGCGCGTTCCAGCGGGTGATCAGCTCGGTCATGTCCGGGGCCTTGGGCAGGTCACGGCTGACGATCTTGTTGACCGGCTTCGGCGCGGAGGCCGCCGTACGGACGATGTCCTTGGTCTTGCGGTCGTACTTCAGCGTGGTGTCCGTGAACAGGCGGCCGTACGAGGCGGCCGAGGTCACCATGCGCGGGTTGCCCGCCGGGTCGGGGATGTTGCAGGCGTACGCCTGGTGCGTGTGGCCGGTCACCAGCGCGTCGACCTTCGGGTCCACGTTCTTGGCGATGTCCACGATCGCGCCCGAGACGCCGGCGCCGGCGCCCGGGACGTCGCAGTCGTAGTTGTAGGCGCCGTTGGCGGGCAGACCGCCCTCGTGGATCAGCGCGACGATCGACTTGACGCCCTGCTTGTTCAGCTCGGCGGCGTACTTGTTGATCGTCTCGACCTCGTCGCCGAACTTCAGGCCCTTGACCCCGTCGGCGGTGACGACGTCCGGCGTGCCCTCCAGGGTGACGCCGATGAAGCCGATCTTCACGTCCCCCTTCTGCCAGATGAAGGTCGGGTTCAGCATGGGACGCTTGGTCTTCTCGTCCGTGACGTTCGCGGCGAGGTACTTGAACTCGGCGCCCGTGTACTCCTTGCCGAACTCGGAGCACCCGTCGGTCGGGTGGCAGCCGCCGTACGCCATGCGGCGCAGCTCGGCCTTGCCCTCGTCGAACTCGTGGTTGCCGACGCTGCTGACGTCCAGCTTCAGCTTGTTGAGCGCCTCGACGGTCGGCTCGTCGTGGAAGAGACCGGACAGCATCGGGCTGCCGCCGATCATGTCGCCGGCCGCGGCCGTGACGGAGTACTCGTGGCCCTTGCGGGCCTCGCGCAGGCCGGTGGCGAGGTACTCGACACCGCCCGCGGGTATGGCCTTGGTGGTGCCGTCCGCCTGGCGTTCCGTCACGGTGCCCGAGGAGCCCTGCGGGGCCTCCAGGGTGCCGTGGAAGTCGTTGAACGACAGGAGTTGCACGTCGACGGTCCGGCTCTTGGCGGTACCGCCACCACTCGCGGCCCCGGCCGGCAGTGCTGCGGCGACCATCGCCCCGGCCCCGGCCGTGACGGCGAGGGCGGCGAGGGTCAACCGGCGGGCTCGGCGGTGCCGTTGTGGCGTCGCTGACATTTAGTCCCCTTATGTGACAGCGGTAAAACTGGGAGGTCCGCCGCAGCCTATGGTCAACGCGCGTAGCACGACAGGGGTAGGGGGTATCGAGCTGGTTACACGCACAAGTCGGTTCCCCGTCAAACAGTTGCGATCCGGACGGATCCGCCCCAGGGTCAACACCGCCGCGCACCCGTCACGGTCGTACGCTCGTGGCATGACTGACGCAGCAGCGAACCCCGAGCCGGGACGGCAGATTGTGACCCTCGACGAACTGACGGAGGAACAGGCCCAGTCCGTCCTCGCCCTGATCGAGGACGCGGCCCGCACGGACGGCACCACCGCCGTGTCCGAGCAGGGCCGCCTCCAGCTGCGCGGCGGGCCGCGCGAGGGGATCCGGCACTTCCTGCTCAGCGACGGCGGCCGCCTCGCCGGATACGGGCAGTTGGAGGACACCGACCCGGTGGAGGCGCCGGCCGCCGAGCTCGTCATCCACCCGGCGCTGCGCGGCCGCGGCCACGGCCGGGCGCTCGGCCAGGCCCTGCTGGCCGCCTCCGGCAAGCGGATCCGGGTGTGGGCGCACGGCGGCAAGTCCGCCGCCCGCCACCTCGCCCAGGTGCTCGGACTGACCCTCTTCCGCGAGCTGCGCCAGCTGCGCCGCCCGCTCGGCGGGGAGGCGGCGCCGCTGCCCGAGCCGACGCTCCCGGCCGGCGTGACGGTCCGTACCTTCGTGCCCGGAACCGACGACACGGCCTGGCTCGCGGCGAACGCGGCCGCCTTCGCTCACCACCCCGAGCAGGGCGCGCTGACGCAGCGGGACCTGGACGACCGCATGGCGCAGCCGTGGTTCGACCCGAAGGGCTTCTTCCTCGCCGAGCGCGACGGGGAGCTCGTCGGCTTCCACTGGACGAAGATCCACGCCGCGGACCGGCTCGGCGAGGTCTACGTGGTGGGCGTGCGCCCCGGCGCCCAGGGCGGCGGCCTCGGCAAGGCCCTCACCGCGATCGGCCTGCGCCACCTCGAATCGGCCGGCATGCCGACGGCGATGCTGTACGTGGACGCCGACAACCCGGCGGCGCTCGCGGTGTACGAGGGGCTCGGCTTCGCCACCCACGAGGTGGACCTGATGTACCGCACCGAAAGCTGACCCCGGAACCGGACGGGATCCAGCCCGGCGCCGGACCGGATCCCGTCCAGTTCCGGACCGGATCCCGTCCAGTTCCGGACGGGATCCAGCCGGATCCGGCCCGGAGGGGCCCCCGGCGGGTGCCGCCCCGGCGCGCGGGGACCCATTTGGGCGTATCGGGGGCGCGGGAGCCTTGCCGCCACCGCATTTCGTGCACCACCCGGACCCTGGAAGCCATGCACCATTAACCGGGCATTAAGACGGCCTTGCGAGTCTCCCCCCATGTACCCCCGACTCCGCCTGACGGCCGACACTTCCGACGCGCCTGTCCTGCCGCGCGCGCGGAAGAATGGAGTCATGAGCCACAAGTCCAGCGCCGGCCCCACCGAGGTCCCCGCGCAGCACCCGTCTCACACGTCGGCCGCGGCCTCCGCGTCGCCCTCGGCCTCCGCCACCGCGCGCATCGGTTCCATAGCCGCGCACCGGCCCCACGCCGATCTCAATCCCGACCTCGACGCCGACCTGGACGCCTACGAGGACAAGGACGGCGGCGAGCTGCCCCCTGGCCGCTTCCTCGACCGCGAACGCAGCTGGCTCGCCTTCAACGAGCGCGTCCTGGAGCTCGCCGAGGACCCGACCACCCCGCTGCTGGAGCGCGCCAACTTCCTGGCGATCTTCGCGAGCAACCTCGACGAGTTCTTCATGGTCCGCGTCGCCGGCCTCAAGCGCCGCATCGCGACCGGTGTCGCCACCCGGTCCGCCTCGGGCCTCCAGCCCCGCGAGGTGCTGGACCTGATCTGGACCCGCTCCCGCGAGCTCATGGCCCGGCACGCCGCCTGCTACCAGCAGGACATCGCCCCGCAGCTCGCCGAGGAGGGCATCCACCTCATCCGGTGGCCCGACCTCACCGAGAAGGAGCAGGCCCGCCTCTTCACGCTGTTCCGGAACCAGATCTTCCCGGTGCTGACCCCGCTGGCCGTGGACCCCGCGCACCCCTTCCCGTACATCTCGGGCCTCTCGCTGAACCTGGCCGTCGTCGTGCGCAACCCCGTCAGCGGCCACCGCCACTTCGCCCGGGTCAAGGTCCCGCCGCTCCTGTCGCGCTTCCTGGAGGCTTCGCCGCAGCGCTACGTCCCGCTGGAGGACGTCATCGCCGCGCACCTGGAAGAGCTCTTCCCCGGCATGGAGGTGCTCGCGCACCACATGTTCCGCGTGACCCGCAACGAGGACCTCGAAGTCGAGGAGGACGACGCCGAGAACCTGCTCCAGGCCCTGGAGAAGGAGCTCATGCGGCGCCGCTTCGGCCCGCCGGTGCGCCTGGAGGTCGAGGAGTCCATCGACCCCGGCGTCCTGGACCTCCTCGTGCAGGAGCTCAAGGTGTCCGCCGCCGAGGTGTACCCGCTGCCCGGGCCACTGGACCTGACCGCCCTCTTCGGAATCTCCTCACTGGACCGGCCCGAGCTGAAGTACCCGAAGTTCGTCGCCGGCACGCACCGCGACCTCGCCGAGGTGGAATCCGCGTCGGCGCCCGACATCTTCGCGGCGCTGCGCGAGCGCGACGTCCTGCTGCACCACCCGTACGACTCCTTCTCCACCTCGGTGCAGGCCTTCCTGGAGCAGGCCGCCGCCGACCCGGACGTCCTCGCGATCAAGCAGACGCTGTACCGGACCTCCGGCGACTCCCCCATAGTCGACGCCCTGATCGACGCCGCCGAGTCCGGCAAGCAGGTCCTCGTCCTCGTCGAGATCAAGGCCCGCTTCGACGAGCAGGCCAACATCAAGTGGGCCCGCAAGCTGGAGGAGTCCGGCTGCCACGTCGTCTACGGCCTGGTGGGCCTCAAGACCCACTGCAAGCTGTCGCTCGTCGTGCGCCAGGAGGGCGACACGCTGCGCCGCTACTCGCACGTCGGCACCGGCAACTACCACCCCAAGACCGCCCGCCTGTACGAGGACCTCGGCCTGCTCACCGCCGACCCGCAGGTCGGCGCGGACCTCTCCGACCTCTTCAACCGGCTGTCCGGCTACTCGCGCCGCGAGACCTACCGCCGGCTGATCGTCGCCCCGCGCTCGCTGCGCGACGGGCTGATCGCGCGGATCGACAAGGAGGCCGACCACCACCGGGCCGGCCGCCCCGCGTACGTGCGCCTGAAGATGAACTCGATCGTCGACGAGGCCCTCATCGACTCCCTCTACCGGGCCTCCCAGGCGGGAGTCCCCGTCGACATCTGGGTCCGCGGCATCTGCGCCGTGCGCCCCGGCGTCCCCGGGCTGTCGGACAACATCAGGGTCCGCTCGATCCTCGGCCGCTTCCTGGAACACTCCCGGGTCTTCGCCTTCGGCAACGGCGGCGAACCCGAGGTGTGGATCGGCAGCGCCGACATGATGCACCGCAACCTCGACCGCCGCATCGAGGCGCTGGTCAGGGTCGCCGACCCCGCCCACCGTGCGTCACTGGACCGGCTGCTGGAGACGGGCATGTCCGACGCGACGTCCTCCTGGCACCTCGGGCCGGACGGCGAATGGACCCGGCACAGCACCGACGCCGAGGGCCAACCGCTGCGGCACGTACAGGAGATGCTCATAGACGCCCGGAGGCGCCGGCGTGGCTCAGCCAAACCATGACCTTATGGCAGGTACCGCAGGCGACGTGCTCGGCGCGTACCTGCGCGCCCAGGCCACCGCTTTCCTGCGCGCGCTGCGGGTGCACGAGGAGAGCGGGGCGAACGGCTCCGACTCGGCGGAGGGCACCGAGGCGGCGCGCGGCCTGCGGGGGGCCGCGCGCCGGATCTCGGGCTCGCTCGCCACGTTCCGGGGGGTGACCGACTCCGCCTGGGCCGACGGGCTGCGCACCGAGCTGGTGTGGCTGTCGTCGACCCTGGCCGACGAGCACGCCTACGCGGCCCGGCTGCGGCGCCTGATGGACGCCCTGCACCGGCTCTCGGGCACGCCCGAGCTGCCGGCCCCGCGGGGCGGTACGGCGGGCGCGCTGACGGTGGGCTCGGCGCGGGCGGGCGCCCTGCTGGAGCGCCAGCTGACGCTGGCCCGTACCAGGGCCCACTCGGCGACGCTCCAGGCGCTCGGCTCCTCCCGCTTCCACGCGGTCGCGGACGCGGTGGCGGTACTGGCCTCGGAGGTCCCGCTGGACGCGGTCGCGGCGCGCGGGCGGGTGGACGAGGTGCTGATCCCGCTGGCGGCGGTGGCCGAAACCCGCCTGTCGGCGGCGGTCGCCGCGCTCCCCCTCCCGGCGGGCACCCCGTACTCCCCGCACGAGGACGGGGCCTGGCACGAGGTACGCCGGCTGCTGCGGGTCCACCGGTACGCGCGGGAGGCGCTGGGCGAGGACGTCACCCGCCTCACGGCGGCGGGCCACGCCCTGGACCGCCACCGGGACGCCGCCGAGGCGGCCACCGCCTCGGCGACGGCGGCCCGCACCCCCCGCATCGCCCCGGCCACGGCCTACGCCCTCGGCGTCCTGCACGCGGACCAACGCCACGAGGTCGAATCGGCCCGCACCACCTTCCAGGACCTCTGGCAACCGGCCCCGGTCTAACCCCACGGCCCGGCGGGCCCCCACCCCGCCGGCCCAACGGGCCCCACCTCGCCGGCCCAACCCCCGGCCCCCACACCCCACTGGCCCGCGCCCCACCGGCCCTCAAGCCCCGGCCCCCACACCCCGCTGGCCCTCAAGCCCCGGCCCCCACCTGGCCCTCCAGCCCAGGGCCCCACGCCCCACCGGCCCTCAAGCCCCGGCCCCCACACCCCACTGGCCCTCAAGCCCAGGACCCCGCGCCCCACTGGCCTTCAAGCCCAGGGCCCCGGGCCAGCGCCCCATGCCCGCGCCCGCGCCCCGGGGCGAACTCCCCCGGACCCCGCGGCCCCGCCCAGCCCCACGGCCTCATCCAGCCCGCCGCCCCATTCAGCCCCGCCGGCGTTTGAGGCGCGGGGGTCCGGGGGCAGAGCCCCCTGGCAACGGCGCCGCACGGCGTCTCCGGCGCTTGAGGCGCGGGGTGGGTCCGGGGCCGGAGCCCCGGCACCCTCCAGCCCGTCCGGCGTTTGAGGACCGGGTCCGGGCAGAGCCCGGGGAACGGAGGAAGGGCGGGGCGGGGAGCAGCCCGCGCAGCGCCCCCGAACCGACGGGTTCCAGCCACCCGCCCCACCCCACCCCACCCCAGAGGGACCGGCCCGGCCCGACGCGAAAGGTCACGCCCCGATAACGGCGGGACAACGCCAGATGTCGCCCCGACACAAAACCCCCCACCCGCACCATGCCGTCCGCCACGGTTCACCATCCGTTAACCAACCCCCGTCGACCGCTTCACCTGATCTGCCTAATTTCGGCAGTGCACGGTGCGACCCGGGCAGAAAAGGCACGGCCCGCACCACAGCACCCCGTAGTCCTCTTCGCACGCCGCCCCGATACAGAAAGCGGCCGGCGGCTTCTGGAAGGAACACCCGAAAGTGAAGCTTCAGCGCAAGAACATGCTTCGTGCCTCCGCCCTCGGGGCGCTTGTCGTGTCCGGCGCCCTGGTCCTCACGGCGTGCGGCTCGGACGACAACACCAAGGCCGCCGACGGCTCGACCAAGGCCTCGGCCCCCGCCGCCGGCGACGTCAAGTGCGACGACGCCAAGGGCAAGCTGCTCGCCTCCGGCTCCTCCGCCCAGAAGAACGCCGTGGACCTGTGGGTCAAGGCCTACATGGCCGCCTGCCCCGGCGTCGAGGTCAACTACAAGTCCTCCTCCTCCGGTGAGGGCATCGTCGCCTTCAACCAGGGCACCGTCGGCTTCGCCGGCTCGGACTCCGCGCTGAAGCCCGAGGCCGTCGAGGAGTCGAAGAAGATCTGCACCGGCGGCCAGGGCATCAACCTGCCGATGGTCGGCGGCCCGATCGCCCTCGGCTTCAACGTCGCCGGCGTGGACAAGCTGAACCTCGACGCCGCCACGATCGCCAACATCTTCAACGACAAGATCAAGAAGTGGGACGACGAGGCGATCAAGAAGCTGAACCCCGGCGTCACGCTTCCCTCGACCGCGATCCAGCACTTCCACCGCTCCGAGGACTCCGGCACCACCGAGAACCTCGGCAAGTACCTGAAGGCCACCGCCGGTGACGCCTGGCCGTACGAGGCCGCGAAGAAGTGGCCGGCCCCGGGCGGTCTCGGCGCCTCCGGCTCCGCGGGTGTCGCCACCCAGGTCAAGCAGGTCGACGGCGCGATCGGTTACTTCGAGCTCTCCTACGCCAGCGCCCAGGGCATCAAGACGGTCGACCTGAACACCGGTGCCGCCGCCCCGGTCAAGGCCTCCTCCGAGACCGCCTCGAAGGCCATCGCCGCCGCGAAGGTCGCCGGGACGGGCAACGACCTGGCTCTTAAGCTGGACTACGCGACCAAGGCCGAGGGTGCGTACCCGATCGTCCTCGTCACGTACGAGATCGTCTGCGACAAGGGCAACAAGGCCGAGACGCTTCCGACCGTGAAGTCCTTCCTGAACTACACCGCGTCCGACGCGGGCCAGAAGGTCCTCTCCGAGAACGGCTACGCCCCGATCCCGGCCGAGATCAACACCAAGGTCCGCGAAGCCATCAAGTCGCTGAGCTAATCACTGAAGCCTCGTGGTCCGGTCCGCCCCCCGTCCGGGGCGGACGGGCCCGGGGACCCTCCCCCTCCACCCGGGGGATCCGGTGCACCGCCGCCAGGGGGCCAGCCCCCCATCCAGACCGGAAAGATCATGGCTTCCACCACACCCACCCAGATAGACACGGCTCCGCCTGTCTCCAAGAGCGGAAGGTCCACCGGCCGCGCCGGTGACAAGATCTTCGCGGGGCTCTCCAAGGGCTCCGGCATCCTGCTCCTGGTGATCATGGCGTCGATCGCCGTCTTCCTCACCTACCGCGCGTCGATCGCACTGTCGAAGAACGAGGGCAACTTCCTCACCACCTTCGACTGGAACGCGTCCGCCACTCCCCCCGTCTTCGGCATCGCCGTCCTGCTCTTCGGCACGATCGTCAGCTCGATCATCGCGATGGCCATCGCGGTTCCGATCGCTGTCGGCATCGCCCTGTTCATCTCGCACTACGCGCCGCGCAAGCTGGCCGCCCCCCTCGCCTACGTGGTCGACCTGCTGGCCGCCGTGCCGTCGATCATCTACGGCATCTGGGGCGCCCTCTTCCTCGTCCCGCAGCTCGCCGGCCTGAACCTCTGGCTCGACGAGTACATGGGCTGGACCTACGTCTTCGACAAGACCCAGGTCGGCGTCGCGCGCTCCCTCTTCACCGTCGGCATCCTGCTCGCGATCATGATCCTGCCGATCGTGACCAGCGTCAGCCGCGAGGTCTTCCTGCAGGTCCCGCGCATGAACGAGGAGGCCGCCCTGGCCCTCGGCGCGACCCGCTGGGAGGTCATCCGCATGTCGGTGCTGCCCTTCGGCCGCTCCGGTGTCATCTCCGCCTCGATGCTGGGCCTCGGCCGCGCGCTCGGCGAGACCATGGCCGTGGCGACCGTCCTCTCCCCGAGCTTCCTGATCTCCGGCCACATCCTGGACCCGGGTGGCGGCACGTTCGCGCAGAACATCGCAGCGAAGTTCGACGAGGCCAACGAGTTCGGCCGCGACGCCCTGATCGCCTCCGGCCTCGTGCTCTTCCTGCTCACCCTGCTGGTCAACGGCGCCGCCCGGCTGATCATCGCCCGTCGCAAGGACTTCTCGGGGGCGAACGCCTGATGAGCCACGCACTCCAGGACCAGCGGCCCGCCCGGGCCCCGAAGTCCGCCGCCCCCGCCGGCCTGACCCGAGGCGGCCTGCCGCGCTGGGCCCCGGCCGGCATCGCGGCCCTCTCGATCGCCCTCGGCTGCGGCATCGGCCTCGCCGCCGACCTCCACAGCAAGGTCCAGTGGGGCCTGATCGCCGCCATCATGTTCGTCGGGATCACGTACACCGCCAGCGCGGTCGTCGAGAACCGACGCCAGGCCAAGGACCGCATCGCGACCTCCCTCGTGTGGGTCTGCTTCGTCCTCGCGGTCGTCCCGCTGCTCTCGCTGATCTGGACCACCGTCAGCCGCGGCATGGAGGCCCTCTCCGGGGACTTCCTCAGCCACTCGATGAACGGCGTCACCAGCTTCGAGGAGGGCGGCGGCGTCTACCACGCGCTGCTCGGCACCATCGAGCAGGTCGCCCTGGCCACCGCGATCGCCGCGCCGATCGGCCTGCTGACCGCCGTCTACCTGGTCGAGTACGGCCGGGGTTCGCTCGCCAAGGCCGTGACCTTCTTCGTCGACGTCATGACCGGCATCCCCTCCATCGTCGCGGGCCTGTTCATCCTCACGACGTGGAACCTGGCGCTCGGCTTCGGCCCGTCCGGCTTCGCCGGCTCGATGGCCCTGTCGATCCTGATGATGCCCGTCGTGGTCCGCTCCACCGAGGAGATGCTCAAGCTCGTCCCGAACGAGCTGCGCGAGGCCGCGCTGGCCCTCGGCGTGCCGAAGTGGCGCATGATCCTCAAGGTCGTGCTCCCCACCGCCATCGGCGGCATCGCCACCGGTGTCATGCTGGCCGTCGCCCGCATCGCCGGTGAGACCGCGCCGATCATGCTGCTGGTCTTCGGTACCCAGCTGATCAACGGCAACCCCTTCGAAGGTGCTCAGTCCTCGCTCCCGCTGTACATCTGGGAGCAGTACAAGGTCGGCAGTGACGCCTCCTACGACCGGGCATGGGCAGCAGCGCTCGTCCTGATCGCCTTCGTCATGATCCTCAATCTGGTGGCCCGCGGCATCGCCCGCTGGAAGGCCCCGAAGACCGGTCGCTGACGCGACCAATGAAAGCGAAGTGACCCCTCATGGCGAAGCGAATCGACGTCAGCGGACTGTCCGCCTTCTACGGCAGCCACAAGGCCATCGATGACATCTCGATGACCGTGGAGCCCCGCTCCGTGACCGCCTTCATCGGCCCGTCCGGCTGCGGCAAGTCCACCTTCCTGCGCACCCTGAACCGCATGCACGAGGTCACCCCCGGCGGCCGCGTCGAGGGCAAGGTGATGCTGGACGACGAGAACCTGTACGGCGCGAACGTGGACCCCGTCGCGGTCCGCCGCACGGTCGGCATGGTCTTCCAGCGCCCGAACCCGTTCCCCACCATGTCGATCTTCGACAACGTGGCGGCGGGCCTGCGCCTGAACGGCAGCTTCAAGAAGTCCGAGCTCTCGGAGATCGTGGAGCGCTCGCTCAAGGGCGCCAACCTCTGGAACGAGGTCAAGGACCGCCTGAACAAGCCGGGCTCCGGCCTCTCCGGCGGCCAGCAGCAGCGTCTGTGCATCGCCCGCGCCATCGCGGTCGAGCCGGAGGTCCTGCTGATGGACGAGCCCTGCTCGGCCCTGGACCCGATCTCCACCCTCGCCATCGAGGACCTGATCGGCGAGCTGAAGGAGCGCTTCACGATCGTCATCGTGACGCACAACATGCAGCAGGCGGCCCGCGTCTCGGACCGCACGGCCTTCTTCAACCTCTCGGCCGTCGGCCAGCCCGGCAAGCTCATCGAACTGGACGACACGGAGCGGATCTTCTCCAACCCGTCCGTCCAGGCCACCGAGGACTACATCTCGGGCCGCTTCGGTTAAACCCGGACCCCCGCGGATGTGCTGAACGTCCTGCGGTGCTGCATGGCGGTGCCACCGCAAGACGAAAGAAAAGGGCCGGCTCCCCCTGGGTGGGGGGAGCCGGCCCGCTTTCGTCTTCACGCCGCGGCGCTGGTCCTCGTAGGCCGCGCCGGTCCTCGTGGTACTAGCCGACGGCCAGGTCCACGATCCAGAAGCTGAGTGCCGCGACGAGCGCCGCGGCCGGCATGGTGATGAACCAGCCGAGGATGATGTTCTTGGCGACGCCCCAGCGGACCGCGTTGACCCGCTTCGTCGCGCCCACGCCCATGATCGCCGAGGTGATGACGTGGGTGGTGGAGATCGGCGCCTGGTACAGGTAGGACGCGGTGTACATGATCGAGGCACCGGTGGTCTCGGCCGCGAAGCCCTGCGGCGGGTCGAGCTCGATGATCTTGCGGCCCAGGGTGCGCATGATGCGCCAGCCACCGGCGTAGGTGCCGAGCGACAGCATCACGGCGCACGCGATCTTGACCCACACCGGAATCGGGGCGTCGGAGGTCTGGACGTCGGCGATGACCAGGGCCATCACCACGATGCCCATCGTCTTCTGGGCGTCCTGCAGGCCGTGGCCGAGGGCCATCGCGGCCGCCGAGACGGTCTGGGCGATCCGGAAGCCGCGCTTGGCCTTGTGCGGGTTGGAGCGGCGGAACATCCACATGATGGCGACCATCACCAGGTAGCCGACGATCAGGCCGACGATGGGTGACAGGAACATGGGGATGACGACCTTGTCGAGCACGCCCGACCAGATGACGGCGATCCCGCCCGCCAGCGCCGCCCCGACCATGCCGCCGAAGAGCGCGTGCGAGGAGGACGACGGCAGGCCGAAGTACCAGGTGATCAGGTTCCAGACGATCGCGCCGACCAGGGCGGAGAAGAGGATCCACATCCCCTTGTCGCCCGTCGGCGTCTCGATGAGCCCCTGGCTGACCGTCTTGGCCACGCCGCTGCCCAGGAAGGCTCCGGCGAGGTTCATCACCGCGGCCATCGCGAGGGCGGCACGCGGGGTCAGCGCGCGGGTCGAGACCGAGGTCGCGATCGCGTTCGCCGAGTCGTGGAAACCGTTGGTGTACGTGAAACCGAGCGCGACACCGATGGTCACGATCAGAGCGAAGGTGTCCACGAGGTTCAGGACTCCTTGACCGCGATGGTCTCCACCGTGTTCGCGACGTGCTCGAACGCGTCGGCCGCCTCTTCGAGCACGTCGACGATCTGCTTGAGCTTGAGCACCTCGATGGCGTCGTACTTGCCGTTGAAGAGCTGGGCGAGCAGCTTGCGGTGGATCTGGTCGGCCTGGTTCTCGAGGCGGTTGACCTCGATCCAGTACTCGGTCAGGTTGTCCATCGTGCGCAGGTGGGGCATGGCCTCGGCGGTCAGCTCGGCCGCCCGCGCCAGCACCTCGATCTGCTGCTCGACGCCCTTGGGGAGCTCCTCCACGTTGTAGAGGACGACCAGGTCGACCGCCTCCTCCATGAAGTCCATGATGTCGTCGAGCGACGAGGCCAGGTTGTAGATGTCCTCGCGGTCGAACGGCGTGATGAAAGAGGAGTTCAGCTGGTGGAAGATCGCGTGGGTGGCGTCGTCCCCCGCGTGCTCCGCTGCCCGCATCCGCTCCGCGATCTCGGCCCGGGCGGAGGAATCCGCTCCGAGCAGTTCCATCAGGAGCTTGGAGCCCGTGACGATGTTGTCCGCGGATGCGGCGAACATGTCGTAGAAGCTCGTCTCCCTGGGGGTCAGACGAAATCGCACGTGAGGTCCTCGGGGTGCATTGGATTCGGTCAGGCTGATGCTAGGCGCAACCCCCGGCGAGGGCTAACCGGCGGTTCCCGGCAATTCCCCAGTGTCCTCCATCAGGCACAGTGGGCCGCACGGGCCCCTGCCCGGACGGCGGGGCGACGTAACCTATACCCATGAGGGGTATGCATCCCTCATTCCGGACCACGGGAGGACTCATGACGACCATCGAGGCGGAGGGCTCCGGAGCCGGCGTCGGCGCGGCCCCCGAGGAGACCCAGGGCAAGGCGGTGCACGGGTACCACCACCAGAAGGACGAGCACCTCAAGCGACTGCGCCGGATCGAGGGCCAGATCCGGGGCCTGCAGCGGCTCGTCGACGAGGACGTCTACTGCATCGACATACTCACGCAGGTCTCGGCGAGCACGAAGGCACTGCAGTCCTTCGCGCTCCAGTTGCTGGAGGAGCACCTGCGGCACTGCGTCGCCGACGCTGCGGTCAAGGGCGGCGCGGAGATCGACGCCAAGGTCGAGGAGGCCACGAAGGCGATCGCCCGACTGCTGCGGACCTGAGGGGGCCCGCGGGGGCCCGGCCCCCGCCCGTCCCGCGCCCGTCGCCCGCGCCGTGTCACCGGCTAGCGGCTGACGCCGACCATCAGCACCTCGTCGATCCGGTCCTGGCTGAGCCGCTCCTCGTCCGCCGTGGAGGCCGCGATGATCAGCTCACCGCACAGCTCGATCTCGGCGAGGGCCACGAAATCCTGCACCGTCGTACCGCCTCCGGGAGTCACGCGTGTCACCTCTTCCCGCCGCCATCGGTCGTCGGCGCTCGGCTTCTCAGCGTAGGGAGCGCGGGTCGCTGCGCGCATGACACGGATGGACCATTTCCGGATACCGGACCATGACCCGATCGCACTGGTCTAGACCCATCTCGGCGACTAGTCGGCGATCTTCCCGGCGTAAATGTCCCCGCTTGGGGGCAATACGACGGTCACCGGAGTCCCGAACCCGTAGAGCAGCGTCGTCGAGGAGACATCGATCACGCCATTGTTCTCGTAGGTGAAACGGTGCCGGACCTTCCGCAGCCGGCCCTCCTCGTCGAGGTAGGCGTCGAACGGCACGGAGTCCTTGCTGAACCCTTTCGCCGCCGCCTCCAGCGTCGCCCTGACATCCGGCGAGGCGCTGCGCGCGGCCCGTCCGATGTCGGTGGTGCCCCGGTAGTGCCGCACCTTGGCGCCCGCCACCTCGGTCTCCCCCACGTACGTCACCTCCTGCGCGCCGCGCAGCAGCTCGGCCGCCGCCAGCGGGTCGGTGGCCCCGCCCGTGACGAGGTTCCCGTCCCCGAGCGTCGTGGTGTCGACGCGGACCCACTTGTCGTCGGGCACGCCCGCGCCCCGGTTCTTCATGTAGAGGGCGCCGGGGACGAGGAGCTCGGTGATCGGCCGGTGCTCATCCTTGCCCGCCGCGTCGGCGGGGAGCATCACCAGGAGCTGGCCCATCCGCTTCTTGAAGTCGACCCCGCCCTCGCCCCGGATCGTGACGCGGGTGCCGCCGGTGGCCATCTCCATCGCCGTACGGGCCCGCGCGCTGCCGGTCGCCGCCAGCGCGTCGGCGGCTCCGCGCACCGCCTCGCCCGGGTCCCCCGGGGGCCGGCCGTCGCCGCCGGCGCTCGCGCCGACCTCCGCGCCCGCGTCCGCTCCCGCCGCTCCGCCGCCGCACCCGGCGATCGCGGCCATGGTGACGGCCACGCCGACCGCGAGCACCACCCCACCCGCACGCATTCGCCGCCGCCTGTGCTGGTGCACCACCATCGCCTGCCAACCCCCAACGCATGACCGCTGCTTGCCCGAGGCCCCCACCCGCTCCGCTTAACGAGGTCCGGGGTTTCCCGTCACGGGCCCGGGGCACGCCGGGCCGCGCCGGACCCGGGTACCGTTGGGGCGTGGACCCGCATTCCAAGGCGCAGCTGATCCCTCCGCTTGCCCCCTTGCCGCTTCCGCGCACGCACGCGGAGCCCGGGCAGCAGGCCCCACCTCCGACCGGCCACACCACGAGCACCGCCGAGCGCGGGTCGTTCTGCCTGGCCGTCTGCACCTGCGGCTGGAAGGGCCCGGCCCGCCGCTCCCGCGACCTGGCCCGCCAGGACGCCACCCGGCACACGGCGGGGTAGCCGCCGGGCGGCCGGTGGATAGCCCGTTCGGACGGCCCGGCTGGCCGACCCGCCCCGGAGCGGATGCCCTGGACTCATGCCAGGACCCGCGCCTCGACTCGCCGCCCTCCTCTGGGCCCTGCTCATCGCCCTCGCCCCGGCCGCCGCGGCCTGGGCCCGGCCCGTGGGCACGGCGGACGGCCCGGCCGACGTGGCCTTGGCCGTCGGGCTGACCACCGCCGCGGCCGTCGCCACCGGGCTGTGGCTGCGGTCCCGCTACCGGCGCGACGAGGGTGAGACCCGCCGGGGCGCGGAAGGCGGCGATACGTGAGCCCGCGCCCCCGCCCGGCGGCGATCCGGCTGTGCTTCGGGGCGGCGGGGCTGTGCCTGCTGGCCGCCGTACTGCTCGCCGTATGGGACGCGTACGCGCACGCGTGAGAGCCCGGTTACACGGCCCGGCCGAGCGGCCCCCGGTCAGGGGGCCCGGTCAGGCGGCCAGGTCGCTCTGGTGCGCACCCGGCGGCGGTGTCGGCGCCAGTCCGACCGGCTGGGCCAGCACCCTGTCCTTGGCCCGTACCAGCCGCCCGGCGCGCGGGGAGCGGGCCACCGCGCGCACCACCGGGGTCAGCAGCGCCATGGCCGCCGGCGCGAGGAGCAGGACGACGGCGGTGCCGAGGGCGAGACCGCCGATGACGTCCGTCGGGTAGTGCACGCCCATGTACACACGGCAGACGCCCTCCAGGAGGGCCAGCCCGATCCCGATGAAGCCGAGCCTGCGGTTCGCGATGAACAGGCCGACGCCGAGCGCCATCGCGAGGGTGGCGTGGTCGCTGACGAAGGAGAAGTCGGTCGTGGAGAGGCCGGGTTCGAGGACCTCCAGCCCGGCGTGCTGCCGAAACGGCCTCGGCCGCCCGACGAACCCGCGCAGCGGGACGTTCACGAGCAGGGCGATCCCGGCGCCGAGCGGGGCCCAGACCAGCGCGGCGAACGATTCGACGGCCGTGGCCTCGTCCTGCCGCCGGGCGCCGCGCCAGCACCACAGCACGAGCAGCACCAGGGCCAGCAGGATCCCGTACTCGCCGATGAGGCCCAGCGCCCGGCCGAGCCCGTTCGGGGCGTGCCGGGAGAGCCCGTTGATCCCGTACAGCAGGCTTACGTCCACGTTCGGCCCACCGGTTGTGAGTCCAGCCACGGCATTGCGGCCCCTTGCCCTTACCTGGGTTCCCGTGCGGGCGCACCCCGGTGTGCGCCCCTTCGCCCCAGTCGATCAACCCCCACGCCCATGGAACGCCCGTTCTGAAGGATGGGTTCCACTCTCCACGGAATGATCACTCCAACGTTATCGAAGAGTGACTCATCGTCGCAGCTCAGGGCCTTCGCTTAACGGAGAGTCATCAAGACGCCCTCGCCGCCGATTTGGGCTCGGGCAAGGCCTGCGCACCGTCCTTCGTGACACGGGTCGCACCGAAGTAGTCGGGTGTGTCGATCTTGTCGAAGCGGATCACCGCACCCGTGTAGGGGGCGTTGATCATGTAGCCGCCGCCCACGTAGAGACCGACGTGCCGGATCTCGCGGGAGTTCGTCAGATCGTCGGAGAAGAAGACCAGATCACCGGGGAGCAGTTCCGCCCGCGAGGGGTGCGCCCCCGCGTTGTACTGGTCGTTGGCGACGCGCGGCAGCTCGATCCCCACCGTCTCGTACGCGGCCTTCGTCAGCCCCGAGCAGTCGAACCGACCGTCCTGGTCGGGCGTTCCGTTGCCGCCCCACAGGTACGGGGTGCCGAGCTGCTTCTGCGCGAAGTAGATGGCCCCGGCGGCCTGCTGGGACGGCGCGACCCGGCCGACCGGCTTCGCGAAGCTCTGCGCCAGGGTCGTGATCGTCTTCACGTACCCCTGGGTCTCCTTGTACGGCGGCACCCCGCCATATTTGATGACCGCGTACGCACCGGCGTTGTAGGCCGCGAGCATGTTCTTCGTCGCGTCGCCCGGCACCCGCGCCACGTCCTTGGCCAGCTCGCAGTCGTACGAAGCCGCCGACGGGATCGCGTCGTTGGGGTCCCAGATGTCGCGGTCGCCGTCACCGTCGCCGTCGATGCCGTGGCCCGCCCAAGTACCGGGGATGAACTGCGCGATGCCGCGCGCGTCCGCCGGGCTGACGGCCGTCGGGTTCCAGCCGCTCTCCGAGTAGAGCTGGGCGGCGAGCAGCGGCGGGCTGATGGCCGGGCACAGGGTGCCCCACTTCTGCACCAGCGCCTGGTACTTGCCCGGTACGGCCCCCTTCACGAGGCCGACCGCCTGGCCACCGCCCCGGGCTCCCGCCAGTCCCGCCGCGGCCGAATACGTACCGACCACGAGCAGTACGAGGAAGCCGAGGCACAGCCCGATCCCGATTCCGCCTGCCATCCAGAATCTGCGCACCCGTCAACCCTCCCCCATGCCCGCAGTTTTCGGCTGCGAAATGTCCGTGTCGTCACTTCCGCTAGGCCAGTCGGAAGCACGCCCCCGGCAGCCATCCTCGGTGCGGGAGAACGTCGCCGTCCAGACCCCCCTGGCGTACGGCGCGGGTCGCCGCCCTCAGCGGGGGGCCACGAACAGGCTCTGCGCGCTGCGGCCGATCGGCCCCTTCTCGTCGTGCAGCAGGGCGTCGGCGAGGCCGATGCCGGCCGCGTCCACGCTGGTACGGGCCTCCACGCAGGCCCATTCCCCGACGGGGTGGCGGTGCAGGTGCACCGTCAGGTCGCTGTTGACGAACACGTACCGCCCGAAGTCCATGACCGAGCTGATGCCGTTGCCCGAGTCGGCCGCGACCAGCACCCGGTCCAGCGGCTTGACCTCCTCGCCCGCGATCAGCGCGACGTTCATCCGCATCCAGCAGGTGCCCGGGCCCAGCTCGACGAACGCGCCCTCGGTGAAGCGGGTCTCCATCGCCGAGTGGTAGCCGGTCTCCCACGGCACCGGGAAGAACGGCGTCACCGCCACCTCCCCGGGCGTCGGCAGCCGCGGCCCCGGGGCCACGGCCGGCACCGCCTCCGGTGCCACCCGGATCCGCAGGGCGCGGGCGAGCATCACCGGCGGGGCGCCGGCGGGCGCGATGGCCGCCTCGACCACCTCGGTGCTGCGGCCGGCCCGGAGCACGCTGGTGGTGACCTCCAGCGGGCCGATCGGCACCGGGCGCAGGATCTCGTACGTGATGCGGGCGAGCCGCATGTCCGCGCGGGCGCCCTCCCGGTCCTCGACGGCCCTCCCGAGCAGCGCGGCCGGCGGTCCGGCGTGCTGCGAACCGGGGTCCCAGGGCCCGCGCGTGTACTCGGTGGCCAGGAACCGCCCGGTGTCGACCCGCTCGAAGAACGCCTCAGTAGCACCCATGCCGCAGACGCTACCCACAGGTAACCCGGCCTCGCCAGGAATTGAGGTCACTTCCCGCGAACCTCAGCACGCGAAGCACGCGAAGCACGCGAACCTCAGCGCGCGAAGCCCAGCCCGACCCCCAGCCCCACCAGCACCGAGCCGATGGCCCGGTTCAGCGCCTTCTGCGCCTTCAGCATCCGCTCGCGCAGCCGGGAGTTCGAGAAGAACAGCGCCACCGCGCCGAACCAGGCCAGGTGCGCCACCGACATGAACAGCCCGTACCCCGCCTGCTGCCACACCTGGGTGTCCGGGTTGACCACCTGCGTGAACGTCGACACCACGAACAGCGTGGTCTTCGGATTGAGCACGTTGGTCAAGAACCCCGACCGCAGCGCGCCCAGCCGGGTCAGGGCCGCCTTCCCCTCCAGGTCCACGGTCAGATCGGCCCGCGCCCGGAACGTACGGATCCCGATCCACACCAGGTAGGCGGCGCCCGCCAGCTTGATCGCCGTGAACAGCGCGGTCGAGGAGGCGATCAGCAGACCGACCCCGAGCATCGTGTACGACACGTGCACCAGCACGCCCGCCGCGACGCCCGCCGCGGCGAAAAGCCCGGTCGGACGCCCGTACAAGTAGCTGTTGCGGACCACCATGGCGAAATCGGCGCCCGGGCTGATCACGGCGAGGAGGGTGATGACGGCGACTGCGATCACTTCTGTCATGTACGGATCCTCAACCCCACACCGACTTCCGATCAACCCCCGCCGGAATACGGATACTTGGCACATGCACCTCACCCTGCGCCCGTTCCGCCCCTCGACCGACTCCGCGCCCCTGCTCGACTGGATCGCCGGCCCCGCCGAGCTCGTCACCTGGGCGGGCCCCGCGTTCGGCTGGCCCCTGGACGACGCCCAGCTCGCCGCCTACGCCGCCGAGCCCGGCCGGCACACCTGGACCGCCGTCTCCGATACGGACCGCCCCCTCGGCCACATCTCCCTGCGCCGCCACCCCGACGCCCCGGGCGCCCGCGTCGGCCGCGTCCTCATCGCCCCCGACGCCCGCGGCCGGGGCCTCGGCGAGATCCTCCTCACCCAGGCGATCGACCGCGCCTTCGGAGAGCTGGGCCTGACCGAGCTCGACCTCGGCGTATACGCCCACAACACCGCCGCCGTCCGGCTCTACGAGAAGCTCGGCTTCCAGACCCAGCAGGTCCTGCGGGACGTCGAACAGGTCGAGGGCGTCTGGTGGACCGCCCTCCAGATGCGCCTGACCTCTCCCAACAGTCCACAATGAAGCAGTGCGCCCTGTAGACCCCGCCCCGACCTCCGCCCCCACCCCCGCCCTGAAGGCCGACTGCACGAACTGCTTCGCGCTCTGCTGCGTCGCCCTGCCCTTCGCGAAGTCCCACGACTTCGCCGTGAACAAGTCCGCCGGAACCCCCTGCAAGAACCTCCGGCAGGACTTCCGCTGCGGCATCCACACCCGGCTGCGCGACAAGGGCTTCCCCGGCTGCACCGTCTTCGACTGCTTCGGCGCGGGCCAGCAGGTCTCCCAGGTCACCTTCGGCGGCCGCGACTGGCGCGGCGACCCCAAGACCGCCCGCCAGATGTTCGAGGTCTTCCCGGTCATGCGGCAGCTGCACGAGCTGCTCTTCTACCTCACCGAGGCCCTCGCCCGCCCGGCCGCGGCCCCGCTGCACGCCGAGCTGCGCGCCGCCCTGGCCAAGACCACCGAGGCCACCGGCGCGGACGCGGACACCCTGGCCCCCTTCGACGTCGGCGCCCTCCGCCAGGAGATCAACACGCTGCTCCTCGAAACCAGCGAGCTCGTCCGCGCCGGCTCCCCCGCCCGCAAGAAGAACCACCGCGGCGCCGACCTGATGGGCGCCCGCCTCTCCGGCGCGGACCTGCGCGGCGCGAACCTCCGCGGCGCCTACCTGATCGCCGCCAACCTCAGCCGCGCCGACCTCCGCACCGCCGACCTGATCGGCGCGGACCTGCGCGACACCAACCTCCGCGGCGCCGACCTGCGCGAGGCCCTCTTCCTCACCCAGCCCCAACTCAACGCCGCCCAAGGCGACCCCGCCACCAAAATCCCCCCCACCCTGACCCGCCCCACCCACTGGGCCTAAGGCCGCCCTCGGGCCCCAGCGGCCGACCCTCGGCCACCGTCCGCCCGAGCCGGAACCGCTCCCGCGTCAGATCGATCGCCACCCCGCCCGGATGGCCGCCTCAACTTCGCTGCGAGTCCAAGGAAAAGGGCACACACGTGCGCCCCTCGCGCACCCGCACGCCCCCACCCCGCCTCACCCGCCGCCCCCGGCACGCGACTAACCCAATCCGGTGACCCGCCCCACCCCCGGCCACACCGAACACAACGGCGCGTCACCCCGACGACACGCGCCCCCACTGCGCCGAACGGCGGCCCCTCACTCGGACCCCTGTACGCCGGAACGACAATTCATTGCCCGGGGTCACCCCCCGTGATACACAGAGTGACCAGGTCAGAGCGCAGGAGCGAGCCGCAGGCCGGGAAATCGGGCAAAGAGAGCCG
The DNA here is from genome assembly GCF_026339935.1 of Streptomyces sp. NBC_01551. Taxonomy (NCBI): domain Bacteria; kingdom Bacillati; phylum Actinomycetota; class Actinomycetes; order Kitasatosporales; family Streptomycetaceae; genus Streptomyces; species Streptomyces sp. NBC_01551. The sequence continues at coordinate 2,965,259 of NZ_JAPEPX010000001.1, forward strand.
CCAAGTCGACATACGACGGCGATTTCATCAGCGAAGATAGTACGTGACCCCTGCCGTCGGGCACGGGTACCGGAACTACCCATACAGGGGCGGTGAGTTACATGATCCTGGCAGCCGAAAAGGGCGACATCACCACCATCATCGGCGGAATCGCCCCGAACTGGGGGCCGTTCGGCAGTCTCGGCAACGAAGCGAAGGTCATGATCGAGGTGGTCATGGCCGTGGCGATCCTCCTCTGCCTCGGCATCGCCATCTGGGGCGCGGCCAAGCAGCGCATCGGCGCGACCGCCCTGCGCGACACCTTCAGCGCGGAACAGGGCAAGGGACTGATCGTCGCCGGCCTCACCGGCGTGTTCATCATCGGCTCCCTCGGCACCCTCTTCACCATCGTCTACGGAATGGCCGTCTAGCCGGGCCGCCCACCGGTTGCCGGACCTGATGAGGACTCACCACACCGCATCCACGCGGGAACCAGCGCTACCGTCGTACGACGCGGAGGGGGCGGACACGGAATGAGCAACGACGACCAGTACGGCGGCGGCGGACACGGCGAGGTCGGCGGCACGGGCCAGACCCGTACCCGCCTCCCGGACTCCCCCTCCGACCCCTACAACACCCCCCGCCGCACCCCCCGCGCCTCCCGCGGCCTGGTCACGGTCGTCGGCGTGGTCGTCCTCCTCATCGCCGCGATCGCCTTCGCCAACCAGTCCCAGGACACCGCACCGGAGTCGTCCTCGGACAAGGCCCCGTCCTCCACCTCCACGGCAGCCACCGGCACCACCCCCACCCCGGCCCCCCCGGGCACCCTCCCCAAGGGCTTCGCCCACACGGAACAGGGAGCCCAATCGGCAGCCGCCAACTACGCGGTAGCCCTCGGCTCGGACGGCATGTTCAAGAAGGACACCCGTCACGCCCTCGTGGACGGCGTCTACACGGCGGAGGCGGCCGCCCGGCTGAAGGGCCCTCAGGACGAGGCGTACTCGACCGCGTTCCTCACCAGACTCGGCCTCGACGCGAACGGAAACGCCCCGCAGGGCAGCACGTTCGTCACCCGCACGGTCCCCGTCGGCACCCGCGTCGAGAGCTACTCGGCCACCACAGCGAAGGTCGCCGTCTGGTACACCGGCCTGATCGGCATGTCCGGAGCCAAGTCCACCGACCCGGTCCGTACCACCTGGGCGACGTGGACCTTCGAACTCACCTGGGCCGACGGCGACTGGAAGGTCGTCTCCGAAAGCCAGCAGGACGGCCCCGCCCCCGTTCCGGGCGACGTAGCCGCCTCCTCGTCCGATGACATCAGCAAGGCAGTCAAGGAGTTCGGAGGCTTCACCTATGCCCGCTAGCCTCCGGCGCCGGACGGCAGTCGTCGCCTCCGTCCACCTGGCCGTCGTAGCCCTGGCCTCCCGAGCCTACGCAGCACCGACACCCTCGCCCTCACCTCCGGCCAGCACCGACCCCTGCGCGGCACTCACCGGCGCCTCCAAGCAGTACTGCGAACTCGGAGACGGCGCGGCCACTGGTGGTTCTCCCGGTGCCGGCCTCCCCTCCAACAGTCCGACGGACGCGATCAACCCCCTCGCATCCCTCGCCCGCGGCTGCGCCGACGCCGCCGCCTGGATCATCGGCAAACTCAGCGAAGCCGTCACCCACACCGCCACCGTCGACTTCACCAACCCCGTCTTCCTCCAGCAGTACGCCGTCGTCTTCGCCGCGAGCACCATCCTCACCCTCATCCTCTGGCTCCTCGCGGTCGCCAAACGCGCCATCCGCGGCGTCCCCCTCACCACCGCCATGTCCGAAGCCATCGGCTTCCTCTGGCTCACCGTTCTCGCCTCCGCCTTCACCCCCCTCGTCCTCTACACCGTCGTCTCCGCCACCGACGGCGTCACCGAGGTCATCGCCACCGCCACCGGCGGCAACTCCGACGTCTTCTTCGGCTCCTTCGCCGAAGCCCTCAAAAAGGGCGACGACATCGGCGGCGGCCCGATCATGCTGATCGTCGTCGCCCTCGTCACCGTCCTCGCCGCCGGAGTGCTCTGGCTGGAGCTCGTCATCCGCGCCGCCCTCCTCTACGTCGGCGCCCTCCTCGGCACCGTCGTCTACGCCGGACTCGTCGACCGCAACATGTGGGGCCACGTCCGCCGCTGGGCCGGCATCATGATCGCCGTCATCCTCGTGAAGCCGGTCATCGTCATCGTCCTCGGCCTCGCCGGCGCCCTCACCGGAGACAAGGGCCCGAACGCCTTCTCCGCCGTCGTCTCCGGCCTCGCGATCATCCTCCTGGCGATCTTCGCCTCCGCGATGATCTACCGCTTCGTCCCCGGCTTCGGCGACGAGATCGCCTCCGCCCGCTCCAACCGCAGCAAGGCCACCGACGGCGCCCAGGCAGCCGCCGTCATCAGCTCCCCGGCCTCCCTCGTCTCCCAGGGCATCAAGACCCACAGCAGCCGCGGCGCCCACCGCGCCGGCGGCGACGGCGGCGGCAACAGCGCCTCCCGCCCCGCCAACCCCATCTCCGGAGGCGTGGCCGCGCACAGCAGCCGCCCCACCTCCGGCGGCGGGTCCGGCGGCGGATCTGTCCCCTCCGCCGCACCCCCGCCCCGCACTGGCTCGAGCACGAGGAACACAGGAGGTGACGGGCGTTGACGACCCAGTCCCACCAGCTCCACCCGATCGCGCCCCGCCGCACGTATCTCATCGGCCGCGCCCGGCCGAACGCGATCGTCGGCAAGAACCGCGAAACCGGCGAGATCGCCCTGATCATCGCCGGCGCGTTCCTCGGCATGATGAGCGGACTGCTCGTCCCCGACCTCACGCTGCGCATCGTCAGCCTCGCCGGGTTCCCCATGCTCGCGCTCGCCGCCGTGTACGTCCCCTACCGGGGCCGCACCTTCTACAAGTGGTTCGAGATCAACCGCAGCTACAAGCGCACCCTGCGCCGCGGCACGACGTACCGCTCCGGCGCCATGGAAGCCGGCATCCGCGCCACCGACGGCCGCGAGGTCGAGGTCGGCCCGCCCCCCGGCATCGGCCGCATCAACTGGCTCGCCGCCCCCTTCGGCCCCGACGAGATCGCCGTCCTCCTCCACGCCGACCGCAGAACCGTCACCGCTGCCATCGAGATCGAAGGCCCCGGCGTCGGCCTGCGCGACAGCGAGGACCAGGAAGCCCTCGTCGACCGCTTCGGCACCCTCCTCAAGCACGTGGCCAACGGCGACGGCTTCGTCACCCGCCTCCAGATGCTCGCCCGCACCCTCCCCGCCGACCCCGACGCCCACGCCAAGGACGTCGCCCAGCGCGGAGACACCCAGGCTCCCGGCTGGCTGCGCGACTCGTACGAGCAGCTCCAGTCGATGGTGTCCACCTCCTCCGAGCAGCACCGCGCGTACCTCGTCGCCTGCATGCACTACAGCCGCGAACTCGCCGCCGAGGCCCACACCATCGCCCGCGCCTCCTCCCCCGCCAAGGGCCGCAAGCTCGACCGCGACGCCGGCCTCGCCATCGTCATGGCCCGCGAGCTCACCGACATCTGCGCCCGCCTCGCCGAGGCCGACATCCGCGTCCGCCAGCCCCTCGGCCAGGGCCGGCTCTCCTCCCTCGTGCACTCCATGTACGACCCGGACCACCCCATCGACCACATCCAGGCCATGACCAAGCGCAACGCCTGGCCCGCCGAACTCGACGCGGTGGAACCCACGTACCTCCAGGCCAAGACCCGCGAGTCCTCCACCCGCGCCCCCTGGTGCCACGCCACGGCCTGGGTGAAGGAGTGGCCGATGACCCCCGTCGGCGTCAACTTCCTCGCGCCCCTCCTCGTCCACACCCCGGACGTGATCCGCACCGTCGCCGTCACCATGGACCTGGAGCCCACCGAGGTGGCCATCGAGCGCATGCTCACCGAGAAGACCAACGACGAGGCCGACGCCAGCCGCGCCGCCAAGATGAACCGCACCGTCGACCCCCGCGACATCGCCGCCCACGGCCGCCTCGACCAAAGAGGTGAAGATCTCGCCAGCGGTGCGGCGGGAGTCAACCTCGTCGGGTACATCACGGTGTCCTCGCGCTCGCCGGAGGCCCTCGCCCGCGACAAGCGGACGATCCGCGCCTCCGCCGGCAAGTCGTACCTGAAGCTGGAATGGTGCGACCGCGAGCACCACCGCGCCTTCGTCAACACCTTGCCGTTCGCCACCGGCATCCGACGCTAGCTGGAGGGAAGTGCCGCCCATGCGAGATCCCATGTCCGCTCTGACGGACGCCTTCACCAGCTTCCTGTTCGGCAAGGTCGAGACCACCCGCCTGCCCGTCCGTACCTCCACCGGCCAGGCCCAGGCCGTCTACCTGCCCACCGCCGCCCCCGGCCTCGGCGACTCCGGCGTCATCATCGGCCGCGAGGTCTACAGCGGCAAGGGCTACATCTACGACCCCTTCCAGCTGTACGGGCAGCAACTGCCGGCCCCGCACTGGCTGGTCCTCGGCGAATCCGGCAACGGCAAGTCCGCCCTGGAGAAGACCTACGTCCTGCGCCAGCTCCGCTTCCGGGACCGCCAGGTCGTCGTCCTCGACGCCCAGGGCGAAGACGGCGTCGGCGAGTGGAACCTGATCGCCCAGCAGCTGGGGATAACCCCCATCCGCCTGGACCCCATCGCCGCCAACGACGACGGGATCCGCCTCAACCCTCTCGACCCGGCGATCACCACGACCGGCCAGCTCGCGCTGCTCCGGACCATCATCGAAGTCGCCATGGGCCACGGCCTCGACGAACGCTCCGGCTTCGCCCTCAAGGTCGCGCACGCCTACGTCGTCGACACCATCCGCGACCGCCAGCCGGTCCTCACCGACATCGTGGACCAGCTCCGCCACCCCGAAGCGGAATCCGCCGAGGCCATGAACGTCGACATAGACGACGTCCGGGCCTGGGGCCTCGACGTGGCCCTCGTCATCGACCGCCTCGTCGACGGCGACCTGCGCGGCATGTTCGACGGCCCCACCACGGTGGGCATCGACCTGGACGCCCCCCTCATCGTCTTCGACCTCTCCCACATCGACCGCAACTCCATCGCCATGCCCATCCTCATGGCGATCGTCGGCGTCTGGCTGGAACACACCTGGATCCGCCCGGACCGCAAGAAGCGCATCTTCCTCGTCGAAGAGGCCTGGCACATCATCAACAGCCCCTTCGTGGCCCAGCTGTTCCAGCGCCTGCTGAAGTTCGGCCGCCGCCTCGGCCTGTCCTTCGTCGCCGTCGTCCACCACCTCTCGGACGTCGTCGACGGCGCGGCCGCCCGCGAGGCCGCGGCCATCCTCAAGATGGCCTCGACCCGCACGATCTACGCCCAGAAAGCGGACGAGGCCCGCGCCACGGGCCGCGTCCTCGGCCTGCCCCGCTGGGCGGTGGAAATCATCCCGACCCTCACCCCGGGCATCGCCGTCTGGGACGTCAACGGCAACGTCCAAGTGGTCAAACACCTGATCACCGAGGCCGAACGCCCCCTCGTCTACACGGACCGCGCGATGACCGAGTCCTCCACCCCCCACCACCTCCCCGACGACCTGCTGGCCGCCGAACTGGAGGCGGAGGAGAGGGCCCTCCTCATCGAACGCCACCACAACGGCCCCGGCTCCGCGACCACGGTGGCGTAACCATGCCCGACCCGAGACACACGCAGACCCCCGCCCGCGGCGGCGGAGTCCCCGACGGTGTCCTGGTCGGCCTCCTGGCCTTCCTCCTCGGCCTGGCCGTACTCGTCTGGTCCGCGACCGGCCTCGCGGCCTTCTTCTCGAAGGGCGCCTGGCCGGACACGGTCACCTTCACCCGCACCCCGGTGGCCGTCCGCGCCCTGATAGCGCAACCGCACGACATCCCGGCCGCCTGGCCCGACACCGACCCGGCGGCCCTGTCCGGCTGGGGCCTCTTCTGGGGCCTGTTCATCAGCCAGCTCCTGGTCCTCCTGGTACTGGTGATCTTCACCCTGGGCGTCATCGCCCGTACGAAGTCCCGCCGCGCCCTCGCCAAGACCCCGGGCCCCTTCCCCCAGGTCCCCCCGCAGCCGACCCCCGCGGCCGCACAGCCGGCACCGGCACCGGCACCGACAGCGGCCGTCCCCCGGCCCGCCCCGCCGGCCGGCGGAGCACACCGCACGCCGGCCCGCACGCCGGCCCCGGTCGACGAGGCCTACCGCTACGGCTTCGGCTACGCCCCGGCCCGCCAGGCCCCCGTACCCGCCACGCCCGCCGCACCCACCCCACCCCTGCGGCCGCGCCTCGCGTACGCCGACCCGGCGACCCGCCACCACGCCGCCACCCAGGCCATCACCGAGGCGGAATCGGCGGCGCTCGTCGTCACCTCCTCCCCCGCCCTGTGGGCCGAGACGAAGGACGCCCGCGCCAAACTCGGCCCGGTCCTCCTCTACGACCCCTCGCACCTGTGCGACACCCCGGCCCGCATGCACTGGAACCCCGCCGCCGGCTGCGCCGACCGCGACACCGCCGCAGCCCGCGCGATCGCCCTGCTGGCCCCCGTACGACCCCAGGCCCGCATGGACGCCGCCGTCGCCGACACGGCGGAAACGCTCCTCCGCAGCTGGCTCCAGGCAGCCGCCCTGGACGAGCGCCCGTTCAAGCAGCTCCACCGCTGGACCCAGGGCAACAACGCCCAGGACCCGGTCCGCATCCTGCGCACCCACCCCCAGGCCGCCCCCGGCGCGGCCGGCGAACTCGAAAGCGCCCTCACCGCGCACCCCGAACGCCGCGAGCAGGCCCACCACCTCACCACCCGGGCGCTGTCCTGCCTCAGCTCCATCCACATCCGCGAGGCCTGCAACCCGAACCGAACAGACGCGCTGACGCTGGCATCCTTCATCACCGAAGGGGGCACGCTCTATGTGGTGGGTGAGCCCCTGGAAGATCCGCGTACCCACCCGGGTGCGATGCCGCTGCTGACCGCACTCGCCTCCAGCGTGGTCGAGCACGGCCGCCGCGTGGCCGCACGGTCATCCGACGGTCGGCTCGACCCACCACTGTCACTGATCCTGGACGACGTGGCCGCGGTCGCCCCGATCCCGGCCCTCCCGGAGCTCCTGCACGACGAGACGCTGCCCCTCCTCGCCCTCTGCCGCAGCCGCGAACAGGCCCGCTCCCGCTGGCCCGACGCGCCCCTCCCCTAGGGCCTCGGGAACACGTACTCCAGTTCCTTCGCCGACGGATCCCCAGGCATGGGCACGACCCACCCACTCGCCTCGAACCCGACGCGCCGGTAGAACGCACCCGCCCGCGCATTGTCCTCGTGCACGAACAGCCGTACGCGCTCCAGCGCCGGCTCCTCCAACGACCACGCCCATTCCAGCGCGGCCGCGAACAACGCCTCGCTCAGCCCGCTCCCCCGCTGCTCGGGCCGTACGAAAACCCCGACGAGATGCCCCTGAGCCGCCTCAACCGGCACCCCGAACAAATCAGAGGTCCCGGCCTCCTCCACCAGCACGGTGACGGACCCGTCCCACTGCCCGTCACCGGCCTCGGCAATGAACTGCCGCGCCGCCCGCCCGTGCGAGGCCCCCTCGGCCCGCCCCTGCCAGAACTCATCGGGGTGCGACTCGGCGTTCTCCACGGTCTCCAAAAAAGCCACCGCCGCCGCGGGATCCTTCAACGCGGCGATCCGCAGCTGCTTGACCTTCAACCATTCGTCCGCTCGTACGGGACGTATCACATGCCGGCTCATACCTCGGCATCCTACTGAACACCCATACCCCTAAACGCAGAAAAGCCCCGCACCAGTTACCTGGTGCGGGGCTTTCCCACAATGATTGTTCGGCGGCGTCCTACTCTCCCACAGGGTCCCCCCTGCAGTACCATCGGCGCTGAAAGGCTTAGCTTCCGGGTTCGGAATGTAACCGGGCGTTTCCCTAACGCTATGACCACCGAAACACTATGAAGATATCAACCGGATGACAACACGGTCGTTACTTCAGAACTAACACAGTGGACGCGAGCAACTGAGGACAAGCCCTCGGCCTATTAGTACCAGTCAGCTCCACCCGTTACCGGGCTTCCACATCTGGCCTATCAACCCAGTCGTCTACTGGGAGCCTTACCCTCTCAAGGAGGTGGGAATACTCATCTTGAAGCAGGCTTCCCGCTTAGATGCTTTCAGCGGTTATCCCTCCCGAACGTAGCCAACCAGCCATGCCCTTGGCAGGACAACTGGCACACCAGAGGTTCGTCCGTCCCGGTCCTCTCGTACTAGGGACAGCCCTTCTCAATATTCCTACGCGCACAGCGGATAGGGACCGAACTGTCTCACGACGTTCTAAACCCAGCTCGCGTACCGCTTTAATGGGCGAACAGCCCAACCCTTGGGACCGACTCCAGCCCCAGGATGCGACGAGCCGACATCGAGGTGCCAAACCATCCCGTCGATATGGACTCTTGGGGAAGATCAGCCTGTTATCCCCGGGGTACCTTTTATCCGTTGAGCGACGGCGCTTCCACAAGCCACCGCCGGATCACTAGTCCCGACTTTCGTCCCTGCTCGACCCGTCGGTCTCACAGTCAAGCTCCCTTGTGCACTTACACTCAACACCTGATTGCCAACCAGGCTGAGGGAACCTTTGGGCGCCTCCGTTACCCTTTGGGAGGCAACCGCCCCAGTTAAACTACCCATCAGACACTGTCCCTGATCCGGATCACGGACCGAGGTTAGACATCCAGCACGACCAGAGTGGTATTTCAACGACGACTCCACAACCACTGGCGTGGCCGCTTCAAAGTCTCCCACCTATCCTACACAAGCCGAACCGAACACCAATATCAAACTGTAGTAAAGGTCCCGGGGTCTTTCCGTCCTGCTGCGCGAAACGAGCATCTTTACTCGTAGTGCAATTTCACCGGGCCTATGGTTGAGACAGTCGAGAAGTCGTTACGCCATTCGTGCAGGTCGGAACTTACCCGACAAGGAATTTCGCTACCTTAGGATGGTTATAGTTACCACCGCCGTTTACTGGCGCTTAAGTTCTCAGCTTCGCACGCCCGAAAGCGCACTAACCGGTCCCCTTAACGTTCCAGCACCGGGCAGGCGTCAGTCCGTATACATCGCCTTACGGCTTCGCACGGACCTGTGTTTTTAGTAAACAGTCGCTTCTCGCTGGTCTCTGCGGCCACCCCCAGCTCACGGAGCAAGTCCGATCACCAGTGATGGCCCCCCTTCTCCCGAAGTTACGGGGGCATTTTGCCGAGTTCCTTAACCATAGTTCACCCGAACGCCTCGGTATTCTCTACCTGACCACCTGAGTCGGTTTAGGGTACGGGCCGCCATGAAACTCGCTAGAGGCTTTTCTCGACAGCATAGGATCATCCACTTCACCACAATCGGCTCGGCATCAGGTCTCAGCCTTAAAGAGGGACGGATTTGCCTACCCCTCGGCCTACACCCTTACCCCGGGACTACCACCGCCCGGGCTGGACTACCTTCCTGCGTCACCCCATCGCTTACCTACTACAAGTCTGGTTCGTCGGCTCCACCACTTTCCTTTCCCCGAAGGGTCCGGAACGGCTTCACGGACTTAGCATCGCCTGATTCGATATTGGGCGTTTCAAAGCGGGTACCGGAATATCAACCGGTTGTCCATCGACTACGCCTGTCGGCCTCGCCTTAGGTCCCGACTTACCCTGGGCAGATCAGCTTGACCCAGGAACCCTTAGTCAATCGGCGCACACGTTTCTCACGTGTGTATCGCTACTCATGCCTGCATTCTCACTCGTGAACCGTCCACAACTAGCTTCCGCTGCTGCTTCACCCGGCACACGACGCTCCCCTACCCATCACAGCGGGCGTTGGCCCTATTGCTGCAATGACACGACTTCGGCGGTACGCTTGAGCCCCGCTACATTGTCGGCGCGGAATCACTTGACCAGTGAGCTATTACGCACTCTTTCAAGGGTGGCTGCTTCTAAGCCAACCTCCTGGTTGTCTCTGCGACTCCACATCCTTTCCCACTTAGCGTACGCTTAGGGGCCTTAGTCGATGCTCTGGGCTGTTTCCCTCTCGACCATGGAGCTTATCCCCCACAGTCTCACTGCCGTGCTCTCACTTACCGGCATTCGGAGTTTGGCTAAGGTCAGTAACCCGGTAGGGCCCATCGCCTATCCAGTGCTCTACCTCCGGCAAGAAACACACGACGCTGCACCTAAATGCATTTCGGGGAGAACCAGCTATCACGGAGTTTGATTGGCCTTTCACCCCTAACCACAGGTCATCCCCCAGGTTTTCAACCCTGGTGGGTTCGGTCCTCCACGAAGTCTTACCTCCGCTTCAACCTGCCCATGGCTAGATCACTCCGCTTCGGGTCTAGAGCGTGCAACTCAAACGCCCTATTCGGACTCGCTTTCGCTACGGCTTCCCCACACGGGTTAACCTCGCTACACACCGCTAACTCGCAGGCTCATTCTTCAAAAGGCACGCAGTCACGACTGTATGTGCAAGCACATACAGCGACGCTCCCACGGCTTGTAGGCACACGGTTTCAGGTACTATTTCACTCCGCTCCCGCGGTACTTTTCACCATTCCCTCACGGTACTATCCGCTATCGGTCACCAGGGAATATTTAGGCTTAGCGGGTGGTCCCGCCAGATTCACACGGGATTTCTCGGGCCCCGTGCTACTTGGGAGATGAGCAAGCAAGCCGCTGATGTTTCGTCTACGGGGGTCTTACCCTCTACGCCGGACCTTTCGCATGTCCTTCGACTACATCAACGGTTTCTGACTCGCCGACCGGCCGGCAGACCGATCAAGCTCATTCCCACAACCCCGCATGCGCAACCCCTGCCGGGTATCACACGCATACGGTTTGGCCTCATCCGGTTTCGCTCGCCACTACTCCCGGAATCACGGTTGTTTTCTCTTCCTGAGGGTACTGAGATGTTTCACTTCCCCTCGTTCCCTCCACACTGCCTATGTGTTCAGCAGTGGGTGACAGCCCATGACGACTGCCGGGTTTCCCCATTCGGACACCCCCGGATCAAAGCTCAGTTGGCAGCTCCCCGGGGCCTATCGCGGCCTCTCACGTCCTTCATCGGTTCCTGGTGCCAAGGCATCCACCGTGCGCCCTTAAAAACTTGGCCACAGATGCTCGCGTCCACTGTGTAGTTCTCAAGCAACGACCAGCCACCCATCACCCCACCAGACAAGCTAGTGAGTTCACTGGGGCCGGCATCGCGAAGACACAACCTTTACGGCCGTACCTTCAGATACCCAACAACGTGCCAGGCACGATCCCCTCGACTATCACCGTGTTCCACGCCCGGAGGCAGTACTTACAGGATGTGTTGGAAACCGTGCCAAATAATCAACGTTCCACCCATGAGCTGACCGTGCAGAACATTTGTCTGCAATCGGTACTGTGCTCCTTAGAAAGGAGGTGATCCAGCCGCACCTTCCGGTACGGCTACCTTGTTACGACTTCGTCCCAATCGCCAGTCCCACCTTCGACAGCTCCCTCCCTTACGGGTTGGGCCACCGGCTTCGGGTGTTACCGACTTTCGTGACGTGACGGGCGGTGTGTACAAGGCCCGGGAACGTATTCACCGCAGCAATGCTGATCTGCGATTACTAGCGACTCCGACTTCATGGGGTCGAGTTGCAGACCCCAATCCGAACTGAGACCGGCTTTTTGAGATTCGCTCCACCTCACGGTATCGCAGCTCATTGTACCGGCCATTGTAGCACGTGTGCAGCCCAAGACATAAGGGGCATGATGACTTGACGTCGTCCCCACCTTCCTCCGAGTTGACCCCGGCGGTCTCCTGTGAGTCCCCATCACCCCGAAGGGCATGCTGGCAACACAGGACAAGGGTTGCGCTCGTTGCGGGACTTAACCCAACATCTCACGACACGAGCTGACGACAGCCATGCACCACCTGTATACCGACCACAAGGGGGGCACTATCTCTAATGCTTTCCGGTATATGTCAAGCCTTGGTAAGGTTCTTCGCGTTGCGTCGAATTAAGCCACATGCTCCGCCGCTTGTGCGGGCCCCCGTCAATTCCTTTGAGTTTTAGCCTTGCGGCCGTACTCCCCAGGCGGGGAACTTAATGCGTTAGCTGCGGCACCGACGACGTGGAATGTCGCCAACACCTAGTTCCCAACGTTTACGGCGTGGACTACCAGGGTATCTAATCCTGTTCGCTCCCCACGCTTTCGCTCCTCAGCGTCAGTAATGGCCCAGAGATCCGCCTTCGCCACCGGTGTTCCTCCTGATATCTGCGCATTTCACCGCTACACCAGGAATTCCGATCTCCCCTACCACACTCTAGCTAGCCCGTATCGAATGCAGACCCGAGGTTAAGCCTCGGGCTTTCACATCCGACGTGACAAGCCGCCTACGAGCTCTTTACGCCCAATAATTCCGGACAACGCTTGCGCCCTACGTATTACCGCGGCTGCTGGCACGTAGTTAGCCGGCGCTTCTTCTGCAGGTACCGTCACTTTCGCTTCTTCCCTGCTGAAAGAGGTTTACAACCCGAAGGCCGTCATCCCTCACGCGGCGTCGCTGCATCAGGCTTTCGCCCATTGTGCAATATTCCCCACTGCTGCCTCCCGTAGGAGTCTGGGCCGTGTCTCAGTCCCAGTGTGGCCGGTCGCCCTCTCAGGCCGGCTACCCGTCGTCGCCTTGGTGGGCCATTACCCCACCAACAAGCTGATAGGCCGCGGGCTCATCCTTCACCGCCGGAGCTTTCAACCCCCGCCCATGCGGGCAGGAGTGGTATCCGGTATTAGACCCCGTTTCCAGGGCTTGTCCCAGAGTGAAGGGCAGATTGCCCACGTGTTACTCACCCGTTCGCCACTAATCCACCCCGAAGGGCTTCATCGTTCGACTTGCATGTGTTAAGCACGCCGCCAGCGTTCGTCCTGAGCCAGGATCAAACTCTCCATGAATGTTTACCCGTAATCGGGTGCACACGCACTTAGAGCGGGCCAGTCATGTCGGAATATGACCGACTGACCACTGCGTCCTCGCTGTGTTTGGTTGCCTGCCCGAAGACAGGACTTTTTCAAAGGAACCTCATCCACCGAAGTGGACGGGGTATCAACTTCTGGCGTTGATTTTTGGCACGCTGTTGAGTTCTCAAGGAACGGACGCTTCCTTCGTACTCACCCTCGCGGGCTTTCCTCCGGGCTTTCGCTCTTCGTTCTTGCGTTTCCGACTCTATCAGACTCTTTCGTGTCCGATTCCCGGTCGAAGCGGGATTTGCTTTCCAGTTCTTCGCTTTCGCGTTTCCCTTTCCGGCGGTTCCGACTCTATCAGAAGTTTTCCACCGGATTTCCCGGTGTCCGACTTCCGAAAGAAGAGACGGCTGTGCCCACTCGGAATTCGCTTCTCTGTGGGTTGGCTGCCGAACTGTTCAGTTCCAGGCAACCGTTTAACTCTACATCACCCCCCTCGGCACGTCAAAATCAGCGCGACACGGCCGCCCCACCTGCTGTATGGCCGTCACGACCTCGCTGCCGACCGCCGCCCGATCCGGGCCAGGCCGGGGCCTGGCCCGGGATCACGTAGAGCCCGGGATCACGTAGAGGTAGAGCCCGTAGAGGTAGCGGTAGAGGAGGCAGAGGAGTCCGAGGTCGCTTCGGGCTTCGCGTAGAGGATCTCGCGGGCCTGCTCCGCGGCGCGGGCGAGGCTCTCGCCTACGAAGTCGAGGAAGCGGGCGACGTTCTCCAGGCGCACTGCGGCAGGAGTGCCCGGGCCGAGGACGCCGACGCCCTGCCGGGCGATCTCGACCTGCTGGGTGATGGAACGGACGCTGGCGGCCATCGACTGGTACCAGACGTCGTTGTCGACGGCGTAGCGCTCGCGGCGGCGTTCGTCGCGTTCCCTGCGGACGAGGGACTGGCTCTCCAGGAAGGCGATCGACTTGGAGATGGTCGCCGGGCTGACCTGAAGCCGCTGCACCAGCTCGGACGCCGTCAGGCTGCCGGCATCCGTGGTGAGGAGGCAGACCATCACTCGCGCCCCCATCTTGGACAGGCCCGATTGCATCATGACGGTGGTGAACAGCTCCTCGTACTCACGCACGGCCTCGGCGTCGCGTCCGTGCGGCTGCGGAACCTCCTCCACCCCTTGGGGCGACACCGGCTTGCGCCGGTGGGCGCGCCGTTCCGTGGCGCGGTGCGCCAGGTCCGCGCGGTACCCGGCGGGGCCGCCGTTGCGCGTCACCTCACGCGTGATCGTCGAGGTCGGGCGGTCCAGGCGCCTGGCGATCTCGGCGTACGGGAGGTCGTCGGCCAGCCCCAGGGCGATCTGCTGACGGTCCTGCTGGGTGAGTCGGCCTCCCGGCATCGCGGTCTCCTTCGTGGTCTGTAGTGCCCCCACTATAGCGTTCACTGCAATTCATTGCAACGCAACAGGGTGGGGATTGTTGCATTAGCTTCAGGCCGGTTGCAACGATTTCCCCGCCCTGACCTGCAATGATGGGGATCATGCGCAACGAACCTGTTGCCATGCCTATGAACGCAACGTAGCTTTTCCCTCATCGGAAAGCAGCGGGCCGACAGAGCGCACGCTGCACGAGAAGGAGAAGCGTCATGCAGAAGTTCGCCACCACCGCCCCGATCTCCGCCGTCCTCGACATCCCCGCGGGACGCGTCCAGATCATCGCCGCCGACCGGGCCGACACCTCGGTCGAGGTCCTCCCCGCGAACCCCTCGAAGGGCCGCGACGTGAAGGCCGCGGAGCAGACCACCGTCGAGTACCGCGACGGCGTCCTGCGGATCGGGGTCCCGACGAAGAACCAGTACCTCGGCAACTCCGGATCCATCCAGGTGACCGTCCAGCTGCCCGCCGGCTCCCGCATCGAGGCCAAGGCCGCCGCCACCGAGTTCCGGGCCGTCGGCCGCCTCGGCGACGTCGACTTCGAAGGCGCGTACCGCCAGATCAAGATCGACGAGGCCACGAGCCTCCGCCTCACCGCCTCCGACGGCGACGTCGAGGTCGGCCGCCTCGGTGGCGCCGCCGAGATCAGCACTCAGAGGGGCGACATCCGGATCACCGAGGCCCTGGGCGGCAAGGTCGTGCTCAGCACCCAGTCCGGCGACATCACGGTCGGCGCCGCCCGCGGCGTCTCCGCCTCCCTCGACGCCGGCACCTCCTACGGCCGCATCAGCAACGACCTCAAGAACGACGGCACCCCCCAGCTCGACATCCACGCCACCACCTCCAACGGCGACATCGCCGCCCGCAGCCTTTAACCCTCAGCCCCTCACCCCCCCCCAGCCCCTCACCCCCAAACCTCTGATCCGCAGCCCTTGATCCGCAGTCCTGAAGGAGCACCCATCTCATGACCAACATGGCCATCGCGGCGAACGGGCTGCGCAAGTCCTACGGCGACAAGGTCGTACTCGACGGCATCGACCTGGCGGTGCCGGCCGGCACGGTCTTCTCCCTGCTCGGCCCCAACGGCGCCGGCAAGACCACCGCCGTCAAGATCCTCTCCACCCTCATCACCGCCGACGCCGGCAACCTCCACGTCGCCGGCCACGACCTCACCGCCAAGCCGCAGGCCGTACGGGCCGCGATCGGAGTCACCGGACAGTTCTCCGCCGTCGACGGCCTGATCACCGGTGAGGAGAACATGCTCCTCATGGCGGACCTGCACCACCTGTCCAAGCAGGAGGGCCGTCGGGTGACCGCCGAGCTGCTCGAACGCTTCGACCTGGTGGAGGCCGCGAAGAAGCCCGCCGCCAGCTACTCCGGCGGCATGAAGCGCCGCCTCGACATCGCGATGACCCTGGTGGGCAGTCCGCAGATCATCTTCCTCGACGAACCGACCACCGGCCTCGACCCCCGCAGCCGCCACAACATGTGGCAGATCATCCGCGAACTGGTCAACGGCGGCGTCACCGTCTTCCTCACCACCCAGTACCTGGAAGAGGCCGACGAGCTCGCCGACCGCATCGCGGTACTGAGCAACGGCAAGATCGCCGCCGAGGGCACCGCCGACGAGCTGAAGCGGCTCATCCCCGGCGGACACGTCCGGCTCCGCTTCACCGACCCGACCGCCTACCGGTCCGCGGCCGCCGCGCTGCGCGAGGTCACCCGGAACGACGAAGCACTGTCACTGCAGATCCCCAGCGACGGCAGCCAGCGCGAACTGCGCTCCATCCTCGACCGGTTGGACTCCGCCGGCATCGAGGCGGACGAGCTGACCGTGCACACCCCCGACCTCGACGACGTCTTCTTCGCCCTCACCGGCGCCGGCGTGCCCGCCCAGTCCACCCAGCCCGCCCAGTCCAAGGAGACTGTCCGATGAGCTCGCTCTCCCTCGCCGTACGCGACTCCGCCACGATGCTGCGCCGCAACCTCCTGCACGCGCGCCGCTACCCGTCCCTCACGCTCAACCTGCTCCTGACCCCGGTCATGCTGCTCCTGCTCTTCGTCTACATCTTCGGAGACGTGATGAGCGCCGGCATCGGTGGCGGCGGCGCCGACCGCTCCGAGTACATCGCCTACGTCGTCCCCGGCATCCTGCTGATGACCATCGGCAGCACCGTCATCGGGGCCGCGGTGTCCGTCTCCACCGACATGTCCGAGGGCATCATCGCCCGCTTCCGCACGATGGCGATCCACCGCGGCTCCGTACTCATCGGGCACGTCATCGGCAGCGTCCTGCAGTCGATCGCCAGCGTGGTCCTGGTCGGCGCCGTCGCCGTCGCCATCGGCTTCCGCTCCACCGACGCATCCGCCCTGGAATGGCTCGCCGCGTTCGGACTGGTCGCGCTCTACGCCCTGGCGCTCACCTGGATCGCGGTCGGGATGGGCATGGCCAGCCCCAACGCCGAGGCCGCCAGCAACAGCGCGATGCCTCTGATCCTCCTGCCGCTCATCTCCAGCGCGTTCACCCCGATCAACGCGATGCCGGGCTGGTTCCAGCCGATCGCCGAGTACCAGCCGTTCACCCCGGCCATCGAGACCCTGCGCGGCCTGCTGCTCGGCACCGAGATCGGCCACAACGGCTGGATCGCCCTCGCCTGGTCCATCGCCCTGGCCGCCCTCGGCTACCGCTGGTCGACCTCGAAGTTCAACCACGACCCGAAGTAACCGGCATGACCACGCGGGCCACCTCCCGCAACCCGTCCCACCCGAGGGCGGCGCACCCCGACACCACGTCGGAGTACGCCGCCCCGTCGGCGTTCATCCCCGTACGTGCGGAGCCGCATCGACTGTGGGTCGGTGTCACCGGGCCCGGCGGCATCAACAGACCGCTGATCAGGAGCTCGAGCACCGACTTCACCCGAGCTTCCTCGGCCTGGACGTCGGCGAGCTGGTCGCGAAGTTGCAGGCCAAACAAGAAATGGTGCCGGTCGTGGTGACCCAGCCGGCGTCGATCGGGCCGGTGAGGCAACCGGTATCGAACCGGCTGCACGGCCTACTCACCCAGCTCCGCCCCTCGCCGGAACAGGTAATGCCGGCACCGCAGTTGCAGCCCCCTGCCGTCCTGGCGCTGCTGGAACGGTTCAGATCGCCTGACCAGCCGCAAAGCCTGCTTGCGGCTCCTGGTCACCCTGATGCGGCCGAAGGCCCCGACGTCTCTTCACCGTGCTGGACGAACAGACGTGCTGGCGCCCACACCGAAGCGGCCGTACTGATCGCCGCGAGTCTCGCCACCTCCCTGACGGCCGCCCTGTTCGGCGTCGAGCCGGAGCCCGGGGCCGTCTATTTCGTCATGCCAGACCGGGAGGCGTGGTTCGCCAACTCTGGTGTCGCGGTGTGGCTCGACGTCCTTCACTGTTACGGCAGCTGCGTCACCGCCTCAGAGCTTCTCAGCGAGCCGAAGGGCCTTGAGGAGTACCTCTCTGAGGAGGAGGAGGACAGGCATGCCGGGCCAACCACTGAGATGGTCTTCTTGTGGGGGCTGTGATCACGACGTCGGAGCCGACATTGATAGCGGCCGTACTCCGGGCTGAGTCCGAAGCAGTTCGGGAAGCTGATCAGCGTGCTGTGGCGCGGAGGCTCTCGCCGGGTATGCAGGGGCCGTCCATGGAGTCTGCCCCGGACCACAAAGTGGGGAGCGGTCCGAGAACCACCGCTGCTCGACCAACCACCAGGTCGTCATCGATGCCGACTCACGCCCTGTCGTCTCCGTTGGCCGGCCCGTGTCTGACAACCGCAACGACTGCAAGGCATGGGAACTGTCCGGGAGCCAGCCACTCGGTCGGCAACGCCACCGTGATCGCAGACGGTGGCTACCGCCGCACCGGCCTGTTCATCCCGCACCGAC
This sequence comes from Streptomyces sp. NBC_01551, assembly GCF_026339935.1. Taxonomy (NCBI): domain Bacteria; kingdom Bacillati; phylum Actinomycetota; class Actinomycetes; order Kitasatosporales; family Streptomycetaceae; genus Streptomyces; species Streptomyces sp. NBC_01551. Next base: position 2,983,525 of record NZ_JAPEPX010000001.1, read on the forward strand.
GAGAACGCGGCCAGGTCGAGCTGCCAGCCTGGAAAGACACCTCCCCCCGGAAGTACGCGCCGAGTTGAGCACCCGCAGACCCACCGTCACCCAGCGGACCTCACCGTCGTCGGCGAGCGAAAACGCGACCGCGGACTCGAAAACGCCGGCGTCCAAGATGCCCAGTCGAGCCAGCGGAACTGCCCGTAAACGCAGAAAAGCCCCGCACCAGTTACCTGGTGCGGGGCTTCCCACAATGATTGTTCGGCGGCGTCCTACTCTCCCACAGGGTCCCCCCTGCAGTACCATCGGCGCTGAAAGGCTTAGCTTCCGGGTTCGGAATGTAACCGGGCGTTTCCCTAACGCTATGACCACCGAAACACTATGAAGATATCAACCGGATGACAACACGGTCGTTACTTCAGAACTAACACAGTGGACGCGAGCAACTGAGGACAAGCCCTCGGCCTATTAGTACCAGTCAGCTCCACCCGTTACCGGGCTTCCACATCTGGCCTATCAACCCAGTCGTCTACTGGGAGCCTTACCCTCTCAAGGAGGTGGGAATACTCATCTTGAAGCAGGCTTCCCGCTTAGATGCTTTCAGCGGTTATCCCTCCCGAACGTAGCCAACCAGCCATGCCCTTGGCAGGACAACTGGCACACCAGAGGTTCGTCCGTCCCGGTCCTCTCGTACTAGGGACAGCCCTTCTCAATATTCCTACGCGCACAGCGGATAGGGACCGAACTGTCTCACGACGTTCTAAACCCAGCTCGCGTACCGCTTTAATGGGCGAACAGCCCAACCCTTGGGACCGACTCCAGCCCCAGGATGCGACGAGCCGACATCGAGGTGCCAAACCATCCCGTCGATATGGACTCTTGGGGAAGATCAGCCTGTTATCCCCGGGGTACCTTTTATCCGTTGAGCGACGGCGCTTCCACAAGCCACCGCCGGATCACTAGTCCCGACTTTCGTCCCTGCTCGACCCGTCGGTCTCACAGTCAAGCTCCCTTGTGCACTTACACTCAACACCTGATTGCCAACCAGGCTGAGGGAACCTTTGGGCGCCTCCGTTACCCTTTGGGAGGCAACCGCCCCAGTTAAACTACCCATCAGACACTGTCCCTGATCCGGATCACGGACCGAGGTTAGACATCCAGCACGACCAGAGTGGTATTTCAACGACGACTCCACAACCACTGGCGTGGCCGCTTCAAAGTCTCCCACCTATCCTACACAAGCCGAACCGAACACCAATATCAAACTGTAGTAAAGGTCCCGGGGTCTTTCCGTCCTGCTGCGCGAAACGAGCATCTTTACTCGTAGTGCAATTTCACCGGGCCTATGGTTGAGACAGTCGAGAAGTCGTTACGCCATTCGTGCAGGTCGGAACTTACCCGACAAGGAATTTCGCTACCTTAGGATGGTTATAGTTACCACCGCCGTTTACTGGCGCTTAAGTTCTCAGCTTCGCACGCCCGAAAGCGCACTAA